>JANRLN010000481.1:0-18550 GCA_033762515.1 Planctomycetaceae bacterium
CATCGCGCCGCCGGACCGTCGCTGATGGAGGAGACCCGGCGACAGTATCCCGAGGGGTGCCCCACGGGGGACGCCGTCGTGACCTCTGCGGGAATGCTCACTGCCAAGCACGTGTTCCATGCGGTGGGGCCGGTCTGGCGGGGCGGCCATCGCGGCGAGCCGGAACTGCTGCAGTCGGCCTATCGACGCTGTCTCGAACTGGCTCAGAGTCACGGCTGCCAGTCGATCGCCTTCCCGGCCCTCAGCACAGGGGCATACGGCTATCCCATAGATCTCGCTGCTGAGCACTCGCTCACGGCGATCCAGCAATTCCTCGGCTCGTCGGCTGCAGCGTCCACGTTGTCGATACGGATCGTCCTGTTCGATGGTGGCGCGTACGCCGCGTTTGCCCGCGTCCTGGAGACAATGGTGGAATAGCCGAGAATTTCCGCCGCTACGCCTCAAGTTCTGCGCGTCGGTCGCCGACGCGCAGTCCACCGTCATCAGTCGACGCGACCAACCAATCCTCGACATCTCCCTCGATCCCCACTGTGTACCGCGCATCCGATGGTTATCCGCTGCAGTATCGACATTGGAGGCCCGCCGGCGCTCCGCGCGGGATCGTGATTGCGCTGCACGGGATTCAAAGCCACGGCGGCTGGTATCAGTATTCATGCCGACGCCTCGCCGAGGAGGGTTATGAAGTCTTCTTCCTGGATCGTCGCGGATCCGGGCTGAATGCCCGTGAACGCGGCCACGCCCCGCATGAAGACCGCCTGATCGCAGATGTGCGGCAGTTCCTGCTCGGCTTAAAGTGGGAGCGACGCCATGCACCGCGCTGCCCGCTGATTCTGATGGGAGTCAGTTGGGGCGGGCGACTCGCGGCTGCCTGTGCCGCCACCCATCCCCAGGATTTCGATGGAATCGCCCTGCTCTATCCAGGACTCTATCCCCGCCAGCGTCCGACCTGGCGGCAACGCTACCAGTTGGAGTGGGCAGCGGCGGCGGGATGGGGGACCTATTCCGTCCCGATTCCACTCAACGACCCGGCGCTCTTCAGCGATTCTCCGACATGGCAGGAGTTCATCCGTCGGGATGAATTGGCGCTGCATCGCGTGACCGTCGACTTCCTGCGCGCCAATCTCCGTCTTGGCCCGCGGATCGAACAACGGGCAGCGAACATCTCCTGCCCGGTTCTCATGATGCTCGCCGGCAAAGATCGGATTATCGACAACGCCGCCAATCGTGGTTGGCTGCAGCGGTTGAGCCGCACGACGGCCACGCGCCTCATCGAATACTCCGACGCATGTCACACACTCGAGTTCGAGCCGCGACCGGAGGAATTTGTCGGGGATTTGCTGAACTGGCTGGACGATGCGGTCACCGGGCAATCGCCGTCGCACCCCGATCGCTAACTCAGGTGGTGACCCAGCGACAGCCCGGCGGCGAAGAACCACAGCAGCGTCGCTCCCACGAATCCGAGCCAGGCGAGCACCAGGACCGTCCAGTGCACCGGTCGCCGGATGACGACAAACGGAACCAGAGAAACGAGTTGCAGTAACACGAGCGCCGCCGTGACATACCGGAGTGGGTCGCCGACATCAGTCGCGCCGGGATTGGCCACCGGTCCGACATAAGGTCCAGTGACCACGGCCAGGGCGATCCAGGCGATGTGCTGCGGAGTCTTGTCAGTTCCGGCGATGCTGTTGTACGTCCAGCAGGCCTGAACGGCACTTGCCGCCATGAGCGCCGCCAGCGTGCACCAGACCACCAGATGCCAGGGCGACAGTCGCAGCGTGGTTTGCGTCATAGCGCCTCCGCGATCACGGGTCGACCAGTAGTTCACACTCTTGACGGGGGCTCAGCCTACCGCGTCGGCAACCCGAGAGGTAGGTCCCTGCCGCCAAGCTGGTTGAGTCGTTCCAGAGGTCCCCGTTAGGATGTCGCGGAATTCCAACTGACTGCCGGATTCCTCCAGACCGATCGACCCTTCATGACTGACCGCTGGGATTGCCTGTGTGCCGGGATCATCGTCGCCGATCAGGTCTGCGAGCCGATTGTCGCGATTCCGCCAGCAGGCGGGTTATCGCTGACGCCCAGGCTGACGTTCACCATCGGCGGCTGTGCGGCGAATGTCGCGGTGGACCTGGTCAAGCTCGGCCTGAGGGTCGGCGTGAGCGGCTGCGTCGGGACCGATCTCTTCGGACGAGCGCTGGCAGACCTGCTCACCACGGCCGGGGTCGATTGCACCGGGCTGAGCGCCCGCCCCGAGCAACCGACGAGTGGGACGTTTGTGATCAACGTCCAGGGGGAGGACCGCCGATTCATCCATTGCGTGGGCGCCAATGCGCTCTATGACGGCACGCAGATCACCGATGCCGATCTGGCGCGCACGCGGGTGTTGTATGTTGGGGGGTATTGCCTGCTGGAGACGCTCACCCCCGCACGGGTGAGCGAACTGTTTCAAAGGGCGCGCGCGGCCGGGGTCACCACCATGTTGGACGTTGTCGTCGGTTCGCGGGCAGCGTGCTGGGAGTGGGTTGCGCCGGTTCTGCCGTGGACCGATGTCTTTTTGCCCAACCATGATGAGGCGACCGTCATCGCCGGAGGAACCGATCCCTGGGAGCAGGCCCGACGCTTTCGTGCCGCCGGCTGCGGCACGGTCATGATCACCTGCGGTGCGGACGGAGCGATTTACGACGGCCCGGCGGGCCGTTGCCGAGTTGGAACCTTCCCCGTGACCGCGGTAGATCCGACCGGCACGGGTGACGCGTTCGTCGCCGGGTATGTGTATGGACTGCTGAAGGGTCATTCCCCGGCCGCATGCCTGAAATATGGCTCAGCCCTGGGCGCGAGTTGTGTTCAAGCGATCGGCGCCACGACGGGAGTCTTCCATGCGGCCGAACTGGAGTCCTTTGTTGCCAGCCATTCCCTGATCGTCGAGGAATGGTGACCACCGCTGGAACCGGACGACGGAGGCCTTCCTGGGGGCGGCCGGGATTCCGATCCCACACTGCGAACTCAATCGTCGTCGGCCCGATCTTCGCGCAGCTGTTCCAGACGGGCGAGGCGATCCGCGATGCGGTCAAGATCGACGACTGTCACCACATTCGCCAGATACAGTCCCTGAGCTGGAGCTGTGTCGCCTGCGTGACTGCGATCCCCCGTGTCGAGGATGCGGCGTATGTCGTCGACGGTCCAGCGACCGCGCCCCACGGGGACGAGCGTCCCGACGATCGCGCGGACCATGTTGTACAGAAACCCGTTTGCCGTAATCTCGAGGCAAAGAAACGGGGCGCCTTCGACGCGGTCGGGCGATATCGCGCTCTCCCCATTCGCCCCTAGCGTCTGACCACTCAACAATGGACCCTCTGTGCACCACGGCATCCACGTCGAGGTGCGCGTCCACCGGGCCTCATAGATTGTTCGCACGCTGCTGCTGCGATTGGGCCACTGCGTCTCGAAGCAGCGGAAGTCGTGTTCGCCGAGGAAGACTTCCAGGGCCTGTTGCATGGCGCCATCGTCGAGGTCTCCCCGGTGCCACCAGACGTAATTCCGCAACCAGGGGATGGCGGTGCGGCTGGCATGAATGACATACCGATACGTCTTGCGGACTGCGTCGAACCGGGCGTGATAGCCGTAGGGCACCTCTTCGGCGTTGGTGACCACCACATCACTGGGAAGCTTGGTCACCAAGCCCCACCGATAGGCGTCGACGGGGACGTTGAGGGAAGTATTGAAGCTGGCAACCTGCGCCAATGCATGCACCCCGGCGTCAGTCCGCCCGGACGCCGCAACTTTGACCCGCTCGCCGCTTAACTCCCATAGCGCCTGCTCGACCACCTGCTGCACCGATGTTCGGTCGGGCTGCACCTGCCAACCGGAGTAGTTGGCGCCATCGTAGGCCAGAGTGAGGCGGATTGTACGCATCGGTTCGTCGTGAATCCTTCCTGGAAATACCGTCGGACGGGCGGAGACTCCGGCGAATCCCGTGGATGGTACGGGAACGTCGGTAACCCGTCATCGCCTTGCGACCGCCATTTCGCTCAACTCTACCGCCGGCGTTCTGGCGGCGGCCGCCTCGCAGACTGGGAAATCGCGACTCTACGTGATCCGCCGAGGTCGCCGCGGCGTTGAGAAGCTGGTGGAACCTGGGGGCGTCCGGTACAATTCCAACCGGAACGCGTGTCACCTTCCAAGGAATCGTTTCCATGCCTCAGTTCTGGCAAATCGTCTTGCTGCTGGCCGTCGGGCTGGCGGTGGTGTTTGCGATTATCTTCCTGGCGGTGTTCGCCATGTACTTCCGCTTGTGGCTGCGGGCTTATTTTACGCGTGTGTGGGTCAGCCCGTTCACCCTCCTGTTCATGTCGCTGCGGAAGGTGAATCCGACGGCGATCATCGATGCCAAGATCATGTCAGTTCAGTCTGGGATCAAAGACATCTCGATCCGGCAACTGGAAGCACACTATCTGGCGGAAGGCAACGTCCTGCGAGTTGTAAAGGCCCTGATCGCGGCCTCACGGGCCAAGATCAAGCTCGACTGGAACACCGCCGCCGCCATCGATCTCGCCGGTCGCGACCTCCTGGAAGCCGTGAACACCAGCGTCAATCCCAAGGTGATTGACTGCCCCGATCAGCGGACCGCTCGTTCGACTCTCGACGGCGTCGCGAAGAACGGCATTCAACTGAAGGCGCGAGCGCGCGTGACCGTGCGTACGAATCTTTCGCAGCTCGTCGGCGGGGCGACGGAGGAGACCATCATCGCCCGCGTGGGCGAAGGGATCGTTTCGGCGATCGGGTCGTGCGAAACCCACTCTCAAGTTCTGGCGAACCCGATGCTGATCGCCAAAGCCGTGCTGGCCAAGGGTCTCGACTCGCAAACCGCCTATGAAATCGTGTCGATCGACATCGCCGACATCGACGTCGGGGACAACATCGGTGCCCGCTTGCAGGCCGACCAGGCCGAAGCCGACATGCGCATTGCGCGGGCCAAAGCGGAAGAGCGCCGGGCTCGCGCGGTCGCCAAAGATCAGGAAATGCGGGCGCTGACCGTGGAAAACCAGGCGAAAGTGGTCCTGGCCGAAGCGGAAATTCCGCTGGCCATGGCCGACGCCTACCGACACGGAGTGCTGCGCGGCCGCGGGGATCAGAACGGGTCGGCGGTTTAGTCTCCCGTCCCGCGCCGCGTGTCGCGGATGGATCCGGGAAGATCCGCCTGAGTCTTCTGACAGGAGGGTGCTGTGTCGCCATCGCCGGGGGAACTCACCGACGCCGATTTCGAAGTCGACGATATCGACCACGACGGCCCCGAAGGGTATCGCTCCGAAGAAGGCAAGACCCAGTACATCATCTTCGGGGCCGTCGCTGGCGTCGTCTACTTCCTTGGGCAGTCCATCCTGCCTCAGGTCATCATGTGGACCATGATGCCGGAAATGTTCATGTCCGGTCGAGTGGTGCTGACCTCCCCGCAATTGCCGCAGGCCGTGGCGTGGCGGGATCAACTCTGGATTCCCTACATCGACAAGATGGGTGTGAAACCTTCGGCGACTCTGCGCGCGATCACCTGGGAAGGGGCAGAGGTCGAAGGGTCGGAACTCAACCTTCCCGAACCTCCCAGCGGCTGCGTCGCGGACGGCGAACGCTTGTGGTGCGTCGCGCTTGGGAGTGTCAGCACGATCGACGGACGGAGCGTTGCGACGAGTTACCCGACGTTCCGACTGAACTCCCCCTCGAATCCGTTCCTCCGCGAAGGCAAGCTCTGCGTCCTTGACCCCGACTTTCAGGGTCATCAGCGCCTGTTGACGTGGGCGGATGGTGAATGGTCGGTTGCCGGATGGGTTTTGCCCCCGTCGCCCACGGCCCTGGGGGCTCCTGCTCCCACGGTGACGACCACGCCAAACGGTTTGGTCACCGCTACGGCGGCGTGGGGCGTCGCCCCGCAGTGGCATGTCGTCCCCGCCGGTGACGAACTGTGGGTCGTCTACGCCGACTCGCAGGGGCATTGGAGGTGCCGCGGGATCCCTCTGTCCCTGCATGATCCCCAGGGTGCAGTGGATGGTCCGATCTCGGCGTTGGAATTCGCCAACGAGCTCGAAGCCCCCTGGGAGAAAGTGCTGGGGCAATCGCTGACTCAGGGCGCCGTTATCGCCCGCGACGACGCGCTGGTTCATGTCATGACGACGGGAGCGGGGGGACTGAATCAGAATATTTCCGTCAACGTCTCTCCGTTCGACGGAGAAACCCGGCTGCTTCCGATGTTGAATGTCTCGACGGTGGCGGAGATTGGACTCGTCCGCTCGCCGGATGGCGTCGTGCATCTGCTTGTCGAGACGTTTCCGACATCCGCGCTGCAGATCTATGACCTGGAGGGCGGTGGGTTTGTCTCGGGGGCCGCGCTGGCGGGAACCGGCCCATTCGCAGCCATGACCAGCGGAATGTTCCGCGTTTACCCGATCATGTGGGGCGCGATCGTCGCGCTGGGGCTGACATTCGTCATCAGCATGCACTCCCTGATGCGGTGCTATCGGACTCGAACTTATTCCTTCGGGCACTCCACCGTGCGACTGGCGTCCCTGGGCCGGCGGGGCGTGGCGCGCCTGATTGATTCGCTCTTGTTTTCCACACCGACGACGCTGCTGGGGATTTGGTTGTATTGGAATTTCGACGTGGAGGAGTTCTTCACCCGTTTTTCAAGCAACTTCACCCAGTCGCTCAAGGAAATCGCGCTGATGATTCTGATCAGCGCTGCGTACGGCCTGATGGTCTTTCTGTTCGTCGCCACGACCGAAGGGCTGTGGGGGTGGTCTCCTGGAAAATATCTTTGCGGCATTCGCGTCGTGCGGACGACCTTTGAGCCGATTGGGATCCTGCGCGGGCTGGTGCGTCAATTCCTGTTGTTGATTGACGGATTCTTCAACTATCTGGTGGGCGTCATGCTGATCGCCTTCCTCGTCAGGCAACAGAGGCTTGGAGACCTGGTTGCCGACGCCATCGTCGTCGAGGCCTCGTCGTTGCCGTCGGTTCACCGGCGCGACTAGCGCGGTCTCAGTGCGGCCCGTCAATGGGGGCGCGTCGGAATGCTGCGATACCCCCGGATGGCCAGCAGCAGGATCACGAGGGCCGCCGCCGCAACGGCTGCGAGGATGGCGACTCCGGTCAGATCGCTGAAGATCGGCCGCGTATGTTCCCAGAACCAGCTCCACGCGGACAAGACGATCAAGGTGGCCAGCGCGAGGCAGGGGCCGTAAGGGAGATAGGGGCGATTCGCCAGCAGTTTCCCGGCTACCGCGAAGGCCACCCCTGTGAGAGGAGCCAGAGCAAAGATCAAGACCACGGCCTGCCAGCCCAGGAAGCTGCCGATCATGACCATAAACGTCACATCTCCCAGCCCCATGGCTTCGCGCCCCAGGATCTTGCGACTGAGAACACGGACAGTCTGGGTGACCGTGCCGCCGACGAGCGCCCCGGCCAGCGACCAGGCGACCGCATGCAGCCAGCGGTAGTCGTTGTACCACGCCGGGATCAGCGGCCCGCGGAGCTGAGGCACCGCATAGGCCCAATCCACCCACAGGTGGGCGATCTGCAAGTCTTGAAACGCGACGGCTCCCCCGAATCCCACGAGGAAGCCCGTCACGGTGATCTGGTCCGGCAACAGGTAGCTGTCGAGATCGATGACGGTCGCAAGCAGGAGAAGCGTCGCCAACAGGCCATGATAGACGAAACGTGCCTGCCTGCCGAATTCTGTGGGCTGCACCTCGGGGGTGTCGAGCAGCCGCAGCGAAAACTCGCAGAACTGCAGCCACAGGCAGACTCCCAGGGTCGCCAGCATGACGGCCATCGGTCGCCAGCGTCTCACGGTCGGGGAAGTCGGCGGCAGTCGGATTCCGGCGCGCTCCCGGTCGATCAAGCGTTCCAGCCACCAGCCGCTCAGCAGCCCGACGCTGGAGGCGCCAAGCACCGTCATCCACAGTTCCATCCGGTTCCAGTCCCGTGCAGGTCGCGAAGATCCACTGAATCTACTGTTGCGCCGCATGCGAAACGCAGCAAGGTACCAAGATGGGAATCGAGTTGGCACGCCAAACCCGCCGCGAATTCAATTTTGCAGTGCGGCGGCGGCGGCGGGGGCGTGTTAACATTCACTCCGCGTCCATGTCGGCCCCAGGTGGAACGTTGTTACTGATGAAATCGGCTCGGATCCTGATCGTCGATGACCCGTCGGCTGAGGAGTCCTGGCGGTCTGATCTCCTGGAGGTCGACGCCTGGGAAACTGAACATGTCGCCGACGTCGCTGCTGCAGATCAGCGCATCGAAGCGGGCTGGGCCGACGCGCTGGTGATCACCCACCGGCCTCCGAGGCGGGACGGTCTGCAGCATTTGACCGCGATTCGGCAGGTGGACGCGCAGATCCCGGTCGTCATGGTTGCGGAAGCGGCGGACGTTCATCTCGCGACACAGGGTCTGCGGCTGGGCGTGGGCGATCTCTTCATCGAGCCGGTGACTCCCGGCGACTTGCGGAGGTCTCTCGAGCGTCTGCTGGAGCAGCGTCGCACCCGACAGGAAGCCGAGATTCTGCGTCGCCAACAGGAGCTGCCGCGGCAGTTCGACGACTTCATCGGCAGCAGCCCCAAGATGCGGAAGGTGTTCGAGACCATTCAGCAGGTGGCGTCGACCGACGTCGACGTGCTCATCATCGGTGAGACCGGAACCGGCAAGGAGTTGGTGGCGCGTTCGATTCATCACCACAGCCGCCGCAGCCGACAGCCATTCGTTGCCGTGGACTGCGGCGCGATCCCGGAGAATCTGCTGGAAAGTGAGTTCTTCGGACACGAAAAGGGAGCCTTCACGGGAGCCGACAGCCGTCGCATTGGACTGTTGGAGTATGCCGACGGCGGAACGTTCTTCCTCGACGAAATCGGCGAACTCCCGCTGCTGCTGCAGGCGAAATTGCTGCGAACGCTGCAGGAGCGGAAGCTGCGCCGCGTCGGCGGCCGCGAAGAGATCAAGGTCGACGTGCGCATCGTCGCCGCCACCGCGCGCGACCTGGAGGAGATGATCCGTCAGAAGCGGTTTCGCGAAGATCTGTATTACCGCGTCAATGTGGTCCGGATCGATCTGCCGCCCCTGCGCCAGCGGGGGGACGATCTGGGACTGATCGCCGAACACTTCTCGCAGCGATTCAGTCGCGAGATGGGCAAGCCCGTGGTGGGGATCACTCCCGAGGCCTACAACGTGATGGCCCACTACCGCTGGCCGGGAAACATTCGGGAGCTGCAGAACGTCATCCGTCGCGGCATCGCTCTGACGCAGCGTTCGATGATCTCGCTGGATGATCTTCCCGACGCGCTCGTAGCCAGCGCCGGCGAACCCTCGCAGGAAGACGCCGCTCGTCCGGCCTCGGCGGCCGGTTTCTTCGCCCAGCGCGAAGCATGGGTGCAGCGTTTCGAGCGGGACTACCTGTCGAGTCTGCTCAAGAAACACAAAGGCAACGTGAAGTCCGCCGCTGTCGAAGCCGACCTGCCCCGCGGGACGCTCTATCGCCTGATGAAGACGCACAATCTGGATAGCGACCAGTTCCGCTGAGTGAACGGTCGCCGTCCGTCGCCGTTCTCATACGTGCGAAACTGTGTCACAAATTTGTGAAACCGGGTTTTTCAGCCTGAATCTGGACTCATCCGGCCCTCATCACCGGGTCTTAAGCGAACGACTTCCTGGTTTTGTCGCGCCGCACGCAGCGCCGGTATCTCGACGACGCAACACGACGGCAGTAAGGTGCGCTCCGCAAACAATTACCTGGAAAGCAGTTGCGGATGCCGCAAAAAATCCGGCCTCGTTGGCGGCATTATGGCACGCCGTTTCCTATGTCAGTGCCTGCGTGAGGTTGAGTGAAACCCACCAGCCTTACCCAGCAGACAGGCGGTGTGACATGAAGAAGATTGAAGCCGTCATTCGCCATCATAAGCTCGATGATGTTCGAGCAGCGCTGGTGAATCTGGGAGTTCACGGCATGACGGTCTCGGAAGTTCGCGGTTCGGGGAATGCACCCGGCCATGTCGAAGTCTACCGGGGTCAGGAGTATGCCGTGGATTTCACACCGCGAACCAAGGTGGAAGTGATCGTGGCGGACGCCGCTTGTCAGGCGACAGTCCAGGCGATCGTCACCGCCGCCCGCACGGGGCAGATCGGCGACGGCCGGGTGATGATCACCCGGCTGGCGGAAGTGGTCCGCGTGCGGACCGGCGAGACCGGCGATGACGCCGTTTAGGCGTCGGAAAAGGTCTCGACCTGCGATCAGAAAACACGATCCGTCGCGCTGCCGCGCGGGATCGCGGACGAGGGTTCGTCCTTGAGATGGGGCTCGAGGACCGGCAACGGCACGAAACGTCTCACACAGAAAGGGCGCATCATGAAAAAGATTGAAGCCGTCATCCGCCACTTCAAATTGGAAGAGGTCAAGGATGCACTCACGGCCGTCGGAATCCAGGGGATGACGGTCTCGGAAACCCGCGGCTTCGGCCGCCAGAAGGGCCACAAAGAACAGTACCGCGGGACGGAATACACCGTGGACTTTCTCCCGAAGGCCAAGATTGAAGTCGTCGTCGGCGACAACCTCGCCAAGACGGTGATCGACACCATCATCAAGTCCGCCCGCACCGGCGAAATCGGCGATGGCAAGATCTTCGTCACCGACATGGAAGAAATGGTCCGCATCCGCACCGGCGAGTCCGGGGAAGACGCTCTCTAAGGAGTCAAGGGCTGAGAGCTAAGGGCTAAGAGTCAGACATACAAAGGCCCTCATTCTCAGCTCTGGCTCCAGCATTCGATCCTGAGTTCTTGGCTCTCCGCCTTGAGCAAATTGTCCGTTTCACCAACAGCGGCGTCAGGCAATGACACGCTGGTTTCACAGGTCGCCCACCGAGGCGCCGAGGAGTCTCATCATGAAAAAGGTTGAAGCAGTTCTGCGTCACTACAAGCTGGAAGACGTCAAGAACGCCCTTACGCAAGCCGGCGTCCAGGGGATGACGGTCACGGAAGTCCGAGGTTTCGGTCGTCAGCGAGGTCACAAAGAAACGTACCGCGGTGCGGAATACACCGTCGACTTCCTCCCCAAGGTGAAGCTCGAAGTCGTCGTCGCCGACGACGACGTGGCCAAAGTGATCCAGACGATCACCAACATTGCCCGCACGGGACAGATTGGCGACGGGAAAATCTTCGTAACCAACCTGGCCGACGTCATCCGCATCCGTACGGGTGAAACCGGTCCGGACGCAATCTAATGAGCGACGCGGTGCGAGCCTCGGGCCCGCACCGCTGCAGACAATCGCCTGGGCGAAGCGCCCGGGCCGTCAGCCAGCTCGCCGACGATGTGCTCCGTCGGCGAGTCCGCGTCGGGACGCGCTCCCCTACGCGGCTTGCGTTCAGCGTTCGTTCCGCCGGGTGTCATTCCCAGTTTCTATTTCTCGTTCTCAGCGGTTCGAACTCCGGGCGCGCTCGACCGCCGTCCCGACAGCAGTGATCGGCCTCCAGAAGAAGCGGCGGCAACGAGTCGATAAAGTGATCTGCGAGGCGCTCCGCAGATCGCTTTGTCATTTGAAGGATCAAGTTCCAGGAATGCCGGGGGACTTGACTTGCATCATGGGGGATTTTGTGGGGCCGGGTGGAGGGTTCGCAGCACCGAGTCGGCGTACAATCTCCGGCCCACCGATGCACACTGCTGATGGACCACCAACGAGAATTCCATGAATGTGACGGCAGAGCGTCTCGTCGGCTTGCGCAAGCAAGTCGACTCGATTCGCGACTTGGCGCGGAAACGCATTTCCGGCGGGGCGAACGGTCTGCAGGTGGCTTCCGCCATTTCTCAGGCCACCGACGCGTTTCTCGCCGCTCAGATCGGTGAAGCGCTGGAAGCCTACCCGCCCAAGGTTCGACAGGCGCTGTTCCGATCCACCGCGCTTGTGGCCGTCGGCGGATCGGGCCGAGGCGATCCCGCGCCGTATTCCGATGTGGACCTGCTGTTCGTCTCCCGTCGCTCGGCTCCGCCGGAGTTCGATCAATTCGTCGCGCGCATCGTCCGCGACAGTTGGGATGCCGGCCTCAAACTCGGCCACAGCGTCCGCACCGCCGATGATGCACTGCGGACGGCGCGGCACGATCCTCAATTTGCGACGTCGCTCATCGATGTCCGTTGCCTGTGGGGTGACGCCGGGTTTGTTGCTGATCTCGTCCGCAAGTTCCATCGCAACGTTGTTCAGAGACGACCGCGACAATTCATCGAAGACTGCATCTTCGCCCGCGAAGTCGAGCGCTCCCAGCACGGCGCCGCAGTGCTGCAACTCGAACCCGACATCAAACGCTCGTTCGGGGGGTTGCGGGACCTGCATCTGCTGCGATGGGTCGGCTTCGCCCGATACGCGGTGAGCGACGTCGATTCCCTGAAACTGCTGGGGGCTCTCTCGCTGGAAGACGCTCGACGACTGGTCCTCGCCTACGAATATCTCACTTCCGTGAGGATCAACCTGCATCTGTCGGCGGGGCGTCCTCACGACCTGCTGAGCCGCGACGACCAACTGCGAATCGCCGACGAACGCAGGATTCCCGGGACCGCCGGCCAGCGTCCCGTGGAATTGTTCATGCAAGAATATTTCGCCCACAGCCTGGCCATAGCCGACATCTCCTCACGCTTTGTCGCCCGCCATCGACAGCACCCGCTGCTGCGGCGCGTCGTCGATTTCGTGATGAGTTACCGCGTAAAAGAAATCTACATCGTCGGGCCGCAGACGGTCACCGTCGCCGCGCGCCATCGGGAGGCCGTGAGCCAGTCCATCGAAAAGATCCTGCAGCTCTATCTGATCGCATCGGAGCATGGCGTGCTCCCGGAGCCAACGCTCCTGGAATCCATCAAGCAGAGCCAGGGAGCCGTCGCCGAAGCCGGGCTCTCGACGGAAGCCGCAAAACTGTTTCTGGAGCTGCTCGAGCGTCCCGGACAGTTGTCGACCCTGTTACGCAGCCTGTTCGACATCGGCGTCCTGGAGCGGGTGTTGCCCGCGATGAAGCACACCCGGTGTCTGCTGCAATTCAATCAATATCACTCCTATACCGTCGATGAGCACACCTTTCGCGCGGTCGGTGCGGCCGAGGCATTCGAGCACGATACGGGACCGGTCGGACGCGCCTATCGCGAAATTCATCATAAGGAACTGCTGCACCTGGCCCTGTTGCTGCACGACGCCGGCAAGGGCTACGAGGAGGATCATTCGGAAGTGGGCAAGCGGCTGGCGGAAGATGCCGCGGTGCGGTTGGGGATTCCCGAACATCAGCGCGATCTCCTGGTGTTCCTGGTCCACCGACACCTGTTGATGGCGACGCTGGCCTTTCGCCGCGACATCTCCGACACCGAGTTGCTGCTGAACTTTAACCACGAGGTGGGCAGTCCCGACGCGCTGCAGATGCTCTATGTGCTCACCGCCGCAGACATCACCGCGGTTGGACCGGGGGTCTGGAACGACTGGAAGGCCGAACTGCTGACGATTCTGTACGACCGGGCGATGATCTGGCTGAGCGGCAAGAGCCATCTGTTCGCCGAGCAGCTGCGGCTGCAGGACGTCGTTGCGGATGTGTTGCGGTGCGCCAACGTCAGCGGCGAGGAAGAGCAGGCGGTGCGCGATCGCCTGCAGCTTGCACCGCCCCACTATCTGTTCGCGGCTCGCCCGGAACGGATCGCCCAGGACCTGGCGGTGATCCAGCGTCGCGGCCCCGAGGACATCGAGGTCGAGGCGAACTACGATCCGGAAACGGCGACCATCGAGTATCGCGTCATCACTTCCGAAGGCATCGGCGTCGGATTCTTCCACAAGCTGACGGGAGTTCTGTCGGCCAAGCGGATGTAGATCCTGAACGCTCAGATCTGCACCTATTCCGACGGCATCATCATCGATAGCTTTCGCGTGCGCGACCACGACCACGATGGTCCGGTCCCGGAGTTTCGACGGGCGGAAGTCGCCGGGCTGATGAAGAAAGCACTGCGGGGAGAAATCGACGTCGAGACGCTGTTTCGGGCGCGGCTGCGGTTCGCGCCGAGCATTGTTCAGGGACCGGTCTCCAACCTGCCGATGCGCGCCGTGATCGACAACGAAACCTCGGATCGCTGCACGGTCATCGACATCTTCGCGCACGACCGACCCGGCCTGCTCTATCGCATCTCACGCACGCTGTTCGAACTCGATCTTTCGGTGGTGCTCGCCAAGATTTCGACGCATTTCGATCAGGTGGTCGACGTCTTCTACGTCACAGACGCCAAGGGACGTAAGATTTCCGATGGCTTCCGCCTGCGGACAATCAGGCACGTGCTCACGGAACAGATTCAGCAGTTTGAGACCACACTCAACGAACCGGCGAGTGCACTGGGCTGACGCTGATCCTTACAATCCTGCGGGAGTCATCACGACCGACCCGCGGACAGGAAGTCTGCCCAGTCCGCCGGCGGCGACTTCGCGGCAGAGGCGAAAAAGTCATTGCCGCCGCGCTCAGCGACTGATATAGTCCCTGCCGATGGAACAGGAAACAGATCTGCCCCGCAAGGAGGAATCGCGTGCAGATTGAGATGGATGTCGCTGTCGGTGACGTGATTCGAATCGGCGAGCATACGCTGCTCGTGGTCGACACGCAGGGCGAAGAGGTGACGTTTAAGATTTGCTCGAACGACGATTTTGATCGGAGCACTCCCCACCGACCGCTGACCCAGCCTCGTTAGTCGCGTCGTGGACTTATCCTTTTCGTCCTACCCCTTCGACGCCATGCGTTCCAGTGCGGCGTCGCGAGTATCCACAATCGGCCACAATTGGTCGAGATGCGTGATCTGCAAGACTTCGCGGCAATAAATCTGTACGCCGCAAAGGATCATCCGCGCCTGTGGCTTGTGTTGCAGCTCCTTCCAGATGCGCAGCAGCACCTCGATAAAGCCGGAGCCGAAGAACTTCGTCCGCGAGAGATCCAGAACGACATGGGGAGGTTCGGCGCCGCGGACGGCTGCCAGCAGTTCTGCGCCCAGTGGCTCCAGAATCTGGTCTTCGACGAGCTCACAACGGGAACCGAACTCAACGACAGTCACGTCGCCGACTTTGAGGATCTGTGTCAGAGGTTGGTCAGACATGCGGAATCTCAAAGGATTCGTGATGAAGACGACGGGCAGCGAGTAGGCTGCGGCATGCTCGGAATTCGGAAGTGAACACTTTGCCTCTATTCCCCGGCGCGCTGCAGCGATTGCAGCGTAATCGACAAGGTGACCAATTTGCCATCTCGAAGCAGGGTGACATCGACTTTCTCGCCCACTTCGCGGCCGTCGAGAGCGCGTAAAACGTCCTCACGCTCACGAATTCGCTGACCGTCAATCTCGACGAGCACCTCAAAGTGCCAACTCCCCAGTTCGTCGCGATAAGGAGGGCGAATCCCTGCCGCTGCCGCGGCTCCGGTTGGCAGCACCGAAGAGACGACAGCTCCCTCAGCGATTCCCAGACGCCGCGCCAGCGCATTCTCCGCCAAACTAATTCCGATTCCCGCTCGTTCGATCCTTCCGTCGCGAATCAGCAGCGGGACAACCTTGTTGACGATGTCGACCGGGACCGCGAAGCCGATTCCGGCATACGCCCCCGACGGACTGTAAATGGCGGTATTCACGCCGATCAGCCGACCAGCGCTGTCCAGCAATGGTCCGCCGGAATTCCCGGGATTGATTGCGGCGTCCGTCTGGATGACGCCTTCGATCTTGCGGCCCGTCCGGGATTCGATTTCCCGTCCCAGCCCGCTGATGACGCCGGTGGTCAGTGTCTGATCCAGCCCGAATGGATTGCCGATCGCAAACACCTTCTGTCCGACTTGCAAGTCGGACGATTCGCCGACTGGAATCGGCCGCAGCGGCGTCGTGGCGTCAATCTTCAGGACCGCGAGATCCTTGTCCGGCTCGACCCCCACCAGACGCGCGGGGAGCGAAGTCTTACCGTCGCTCAGCGTCACAATGGCCGAATTGCCCGACTCAATGACATGAAAATTGGTGACGACGTGACCATACTCATCCCACAGAAATCCCGACCCGGTTCCCTCCGGAATACGCAGGGTATTCAGGTTGAAGTCCCTCCGGACGGCGATGCTGGTGATGTGCACGACGCTCGGCGAGGCTTCTCGAAAGATCTCGATATTGGATTGCTCGTCGCCCGCCAGATCGCCGCGCGGTTGAACGGGTCGGGGCTGCGACAACGATGCCGACCAGAACCACGATGTCACCCCGGCGTTGCGGAGCATGATCGCCGCTACGGCCAGCAACAGTACGGCCACCAGCCAGGCGTTGACCGTAGAGGGCACGTTGGGGGCTTCGACGGCGGACAGATCTGCGGAAGTCTGCTCCGGCCCCGATCCCGTGGAGCCGGAGACGCCATTGGCTGCGCCCTCGTCGATCGCTTTGTCTGGGCTCACGCTCGAGTTTCCGCTGACGGCTGCGGTGGTGGTCACGCATCTACAGGCTTGAGCGCCCCGCGACGCAGCCTCGAATTCTAGCCGAGTTCGGCGATCTTATCCGCCATCGCCGCCGCGGCCTTGAAAAATCGCTTCCGGTCTTTTTCAGGCACGTTCGCGAACTCGTCGCGGAATTCGGAATTCATCGCGGCCGCGCAGCGTTCCAGGGTGGTGGTCAACCGCCGCACCAGCTGCTCGATGGTCGGAGCCGGCCGCGGTCGCTCCGCTGCCGGCGGAGCGGGAGGCGTCATCGCGTTTGGACTAAACGGAGCATATTCGTCACCGGCGCCGGGTGCCGATTCGCGAGCGAAGCCTGCCGCCACGGGGACCGCGGACGAATCTCGCTCGCGGCCGGGGGAGCCGCCGCTTCCCGTTCCCTCCCCCACTTCGGGACGCGGAATGCGGACTTCCGATGGCTCAACGGGCAACCAACCGAAGGTCTCGTCATCCGCTGCGGTGCTCAGATCTTCGCCGCGCTGGGCCCGCCGCCACGCCTTCATTTCGGCAACTGTTGAGCCGATGTCGTGAGCCCATTGCAAGCACTCAGCAGCGTCTTCCCAGGTAAGGGCGGCATAAAAGTGCGACCACTTGAGCTGCCCGTAGTGCGAACGCACATCGCCGAAGGTCTCCCAGACCCGGCGGCGCTGATAAACCTGATCGGCCGTCAGGCCCACGAGGGCGGCGAAATCGCCATCGGTCCGCCCGCGTGAGAAGCGTTTGGTCCACACGGCGGCACACTCGCCCACTTCCCAGTTGCACTGGCTCACCGCCTGTTGGGCACGGTGGATCAATTGGTTTTCCGACTCAGCCTGGGGAGCGGCAGTCGCGGCCATGAATGGGGAGACCTTTCCGTTGATCGAAGCAGCAAACCCGCAAACTTGAAGTAGGGAACCTGCCGTCGAAAGTCGCGGTACATTGACCGGCAATGATTTTGCGGAACCGCGCATGCTACCGACGCCGGACCCGCGCGACCAGCATCGGCCCAGAGAGGCGCAGTCCAGATCGGGGACCGCGAAGCACGGTTTCTCAAGTTTCCGCAACCGGCACGATCCGCAGACCCCGCGAAAACCATCCCGCTTGCTTGACCGTAACGCTCTTTCGATCTAGCATCCGGTTCACGACCGCATTCGCCCTCGTTCGAAATTTCGCGGGCTGCGGACGGGCGCGATCCCGTAAGTCGTTTTGCAGTAGATAGATGCGACTGGCCGAACTATCGCGGTCGTGATGGTTCGGCTGGAGTCGAAGAATCCGGCTCAACCGTCCCTAGCGATTGTGCCGATCAATCCCTTCGCTGGCTCCGTAGCCAAGTGGCTAAGGCAGTGGATTGCAAATCCACCATCCCCGGTTCGAATCCGGGCGGAGCCTTTTCGCGTCACTCGACGCCAACCGCGGACAACCAACGCCTAACTCACTGTAACATGGTGAGTTAGGCGTTGTGTTTTGGTGGGCGGATGGTTGCTCATCCGGGAGACTCCCGCTTGCCGCTGAGAATCGGCACCCAGCTCGTAGTCTTTTTGCTGAGCGAAGCCGGAGTGGGACTGGAATGCGATGGCGGCGAGACTGGCGAACAGATGACGCGTGGTGCCTATTCTTCGCAGGGTGATCGCGTCTTGAGGAAGATACCGACTTACTTTTCGGCAACGGTCGGGGGGCCGGCGTTGATGATGGCTTGAAAGATGCCGTCCCACGTGAATTCACCGGCCGTTACGTGCACGGGCAGCCCGACTTCCCGCGCGGCCGCTGCCGTGACCGGGCTGATTGCCGCGATCCGCAATCGCTCGCCCAGGTGACGGCGCGCAGCTTCCGAGAGCAGGCGCGCGACGTTGCGGGCAATTGAAGGACTCGACAAGCCCAGCCAGTCGATATTTCCCGCATCAAATTGCGTCAGCACATCAGTCGGCCAGGCGTCGACATCCCGGTTGTCATAGACCACGACCGACTCCAATGCGGCGCCGAACTCCGATAGCGCGTGTGACAGCACCTCACGGCCGCGGCTGGCCCGCGCCCAGAGGACTCGTTTTCCAGCAACATGCGGTCGCAGCGCGACAGCCAGGGCCTCGGCGCGATACTC
>JANRLN010000482.1:0-11949 GCA_033762515.1 Planctomycetaceae bacterium
GTCGTCCCCTTCTCCGAGTTGTATATCCCCGAGCCGAAGAAATCCGAGAACCCGCGGAAGAAAGGGAAAGAGAACCCGAAGAAGCCGCAAATCGTCGCCGGGCGGACAGCGAAAGTGCTGGGCGGGGAAGAATACGTCATCGAAGAGATGGCCGATCCGCGAACGGCCCTGATGGACTGGATGCGCGACGCCGACAATCCCTACTTCGCTCATGCCCTGGTCAATCGCGTGTGGGCCGGCTATTTCAATCGGGGCATCGTCGAGCCGACCGACGACATGAGTCTGGCGAATCCTCCTTGCAACGCCGAACTGCTGGAGCACCTCGCCGCCGGATTCCGCGACCACAAGTACGACATGAAATGGCTGCATCGCGAAATCTGCAACAGCCGCACCTATCAGCTGAGCTGGCAGTCGAACGAATCCAACCGTCTCGACGAACGCAATTTCAGTCGCGCGGTGCCCCGACGTCTCCCGGCCGAAGTGGCGTACGACGCGATTGTGCAGGCGACGTCCAGCGATGCGCAGCTTGACAAGTCCCACGGCGAACTCCGCGGGCGGGCCATTGCCGATCCGATCGTCACCACCGGCAACAACGGCGGCAAGGGGAACTCGTCGTACGCACTGACCGTCTTCGGCCGCTCCATCCGCGAGAGCAATTGCGATTGCGACCGTTCCATGGACACCAGCCTCCTGCAGACGGTGTTTCTGCAGAATGACCAGCAGGTGTTGGGGGAATTGACCGACCGGGGCGGCTGGGTCGACGAAGTCGTCAAGACCTCACAGGGCCAATCGACCGCCGGAGACGCCGACCAGCGCAAGGATTCCGAGCGATCCGTTGATCGTCTGAAACAGGCTCTTGCCCAGGCGAAGGCCGCCAAGAGCGAAAAGCGGATCGCACAACTTGAAAAGGCGCTGGAAGAGGCCGAAGCGGAGGCCAGGAAGCAGCGCAAAGTCGAACAGACGCCGGTCAAGGTGGATGATGCCCAGGTCGCACGCATCGTGCGGCTCGCCTATCTGCGGACGGTCAGCCGGCAGCCGACCGATGCGGAACTGGGCCGCTCGGTGAGCTACTTCCACGAAACCGGCGACCTCAAGATCGGCGCCCGCGATCTCCTGTGGGCTTTGCTCAACACCAAAGAATTCATCGTCAACCACTAACGTCTCTGTGAATCCCCAATTCCCTCACTCGACTTTTACCTGGACCCAACCCTATGACTCTCCATCGCACCTGTGACGGCGTCGGCCGTCGTGACTTTCTGAAAGTGGGCGCCATCGGCGCCACCGGGTTGACCCTGTCGAGCTATCTTCGCCTGGCAGCCGCGGGCGAGGTCGGTTCGGCCAAGGCCAAGTCGGCCATCTTCATCAACCTGCCGGGCGGCCCGACCCACCTCGACACATTCGACATGAAGCCGAACTCCCCCTCGGAATACCGCGGCGAGTTCAATCCCATCGCCACCAATGTGCCGGGGATCGAGATCTGCGAGCACATGCCCAAGATCGCCCAGGTGATGGACAAGTTCACGATTCTCCGCGGCGTCACTCACACCCTCGCGGCCCACGAACTTGGTTCGCAATACGTTAACACGGGCAACCGCCCGATTCCGTCGCTGGAGTTCCCCGGTTTCGGCGCCGTCGTCACCAAGGAACTCCCGGGCCGGGAAGACCTCCCGCAGTTTGTCGCCGTGCCGAACGCCACCGCCAAGCCGGGATACCTCGGCGTACGCTATGCGGCGTTGAACACCGGTTCGACGCCGGCTGCGGGGAAGCCATTCAGCGTCCGCGGCGTCTCGCTGCAAGGGGGGCTGACGGTCACCGAGGTCGAACGCCGCACGAGCCTGCTCAAGGACCTGGATGTCGCCTTCCAGGGCTTCGAAAAGGACAGTCAACTCCTCGACGGCCTCGATCGTTTCGGCGACCAGGCTTACTCGATGATCACGTCCAAGGCGTCGCGCGAGGCGTTTGACGTGAGCCAGGAATCGCCCGCCTTCGCCGCTCCGTTCGGTGAGACCGGCTTCGGACAGAGCTGCCTGCTCGCAACGCGGCTGGTCGAGTCGGGAGTGCGGTTCGTCACCATCACCTACGGGGGCTGGGACACGCACAACGACAACTGGGGGCGACTCAAGGAGAAGCTCCTCCCTCCGTTCGATCAAGGCTTCGCCGCCTTGCTGAATGGTCTGGCCGAGAAGGGGCTGCTGGAATCGACCGCGGTGTACGTCACCGGGGAGTTCGGCCGCACGCCGAAAATCAACACCACCCGCGGCGGCCGCGATCACTACGCCCGGGCGATGTTCATGCTGATGGCCGGCGGATCGATCAAGCCGGGCCAGGTCGTTGGGGCCAGCGACGACAAGGGGCTGGGGCCCCTCAACGAAGGTCACAAGCCGGATGACGTTGCCGCCTCGTTTTTCCACAACCTGGGGATTGACCCGAAACACGAGTACCACACCAACACCGGGCGCCCGGTGATGATCGTGCGCGACGGTCAAATCATTCCGGAACTGTTCGCGTAGTGTTGGGTTGAATTCGGCGAGTCTCAGGCGGGGCGGTCATCACGTGGATGGCCGCCCCGCGGTTCTATGGACAGTACTTCTGCAGAGGGGATCCGAAGATGCGTACGATCGCGAACTGGTGTCTGATGGCAGGATTGACAATTGCAGTCGTGACGGGGGCACACGCCGCCGACGGGACTGCGAAGGAGAAAGGCAAGAAGAAGCCCGAACCCGGCGCTCAGATCTTCAATCTTCCCAAGGAGGTTGAACTGACGGCCGAGCAGCAGGAGAAGGTCGCCGCCCTGAAGAAGGAATTCGGCACCCAGGCCGCCGAAGCCCAGAAAAAGGTGGACGAAGTGCTGACCGCCGAACAGAAGCAGGCCCGCAAGACGGCCTCCGACAAGGCCAAGGCGGACAAGCTGAAGGGGAAAGACGCGCAAACCGCGATTGAGGCCGCTCTGAATCTGTCGGACGAACAGAAGACCAAGTGGACCGCAGCACAGGCCGAGTTCCGGGAACTGCAGGGGAAGGTTCGCGCCAAAATGGCCGAATTCCTCACCGACGAACAAAAGGCCAAGGTTCCCGGCCTGGCTCCGAAGAAGCCGAAAAAGTCCAAGAAGACCACGTAATCGCAAAGGCCGCTGACAGACGGTGCAGCCCCGAGCCCGGCGTGTCCTAACCGCCGGGCTTCGGCGTTGAGGTGCGGCAGACCCGTTCGATCGTTCGTTGCCGAGCGAGTCGTTGCGAACGAGTGACGATCGGCGGGTTCATCGATCGTCGCAGAAGACCGTACCGTCAGCCCGGAAGTGGACACGGCCGATCTCCCCCCGCGGCAACAGCGTGGCGTCCGCTTCGCTCAGCCAGTCCTGCCACGGAGACCTTGCCCACCAGTGGCGATAGCCCACGTAGCTGGTCGTAAACCGGGGATTCACCTCAACCAGCAACGGCGTCAGCGGACTCTTCTCCGGACGCAGAATATCGCAACCGATGTATCCCCGTAGTCCGGGGATCGATGCGACGGTCTTTTGGGCGAGCGCTCGAACCGCGTCGACGACGGGATCGGGCATGTCCGCGGGAATTCGGCCGCCTCGATATTCAAATCGACCATCGGTCGACAAGTGCTGCTCGGCAACCGGAAACCACTGCACACGGTCGCCACGGCACCAGCCGGCGATCGAGAGGGCGCCGCCGACGATGCAGGGTTGTCGGATCGCCGGAGGATTGCCGTGAGCGGCGTATTCATCTCGAACCTCTCGCCAGTCCACATCGGCCGTTACGCGGCGAACGAGAAATGAGCCTGCGCCGTCGCGGGGCTTGATGACGCAGGGATAGTCGTCCGGAGCAGGTGGTCGAATCCAGGCTTCGATCTCGGTCGGAATCGTCGCGACGCCGCAGCGTTGCAAATGCTCGGCCAGCCTCAGCTTGTCGCTGCAGAGTCCGATCGCCGCCAGGGAGCAGTTCCAGGAGTGAATCGTCGAGGGGAGCGCTGTTGCGAGTTGCAGCAGACATCCCTCCGACTCGGGGGCGATCACGAGCGCGTGATCGGCGTCTTCCAGCGCCGACGCCCAGCACATGACGGCCTCGGCGGGGCCATTCGTCGGCCAGATGTGAAGTCGCTCCACGTCGAGGCGATGCTCTTGCCACGGGACGCCGAGCAGCGAATCGATCTGCACACCGGGGACGGAAGCGAGATCCTCAATGAGGGCCCGCCACATGGCCAGACCTTCATGGAGCAGCGAGATTCCGGGCGAGTCGCCGCAGAGTCCCGCCGAGACGGCTTCCAGCAAGGCGATCCGCACGAGTGGGGGGCTCCATCCGGCGCCGGCAGCCGAGGAATCGCGTTCCTCGGTCTGCGTCAGGAGTACATTTGCCCGTGTCCCTGAGCCTCGAAAGCATTGCGGTAATGCGTGATCTCAGGATCCGTCGTCCCAACGCGCCAGACAACCGCGAGCACATCGAACCGGGAGCGCCGCTCCAGCCATCTGCGGCGCTTCAGGTACGCCAAAGCCGCTCGGGTGATCCGGCGCTGCTTCTCGGGATTGACCGCTTCCACCGGACGCCCGTGTTGCGTATCCCGGCGCGTCTTCACCTCGACAAAGACAACCGTCTCGCCGTCGAGAGCAATGAAGTCGAGTTCACCCAGGTCGTTGCGATGATCTCGCGCCAGGATCTTCCAGCCGAGCTGTTTCAAAAACCGCTCGGAGATGTCTTCGCCCCGGCCGCCCAGGGAGGTCGACGCGGAGCGCCGGCCAAGCACGCGCTGCAGCCAACTCCACATCGAAGGACCTCTCTCGGTCCGGGAGACTCCCGAAGATTTCCCAGCCTCGGGAAGTCCGACGGAACGCGGAGCGCCAAACAAGCCCGCCGGCCGCGGTGCTCTTGCTTATTCTTTGCCGACCTTTTCCTTGTCGGTCCGTTCGATGAGGCGCGTCGCCTTGCCGGTCCGTCCGCGGAGGTAGAACAGCTTGGCGCGGCGCACCTTGCCGTGCCGCTTCACCACGACTTTGGCCACCTTCGGGGAGTGGATGGGGAATTTCCGCTCGACTCCCTCGCCGGCGACGATGCGGCGGACGGTGAAGTTCTCGGCGGCGCCGGTCCCGCTGCGGGCGATGACGATGCCGTTGAAAATCTGAATGCGTTCTTTGTCGCCTTCCAGAATCCGTTGATGCACGTCGACGGTGTCGCCAATTGCGAAGTCAATCGCATCGGCCCGCAGGCTCGCCTGCTCGGCGGCGATAATCAGTTTGTTGCGCATGATCGGGGCTCACTTTCTATGGTGGATTGCCGGGGGATTGAGAGTTAATGGTTTGGAGTTGAGAGTTAGAGACATTGGTCACACAGACCCGCAGGTCTCATTCCGTCAACCTTCGACCGTCAACCCTTTCTCAATCCGTCGGCCAGTCGTTCTGCCAGGGGACGCGTTGAGTGGACTCCTTCGGTTGCAGGAGGTCGCTGCGTCGTTCTCGTGTTCGTTTCAGACTCTGTTCTTCGCGCCAGCGGGCGATTTCCTGATGATTGCCCCCCAGCAGCACTTCCGGGACGCTCATGCCTCGAAATTCGCGGGGGCGGGTGTACTGGGGATATTCCAGTCTCCCCGCCTGGGCAAACGAATCGTACTTGCTGCTGGTTTCGTCTCCCAGGACGCCCGGAATCAAACGCATGACCGCATCAATGAGCAGCATCGCCGGCACTTCCCCGCCGTTGCACACGAAGTCTCCGACCGAGACTTCCAGGGGCCTCAGCCCCTGCGGAATCCGCTCGTCGAAACCCTCGTAGCGTCCGCAGAGCAGCAGCAATCGCGGCTCCGCGGACAACTCCTGCACCAGGCACTGATCCAGCCGCCGTCCAGCGGGAGTCAGCATCACCAGTTTTCCGGGGCCGTTTCCCTGCGCCTGCACGTGTTCGACGCACTCGAACACGGGCGGACACATGATGAGCATGCCCGGTCCCCCCCCGTACGGCGGGGCGTCGACCGACTTGTGACGATCGGTTGTCCAGTCGCGAAAGTTCCACAGATGCACTTCCAGCAGAGACTTGTCGAGCGCCAGCTTCAGCAGGCTCTGTTGCAAGTAGCTCTGGAACAGATTCGGGAACAGGGTCAGGACATCGAAACGCATGGTCGGTTTTCAAGGATGAGGTCGGAAGGATGAATCCGATGGGTGAGCCGCGCCGCCTGTCCGAACTCAGCCCGCGAATCGCATCCATTCCTCTCAGCCCTCGCCCCCTTCGGCGGGAGCTTCGGCGGTTTCGCCCCCTTCGGCCGCGGGAACTTCGTGAACCTTGGGCTCCAGCATCGGCGGGGGAGCCGCGGCGACGCCGAACTTGTTCGTCTTGACCTTCTTCACCAGCGTGGCGACGCGGTCCGACATGCTGGCGCCGACGCCCATCCAGTATTCCACGCGGTCGAGCTTGATGCTGACTCGCTTCGACTTGTCGTGGACCGAGGTGTCGTACCAGCCGACCTCCTCGATCGCCTTGCCTTCACGATGGACGCGGGAGTCCATCACGCAGATGCGGTAAAACGGCCGATGCTTGCGGCCGATCTTTTTCATGCGGATCCGAACGGACACTCAGGGACTCCTCTGGGGCATGGGTGATTTGAGGGTTGAGCGTTGAAAGCCAAGAGCCTGAAAATGCGGCGCTTGTCTCGGCCCTGAACCCTCAACGTTGAACTCTCTACCGGTTGCGTTTCTTCTGCTTCTTGGCGTCTTTTCGAGCCTTTTTCTTCTTTTCGGCTTCGGCCTTGGCGTCTCGCGGGGACATCCGCGTGGAACCCTTGGCGACTTTCATGCCGCCGCTGGGGTCCATGAAGCCTCCCTTGGCGAGCTGCTGAACCGCCTTCATGCGATCCATCATTCCCAAGCCGGCCATGTTCTTCATCATGGACGCCATCCCCTCAAAGTCTTTGAGGAGCTTGTTGACCTCGGAAGGGTCGACCCCGCTGCCGCGGGCGATCCGGTGCCGCCGGCTGCGGTCGATGATGTCGGGGTTCGTCCGTTCCTGCTTGGTCATCGAGCCGATGATCGCCTCGACGCGGCCCATATCTCCGTCGGCGTCCATGTCGGGGTTCATGTCGAACATGCCCCCCAGGCCGGGGATCATCTTGATGATCTCCTTCAGGGGGCCCATGCGGCGAATCTGCTGCATCTGGCTGCGGAAGTCTTCAAGGGTGAATTTCCCCTGCAGCATTTTCTGCTGCTGACGCTGAACCTCCTCCTGATCGAAGGCCTGCTGGGCCTTCTCGAACAGCGTGACCACGTCCCCCATGCCGAGAATGCGGCCGGCCATTCGGTCGGGGTGGAACGGCTCGAGCTTCTCGAGCTGCTCGCCGACGCCGACGTACTTGATGGGGACGCCGGTGATCTCTTTGATGCTCAGCGCCGCCCCGCCGCGGGTGTCGCCGTCGAGCTTGGTGAGAATGACGCCGTCGAGCTCCAGCGCATCGTTGAAGACCTTGGCGCTGTTGACCGCATCCTGTCCGGTCATCGCATCGCAGACGAGGAGAATCTGATCGGGCTGGACCTTCCGATCGATCTGCTCCAGTTCGGTCATCAACTGCTGATCGACGTGCAGCCGGCCGGCCGTGTCGAGGATCAGCACCTTGATGTTCGGATTGGCCTTGGCGGCCTTCAGTCCGTTCTGGCAGACCTGCAGCGGACTGCTGTGGGCGGGGTCTTCGCTGTAGACCTGCACCCCGAGTTGCTGGCCGATGATCTTGAGCTGTTCGACGGCGGCGGGGCGCTGCAAGTCGGCCGCAACCAGCAGCGGCTCGAACCCGGCTTCCTTGACCATGCGTGCCAGCTTGCCGCAGGTGGTGGTTTTTCCCGCCCCCTGCAGGCCGCACATCATGATCTTGTTGAGACCATCCCGCCGCAGATGCAGCGAATGGTCGGTCGGCCCCATCAGGTTGACGAGTTCCTGATGGACGATGCCCACGAACTGCTGATCGGGGCGGAGAGACTTGAGGACTTTCTCACCCAGCGCCTGCGAGGTCACGCGTTTGATGAACGCAGTGGCGACGTCGTAATGAACGTCGGCCTCAAGCAGGGACTGTTTGACCTGCGCCAATCCGTCGCGAATGTTGGCCTCGGAGAGCTTGCCCCCCCGACCCAACAACGACACGGCAGCCTTCAGGCCAGTGGTGATGCCCTCGAACATGGTCGCTCAATTCAGGTCAAAAAGTCCGGAACGCACCGAATGATCGACGAAGCCAACACCGCTGCGCTCGTTTCCGAACCGCATTGACGCCGCAAGAGCTTTCGCGGCAGACAGTTGTGTCGAATCGTCGACCGGTGAACGGCGTTGCCTCAGCAACGTTCCAGGCCCGACATCAGGCCCAGGAACCGGTCTACGCAGAAGTTTAATCGAACTCGCAGTGAAAGGCAAAGCGTCAAGTGCGATGAATTTCCCGTGTCTCTTCACATTCGCTCGACGCTGCTGAGTCGAGTTCTCTCCGCCGGTCACAGCGATGATGCCGTGACGACGTCGGGTTTCCGGTGCTCCCGCTCAATCAACCTCGGAAGCCGAGGAGGGAACGCCCAAAAGGGCGGCGTTTCGTCGAGTGAGACACCCAGGGCACATGCAATTGGGGATGACTTTCTGCTTGTGTGCCAAACCATGGACGACGCCATCTGATTGATCAAACTTTGCTGCGATAATGTCGAAGTATTGGGCGTCGCCGGCGTTGAATCGACGAAAGACGGCGTAGGCAATGTGATCGGCGACTTGAACGACTCTGGACGCTCGCGAATCGACGAAGAGCGGGGTGTCGGCAAAATTGCGAATCACACCCCAACGTGTTCCCAGCGTGCGAAAGTCTCTCGCCAGTCGTTGAAGCGTTGTTTCGTGGGCACTTTCGTCCAAAATCACCAGCCCGCGATGCCTTTCACCGGAACTGCTGACTCGCTTCAGAAGATGATCGAAGCGGCTGCAAAGATCTTCAAATGCCAACTCCATGATATCGGTGTTCGGATACGAAGGCTTGTGAACGGCACAGGCAAATACGCGTGCAGAGTCGTATGAACGCTGGACGATGGTGAGCACAGCCTTGATAACCCCACGCGCTTCGTCGGAGGACATGTTCCTCCAGGGGTCGGCTCGACGCGAGAAAATCTCAGAAGCGTGGAACTCGACTCCGTACGGATTGGACGGATCGATGGTGGCTGCAAGCTTATCCAGTTCCTGAGTGAACCAATGGGCCTGCGCCTCAAACACCGACAGTCCACCAAGAACAAGGTACTCCTCGGCGGGGTTCTTGGCTGACCCGGCATCATCCAAATAAAGCAGGTGCATTTGGCGGCGCGTTCAAGTCAAAAAAAAGGCAGCCGGGCGAGCAAAGCTCAACGGACCGCAATGGCAGCCCTCCCAACCGCATGTGCGACTATCGTCGTCGAGCTCGCAAAAGTCAAGATTTATTTGGATTTGGGTGCGCAATTCAGCGGGTTCGGTTCGATCGCGAGGCCTACCGTTCGATCACCAGCAAGGACGCAAGTCTGCGTGTGACTGATCCATTTCCGAGTTGGTCGTAGGACATCGCCGCATCACGAATCGACCACAGCGGACACGTACCGAAATACAGCAGACTTCTCGAAGTCAACGCCGCGAACGGAAAGAATACTTCGGCTCACATCCCGCAGTAATCGATGATTCTCGCGATCTCCGTTCGGAGCTGCGGCCGCGGGACGATGCGGTCGACGAAGCCGTGTTCCAGCAGGAATTCGCTGGTCTGGAATCCGGGAGGGAGTTCGATCTTCACCGTCGCCTTAACGACGCGCGGCCCGGCAAAGCCCACGAGCGCCTTCGGCTCGGCAATCACAATGTCGCCCAGCGAAGCAAAACTCGCGGCGACTCCCCCCATCGTGGGGTTCGTCAACACGGAGATGAACAAACCGCCGGACCGTTGATATCGAGCCAGCGCCGCTGAGACTTTTCCCATCTGCATCAGGGACAGGATTCCCTCGTGCATGCGGGCGCCCCCGCCCGAACCGCTGACGATCACCAGGGGCAAATGCATCTCGGTCGCCTGTTCGACGGCCCGGGTGAGCTTCTCGCCGACGACCGATCCCATGCTCCCCATGATGAATGCCGAATCGGTCAGACCGAGCACAAGCGGTCGCCCGCGCATGTATCCGCGGCCGACGACTCCGGCTTCCCGCATGCCGGTCCGCTTCTGCTCGGCGACCAGCCGGTCGCGATAGGGCTTGGAGTCACTGAACCCGAGGGGATCCATCGGGGACATGTCGGGCCACCACTCTTCGAAACTGTCTTCGTCGAGCAGTTGCTGAATCCGCACCTGCCCCGGGACGGTGAAGTGATGGTCACAGTCGGGGCACAGGTAAAAGTTCTTTTCGACCTGCATCCGAAAGACGGTGTTTTTGCAGGAATCGCAACGAATCCACAGGCCTTCGGGGACGCCGCGCTTCTTGCGCTGCGGCTGACCGTTTTCCGTTTCCGTGATGGCGGCGTCACTCATGACCGCACTCCCGCTGACTGTCCACCCGTCACCGGCCGCCACTGGGCTTGGGCGCGCGACTCCATGTCGCGCATGGCGGCGGCGTAATCGACCTGATCGAAAATTGAACTGCCGGCGACGAACAACTGCACTCCCGCCGCCGACGATTCAGCGATGGTCGCCGGACCGATGCCTCCGTCGATCGAAATCCACGTTGTTGCGGGAGCGGCCTCGCGAATCGCCCGCACCTTGGACAGCACCTCGGGGATGAATTTCTGGCCGCCGAATCCAGGTTCAACGCTCATCACCAGTGCGAGGTCACAGCCGTCCAGGAATGGCAGCACGCGTTCGACGGGCGTCTTGGGATTCAGCGCCAAGCCCGCTTTGCAGCCGACTTCGCGAATTCGCTGCAGCAGGCCCCGCGGTTCGGGAACGGCCTCGATGTGAATGGTGATCGCATCGCAACCCGCCTTCACATAATCGTCGAGATACCTGGCCGGGTCCGACACCATCAGATGGGCGTCGAAAAAGAGCTCCGTGCGGGAGCGGACGCTCTGAATCACCATCGCCCCATAGGACAGGTTGGGAACGAAATGGGCGTCCATCACGTCCCAGTGCAGCAGTTGCGCCCCGGCGGCTTCGAGTCGGCGAACTTCTCCGACAAGGTCGGCGAAATCGCACTTCAGCATCGACGGCGCCATGACGGGCAACTCGACCGAGAGGGTCCGCGATGTCATGAGGGGAAGCCATCCTGCAAACGGGACACCGGCGCCGCAAGGCGCAGGCCCAGCACTGAGCGATCGATTCGTTCAGCGCACGGCCTGCGCCTTGCGGCGTGTGAAACCACAACTCTCGACGCTAGCCGAGCTTGGCCACCTTGGCAATCAAATCGGCAGTGCGGTTCGAGTAGCCGAATTCGTTGTCGTACCAGCTCAGAATCTTGATCATCCGCTTCTGCAGCACCATCGTCCACTCGGCGTGGAAAATGCTGCTGTGCGGGTTCCCGATAATGTCGCTGGAGACGATCGGGTCAACGCAGTACTCGAGAATCCCCTTGAGGGGGCCGTCCGCGGCGGCCTTCATGACCCCGTTGACGTCTTCCACGGTGACGTCCTTTTCCAGCTCGGCGACCAGGTCGACGATGCTGCCGCAAGGGACGGGCACGCGGAGCGAAATCCCCGTCAGTTTGCCGTTGAGGGCCGGCAACACCTCACCGACCGCCTTCGCGGCGCCGGTGGTCGTGGGGATGATGTTCACCGCGGCGGCACGCGAACGATAGATGTTATCGTGCAACATGTCCGACACGCGCTGGTCGTTCGTGTAGGCATGGCAGGTGGTCATCAGCCCGCGGGTGATGCCGAAGTTTTCCTGCAGCACCTTGGCGATCGGCGCGAGGCAGTTGGTCGTGCAGCTCGCGTTGGAAATCGTCTTGTGCTCGGCGGTCAATTGGTCGTCGTTGACCCCCATCACGCAGGTCAGGTCGGGCTTGTCCTTGGCGGGAGCCGACAG
>JANRLN010000483.1:0-5722 GCA_033762515.1 Planctomycetaceae bacterium
CTGGGGGCTGCCGCCCCCAGACCCCCGCCCGGACAGAAAAGACCAGAGTGCAGAGGACAGAGATTCAGAGGTCAAAATCAGGACGACTCGGACGGCCGCACGCCGCAACGCCACACCAATCGCACACCGATGCGGCCGCTACGGGAGGACGGGGTCGAAGCGGAAGCGGAACGCAGAACGAACGAAGATAGCGTCGCGGCCCAGGAGCCGCCGCGGACCACCCGACGGCCCAGCACGGCGCTATCAGATCGATCCCACGGCGACGCGCACCACTCCGACACGTTTCCATGCACGTCGTGTAGACCCCATGGATGCGCCAGCCCCGCGGCAGCTTCTGCCGCCAACGTCCCCTGACGCGATCGCGTGCCGGAATCTCCGCTCGTGTCGCCGTACCAGCAAAGATCTACTCGCATCTCCTCGCCCCACCAGAATTCCGTCGTGCTCCCAGCCCGGCAGGCGTATTCCCACTCCCACTCCGTCGGCAGGCCAAAGGCCCCCTCCCCCTGGGAACCCAGCCAACGACAGAACTCTGCTCCCATGAACCACGACACGTACACCGCGGGCTGATCCTCCGTATGGCTATATTTGCCCCGCCAACGCCGCTGCGTCGGGCACCACGACTCCAGCTCCGCGTTCGTCACCGGGAAGTCGGCCATCAGCAGCCCGGCCGGAATTGGGACGGGACCCGTCACCCCTGCTTCTGTCAGCGCGTCGGAGTTGTGGTAAGGCCGCGGGTCAAATTCCCCAGCGGGGATGGGGACGAACCGCTCCCGCTGTAGCAGTCGTTGGAGCGCAGGCAATGGTAACTGCCGGGATTCACCAGCGTAGGTGGCCAGCGCCGTCTGGCAAGCAGTGGCCACCGTTTGCCACGCCGGCTCGGCCGCGGCCCCCGCGATCGTCGCCTCCAATAGCTCCCGCAGCGGCGGCAGATAGGCCCCGTCCCGCGTCGAGCGGTCCAGCAGCAGGTCCGTGAGCACCGACTCGGCGTCCGGGCCGCACCGCGCCACCCACGCCGCCGCCGGCGGCGGCTGCGACTTGTCCGGCCAGGCGGCCAGGAAATCTCTGGTTCCCCAGTCCCGGTGCACCAGCCAGCGGCAGACCTGCTCGATGTTCCGGTCCAGCGGCAACTGGTCGCGCTCGATCCCTTTGTACACCACCCACGGATTTCCCAGCCGGATCAGCTGCCACGCCAGGGCGTCCCGATCCTTTCCCTGCGCATGGCACAACGCGAACCGCAACGTCCACTCCCACTCCCGCGGCAAGTGGCGGATGGTCTCGCCATCAGAGTTCAGAAAGTCGTGATCTCGCCGAATTTCGCCATGCTTGTCCAGGACCGCATGCACGTCCCGCAAGACTCTCAAGGCCTCGGATCGCGTGGAGTCGTTCTGGAACAGCTCCACGAGGCGACAGCCCGCGAAATACTCCAGAAACGATCGATGACGGAATTCCAGGCCATCCGGGCCGAAATCGTCGAGCACACCGTGCTTGGTGACGAGGTCGACTTGAATCAGTTGTTCGTAAATGTTCGCGATCTCATGGAGGACAGCGTTGAACGCGTCTCCCTGGACGACTCCGCTGAAGTCATGGCGACGGACGGCTTCAAACGCGATCTGCGGCAGCAGCCGCTCGACTTGGCGACGCAGCAACTCCGGCGACTCGTGAACGGTGGAAAGCCCCTTGGAGATCAACTGTCGGACGGCAGCCCGGTAGACGTCGTATCGGTTCGCCAGACGACCCGCAGCCAATTGGCCGCTCATTGCGATGTCCCTGAGGAATCCCAGCAACAGGGGAATTCCCAATAGATCCTTCCAGCCATGCTTGCGCAGTTCGTCGGCGTAGTTGTCCTTCCACGACTGCGGCTCGTCCTCTTCGGGAATCAACTGCGGCGCGAGGCGGCTGCCGAGGAATCGCTCTTGCTCCGGGCGACCGAACGGCAAAACCTTCAAAGTGGTCCAGGCGTCGTCCGACAGTCCTTCAAAAGCTGCTGCCTTACCGGAGCGCGACTCCTTTCGTCCCGCGAGAACGACGGGACAGGCTTGTGTCAGAGCGGAGTTGAGGAAGGCCCCCAACCCTTCCAGCGCCCCCCTGGCTTGATCCAAGGCATCCAGCAAGAACACAACCTGACCCCGGCGGACATGTTCGCGAAACCATTCCTCAGCGATTCCTCTGTCATCTTCAGGGATGTGCGCCAGCACGCATTTTTCCAGGACGTTGCGCAGCACTTTCTCTGATTCGTCGGTCCAATTGATCGCCGAGAGGTTGAGGCTGTCTCTGTCGGTCTTGCCGAGCCGCACCGGAATCAAGTCGTCTCGGGACCCCGCGATTTTCTGCTCGCAGATCAGCAGTTGAATGGACTTGCCCAGTCCGGAATCAGCGAACAGCCGGATGCGCTGGGCTTTGCGGCCGGATCGCCTCCCCGCGGCGTGACCGGTGGTTGGTGACGACCAACGCCCACACGCGAAGGCCCTCTGTTCGCGTGCCGAAAGCTTCCGCGGCAGGGGCGGATCACCGGGAGCGATCGTTTCGCGCCTGAGTTGCGGGAGCACTTCCCCCAGCGGGGAGGGGACATAACGCCTGCCGGATTCGCGCCAGTCGGGCACTTCCACGCCGCAGAGCTTGTGACGCAGCCTTGTCGCGGCGGCATGTAGCGACTGCTTCACCGCGCGCGTGATCCGCGGCCAACGGGTGAGCAACCGATGGGCGTCGCGGAGCGTTGTCGCCGGTTCGAAGCGAAGCTGTTCCTCGGTCGGCGGCAATCCGGCCGCATCCTGATCGTTCGCCACGACGATGGCGTGAATCCGCCGCCGCATGAGTTTTCCAGGGAGTGATTTGATGTCGACGGAGTCGACCGGGGCCAGAACAAGGCTCTCGGTGGCGGGAAAGCGAAACTGGGCCGTCACGGCCACGTGGGGATCGAGCGGATCGCCGGCAATGGGTCGCGCCGGGTTGCGCCGATCCACTGCCAGCATCGCGCCGGCGAACGCGACTTCGGCCGATCGGCCGCACAGGGGGACTGTGACCGGCGCACCGGGCAAATCCTTCGTCGCATACACCATGTCGAGTGACCAGCGCCAGTCGCACTCACAGGGGGTCGGCAGTGAACGCTGCACGGCATACCAGGCGTGCTGCAGGCCGCTGGAAAACTTTTCATCCATCTGCAGATACGCCGCGGACCACGCATCGGGCAGCAACACGCCGCACCCGCCGCCGAGTCGTTCCATGCGCAGTCGGGCGACGATGCCTTGTGGTTTCTCGACATGCTCGAAGGCAAACAGGACCCACGTATGGACGGTGGCCTCAGGCGTCCGCGGATCGCCATAGATGGCCGCGAGCGTTTCTCCAGCCAGGAGGAGTCCCGGATGCAACCAACTGTGAGTGGCCGCCAGCTCACGGAAGAGGGAACGCAAACCGTCGTCCGGCAGGAGCTGGAGAAACGACGGTTCGTGGGGACGCCCGGTCGCAGCGGCGGGACCGGAGGGCAGGCGCTCCTGGAGGAGTTGGCTGACGGCCAAATGGGACACGTGATTCCAGGATTTCGCAGTAACTTCAACGACCTGGGTAATGGCTAACTTGACCTGCTCGCGATCGGCGTCGGGATCAGCGAGCACGCGGATCAGATTCCGGCGCGCCTCGTAATTGCCGCCGGTATGACCGAGTTGCTGAGCCAGCGGCCCCGTCGCCGGATAGTTCTGCAGGGACTTCCAGAGGCTCGCAAGACCACCGTTCTTGTGGGCATGAGCCGCGGCGTCGAGCAGGAGACATCGACGACCTGTGAGATGGCGACGAATGCGATCGACGGCTCCGGCGTTCCGCAGGGCCGGTTCCCCGAGCGACCCCCGCAGCGCACCTTTCCAATCGCCGGCAGCGCGAAGTTCCTGCAGTGTGGCCATTGTGGCTGGGTTCCGCGGGGCTGGTCTGATCAGTGCCGCAGCATTTTCGCCAATTCCCCAGCCGCGGCAAGGCTCCCCCTCTGGAGATTCCTAATGCCGCGCGTCGCGAGTTTTGGGGACGGAGGCATGCGGCATGTGGAGTTCTTCGCATTCCGGCCACTGACCACGATTTGAGGCGAAGTCTGCGCCCATTCGTCCACCCGTCGCGCATTGGAATTGGTGAAGCAGGTGTGAGTGGTCTCCTGCATTTTTCTTCGTTGGCGGTTTCGCCGGAAAGTGAGCCTTCGATGAGCACAACCCCCGAACGCGTGCCTCCCCGCCTTGTCGGCGGGGCCCACGTCATGACGACCGAGATTCCCCCTTGGGACGGCGCGACGCCGACAGTCGAGTTGGATTATGCCCCAATGAGTCAGCCCGGCACCCAGCCGAAAAGCGGGAGCACCTGGCGCGCCGTCGGATACTTCGTGCTGTTGAGTTTCTGCCAGGGCGTTTACCTGGGACTGCAGTTCTCGCTGTGGCTCGCCACCTAGGCCGTAAGGCGAACTGACCGCTTCGGCGCTGTTTGGTGGGGACGAAGTTCGTCTCGGCCGACCCAGCGACGCCTGTCGCAATTGATTGACGGTGTCGAGCAACCGCGAATCTGAAGATCAGGAGGGTGCCTGGATGTCTGCGACGACCACAACCGTTCCGCCGGGGGTCGATGGGCTGCTCCTGGGGTATTGCTCGGAACGGCAGCCCTTCGGGTTGGCGTCGCGACGCGATGACGCCAGCGAATTGCGACCCATCGTCTACCCCGGCGACCAGCACTTGGCCTGCATTTCCCCGACGGGTGGGGGCAAGAACCGCGGACTGGTGATTCCTTTGTTGCTGACCTATCCCGGGCCGGTTGTGGTCTTCGACGCCAAGTGCGGCGAGAACTATGCGGTGACCGGTCGCCGTCGCCGTGACTTGGGACAAACGGTCATTAACCTCGATCCATTTCGCGTACGCGGCCCGCGTTCGGACAGCCTGAATCCGTTGGATCTGTTCGGGTTGCCTGGCATCGACCTGGAGACCGAGTGCCAATGGCTGGCTCATCTCCTCAGTCTGGGAAACCGCTTTTCCAAGGATCCCTTCTGGGATCTGAATGGCTGCGGACTCTTGAGTGGATTGCTGACGCATATTGCATCGGCGCCGACGATCGAGGAGCGGCATTTTCGGGCGTTTCTGCAAATCCTGATGGGCGACGATCTGGCTTATGCCCTGGCGACACTGCTGGACTCTTCGGGGAAATCGCTCAACCAGTTGGCACGCTGGGAACTGGCGGCATTTCTGCAGCTCAGCGAGCGCGAGACGCGGCCGGGCGTGATGGCGACCGCAACCAGTTACGTGAAACCCTTCTTGAGTGAAACCGTGTTGTCGACCCTGACCAAGTCGACGTTCTCCTTGCAGAAATTTGCAGACGGGGACCCGTTCAGCATTTATTTGACGATGCCCCCGTATCGACTCGACAGCCATCGCGGGCTGGTCAAGCTGTGGGTCGGCGTCCTGCTGCGGGCGCTCCTGAGCCGTCAACGTCTCCCCCAGCGGAACACGCTGGTGATTCTGGACGAATGCGGCCAGATCAAGGACTTTCCGTTTCTGGAGACGATGTTGACTCTTTGCCGGGGCTTTGGCGTGACGGTCTTGACCATTTGGCAGGATTTGGACCAACTCCGGAGCGCCATCCCGAGCGGTTACCAAACGGTCCTGAACAATATCGGTGTCCTGCAGGTGTTTTCGCCGACGAATTACCAGGCAGCCGAGGAATGGGCTGCAATGCTCGGGGTCTCACCTCGCGACCTCATGAATCT
>JANRLN010000484.1:0-6030 GCA_033762515.1 Planctomycetaceae bacterium
CAAGCATAAGGGCGAGTGGCGCTGGGAGTTCGCCGTCGCCCGCTTTCACTTCGCCGGCGTCGTCGTCAGACACAAAGATCAGGAAGTTTTCCGCGTGGCGATCGACGACACGCAGTCCGCAACCAAGATCGGCGATCCAGCCAGCCGAGACAAGATCTACGTGACCTACCACGTCGATTGAGGGCGGCGGTGCGGGCCCCGCTTATTCGCGTGGAATCCGCAGGGCTGACAGCGCACTCACCGGGCTCAGCGGAAGCGAGATTGCGCCCGCCAGAGTTCCGTCCCCGCCCGGCTGACGAGTCGGCTTGAACCCGGCACGCTTGCGTCCACCTTCCTCTTCGGTGAGGTAATCTCGCTGCAGCTCGGTCCCCCGGCCGTCGCCGTTGTCGTCCAACAGTGCGTGCTCGGTCACGATCAGCATCTCGGCAAGGTAGCGCTGCACCGTGTTGCGTGCCACTGCCAGATACAGATCCCGGAGCGTCAGCAGCCCGTCCTGATCGACATCGGCGGCCGGATGTTCCGCTGTCGGCAGCAGTTCTTCGGCCAATGCAAACGCCATCAGCGTCGCATTGACCTCCAGATCGGCTTCCGTTGCCGAGATGACGACTCTGCCGCGGGCTGCGAGCGGCTTGAGGCAATAGCCGCTGGCAGGGAAAGACAACCAGAACACCTGCTCGCGACTGGGAAGGTCGCGAAACAGTCGGCCGAAATCCTCCTGATGGACGTCCGGACCCGGCAGATTGATCGACACCATACGGCCGTCGAAATGGGAATGTCCCAGTACGATCACCCAGAGGGCGTCTTCCGGTCGAAGGATCCTCCGCAATTCGGCAACGGCAGCGCTGAGGGCTTCGCTGGTCGCCGGTCCGGCCGTCGGGAAATCGAGCGTTTGGGGCTCCTCGGGGTCAACCCCGAACATCACAGAGATCTGGTCCTCTGCAAAGTCGAAGTTCTCCGTGAGTCCCCGACGCAGATTCGTCACGGCGTCGGCAAACAACGCCTGATGTTCGGCGTCGCCGGGATGTCCGCAAATGATCAGTGCGCGGCGGGTTCCCTGAGGACTGGGTCCCTCCTCAGCCGACAAATCGGCGCCCCAGGCGAGCCCCAGTGCTGCGAGCATCAAAAACGGCGAGGACGTCATCATTGTTCGGACCTTGGTGGTTCTGGGATTCCGAGCGGAAGTCTCCGCGGGTCATGTCATGAATGCGTCGCGTGACTTGCGGCAGCGCCGGTCAGTCCGGAATTGGCGCCTGATCCAGCGCCAGCTGACGAGCGGCCGATTCGACCCAGTGAGGTTCATCGGTGACCCCATGTCGATACTGCGGGCAACTCCAGACTTCCACATCGTCCAGACGCACCCGCAGCGAGTAGTCGGTGAAGGACGCGAGCGCGTAGTGCCAGCGATAGCCGTCCGGCGTCTTCCGCGTCTCTAATGCCAGCCAGAGCTCGGGATCGGTACCTTGGCAAACGGCAAACAGCGCCCCGCAGTGCGTCTCGCGGGGAGGTTCAATCTCGTACTGATGCACCGCTTTGGGAACCACCCGCAGTTCCCAGCGCCCTTGGCGGTGGTCGACGGAATTCGCCGCGAAGCGCTGCGTCAGCTCACGTGCCTGGCGCTGACGCTCCAGCCTGGTGTCCGCGGGAGCAGGTGCCTTGGCGATCATCGTCCACCCGAGCCCCGCTTGTTTGGGGGTCCAGACTTCAGTCCCTTCGAATTGTGCTGTTAGGGGAACGCTTGCCAGCGACTGAAATTCCTGGGTGACGGTTCGAACGGGTGCGTTGTTGATGGACCAGGCGAAGATGTCGCCGATGACCGCGGGGCGCTGGTCGCCATCGACCCAGAGCCAAACCGCGCCGATGTCATTGCCGCGCGCCGGCTGCACATGCCGGAAGACGGGCTGCTCCAATCGGGAGAACGGACGTGCGGGCGCTTCCGCGGGTGTGATGACAAAGCTCTGCGCCATCTGGCTGCTGATCGCCAACCAGGCTTTCACCAATTCTTCGTCTTCCCCGCCGAAGGCGCTGGTCCACGAAAGCGAACTCGACAGCACTGCAATGCAGCAGAGACAAGATCGACGTTTCACGGCAGGGCCTCTCCTGGGAGTGGGCGAGACAGACTGATCCACGGCTGACTCGGATCCTTACGGGGAACATGCTTTTCGGCCGTCCAGACGATCAGGCCATTCCGTCTCGCAGTCAATCCTCCGGAAGTCTGCCGGACGAGTGCGTATTGCCATTGGCAGCCTTCTTCCGTCTGTGCGGCCTCAAGGACCAGGACCGCTTCAGGGTCCGTCCCCTTCACATAGGCAAAGACGGCGCCGTCGCGAACGCGCGGAGTTTCCGGCTGGTAGCGAAACATTTCCCGCGGCAATCGGCGCAGCTCTTCGCGGTCCGAGTCGTCAGCCTTCCAGCCGAGCATTGTGATCTGGAACTGATCAGCGAGCTGCTTCATTTGTCGCAGTCGGACGACGGCGCTGTCGCCTGGGGCCGGCGCCTCGGGCATGGGGGTGAACGTGACGCCGCGATCCGGTTTCCACACGATGACGCCATCGCGTTTGCATTGCAGTTTGGCCGGCGAGGTCGATTCGATTTCATGAATCAAGCGGCCGTTCCAGGGGAAGATCGAAGCGATCGCCACCGGTTGACCGCGATGGACCCACAACACCGCCAAAGCCTGTCCCTGGGGATCACGCTCATTGTTGGTCCATCGATGCACGGGCACCGCGGTCACGGGCCCCGAGTCGTCCCCGGGAACTGAAAATTCATTCCAGCCGACCGACTCGTCCAGCAACTGCCTGAGTCGTTGGCGGCGCTCGTCGTCGGCGGACAATTGCTGCGACAGGGTGTTGGCCCTGCTTGCGTCGGCGCCGAACGAGAGCGACTTTTCGTCGGCTCCCAGCAGGATGCAAGCGATCATCCAGTTCATCGGGCGTCTCCCAGCCGGATTGCGGTCACCGAGAAGCTGTTTTCAAACAGGAGTGCGAGGTTCCTGCCGAACCGAGATCGCATCCGGCGATCCCGTTCCTCGGAAGCGAGGTTCGGAAAGTGCCTCATCCCCACGGTGACTTACACGTCCCCGACGAGGAAAACTGCATCGGAGAATCGTCACGAACTTTGCAGACAGCCGGCGAATCACGGCGCTTCGCGCGTCTGCGGAGTCACAAAGGCATCGAACAGCATGTAGACCTGTTGCGCCGCCAAGCGGGCCGCCTCGGCCCGCTCCGCCGATTCACGCAACAGCCGCTGTTCCTCGAATCGGGCCTCTTCCAGCGTCAACGGAGAGAAATGTGCTGCATTCGCCGAGAACGCAGACGCAGAGATCCAGTCCTTGAACGTCGGGACCTGGGCCAGACGAGATCCATCGGCGAGGCGCACGTACGTCGCGAGCCCATCCCAACTGCCCAGGACCACCACGGACGAATCGGAGGTGAAGTCAATCGCGCCCGCAGTCTTGGTGATCACCAGCGGATGCCCCATGTTTCCGGTCTTGAGCGGCAGCACGAACAATCGACCCGGGTCTTCCGAACGCCAATGACCGGTGGTGATGAGCAACTGCAGCCGGTCGGGAGAAAAACGCGCACAACTGACGGCTTCACCCAGTTCCCAGTCCTGGATCAGCGTCCCCGTCGCCACGTCATAGAGAGCCAGCCGGCCGTCACGCGACCCGGCGGCGACAGTGCGACCGTCGGGGGATGCCGTCACGGTCACGACCGCGTCCCCGTGCCTGCCCAGATTTCGCAGCAGCCGACCCGAAGGGGCATCCCACAGCCGCACCTCGCGATCGTAGCCCCCCGTGACAAACTGCGATCGCCCGGGAATGAATGCCGCCGCAGCGATGTTCCATTGATCGAGCGGCACGCGGCGGTCGGTGTCGACATCCCGAAGTTCGACGCGACGACCAGTTTTCGCCACAATCTGAAATCGGGCATCGGCGGAGATCGCGGTGGCCCAGTCGCTGCGATCCGACCGGGGAACCGTCAATGTGGCTGCGGGACGTTCGCGACTTGGCGGGGCCGCTCGCCGGACAGGACGGGACACTTCGAAGGCTGATCGGTCCGCAGCGGGCGGTTCGGCTGTCGCGGCGGAACCTTCCACCGCAGGCTCGACAATCCGGGGGACGACGGCTTCGATCCCCCGGAAACTGTCTCCCACGCCGCGACCGAAGGCATCCAACGCCTGCCATTGCAACGGCAGCAGACAGGCAAAGGCGAGCAGCAACACACGTCCGGCGGGGTTGATGGTCGTCGCCTGAGAATGCTGCATGATCCTTACGAGTCGGCCCCGCAGTTCCCGCGGATTTCCCAGTCCGCTCGCGGCCACGGGCAAGGCGCGCTGCTGTTCGCAAAGGAAATCAATCGTGTCTAACAACGCATCGGCATAACACCGAGGGGGCAGCGGGGTCCGTTGCAGCACCCAGTTGTCGCAACATTGCTCTTCCGAAGCTTCGATCTCACGCAGGGAGCACCACACGACCGGATGCCACCAGAACAGCGTGGACGTGACGAACTCCAACAGTCGCACCCAATGGTCGCCGCGATAGAAGTGGGCCATTTCGTGCAGCAACAGGGTGGAGCGAGACTGAGGATCGAGTTTGCGGAACAAGTCCCGCGGAAACAGGATCGTCGCCCAGGGACCGACACCCCACAACATTGGAGAGACCACGCCTTCCACAAGCACCGCACGCGGTGCGGTCGGACATCCGAGCGACTCGCGGAGTTCGTTCAACTGCTCCGCCAAGGAGTCCGACGGAAGGACGGCGCGCCGCAGTCGCCGAGAGAAGGCGAAAACCCGCGCGGATTGCACCAGCAGTATCGCCGCTGACCCGGTCGCCCAGATTCGCAAGAGCCAGCCCCCCCACACGCCCCAAGGGAGAGACTGCAACGCCCCCTGTGCGTTCGCCAGCCATGAGAAAGCCGGCATGGTTGACGTCGCGCCCGCGGCGGATTTCCGGGAAGAATCCACCGCCTCGATCACCAAACGGTCAGGCAAATGAGGGAAAACCGGCGCAGCACGCACAACGACCGCATTTTCGGGGGACGCCGTCTGACTGATTCGCACGGGCTGGGAAATGGAACTTGGCCCGGCCGTCAGTCGCGCCAGGAAATCACCGTCCCAGGAAACAGGGACCAACGGCGGCGTCACCAACTTGATCAGGAGCAGAATCCAGAGCCCATGCCGCACTGCCGGTTGACGGCTGATGCGTCCCAGCGTGAAAACGACAGGCATCAGCAGCAGAACCGTCACAGAGTTCGCAATCGACCATTCCAACAATCGCAGCATCGGGCACCTCGAATCTGCGCAGTGGTCTCATGGGGCAGCGGGCAGTCTCGGAATTTCGGGCGGCCTATTTCCTTGGAGACTTGCCGGAGTTCTCCAAATCATCCAGCAGAGCTCGCAGAGACTTGCGCTCTTCCGCCGACAGCTCCCCGGCTCGGACCAGATGAGTCAGCAGCGGATGCAGCGCTCCATCGCACAGGCGTTCTGCCGTTTGCTGCAGTTGATCCACGATCACCTCATCGCGACCAACCCCGGCCCGGAAGAGATGGGGCCAGTTGTCCCGATCCCTGCGCACGCAACCTTTCTCTTCCAGGCGACTGAGGAGTTTCTGGACGGTCGCCACTTGCGCCGCGGTTCCCTCCGGATACAGCCAGTCGGTCAATTGACGCGCCGAGGCCACGCCGTGTTCCCACAAACATCGCAGAACGGCCAATTCAGCGTCCGGAAGACTCAAGGGGCTACGTGCCATGCCGCGAACCTTTTCGACGATTTCGCAAGATCCGGCCATCCGCCACGTCGTGTGGAATTTCGGACCGGTGTGGAGCTCATCCTCACAGAGTAGAGACGGGATGTCTATTTCGCAATCGAAATTCTCGCGATCTTGAGCGGATGAGGGTAAACCCTCGGAAGCCTTGTGGGGCCGACCTTGTCTTCGTGTTCACGTCCTTGGACGGGACTCGGCGCGGGGTTCTCAATCATGCGTTGGGATGGGATGAGTCTTTCGACTCGGCGGTGCTCTCCAGACGCGCAAGC
>JANRLN010000485.1:0-12969 GCA_033762515.1 Planctomycetaceae bacterium
TTCGGCCGGCTGGACATCGTCGTCAACAACGCCGCGATCATTCGCGATCGCACACTCCGCAACATGAGCGACGACGACTGGGACGCCGTCATCGACACCAACCTCACCGGCGTCTTCCAGGTCTGCAAGGCGGCACAAGGCGTCCTTTCCGACGGCGGCCGGGTCGTCAACATGGCCTCCATCTCCGGCGTCATCGGCTTTTTCGGTCAAGCCAACTATGCCTCGGCGAAAGCCGGAGTGATCGCCCTGACGAAGGTCTTGAGCAAGGAACTTGGCAAGCGGCAGATCACCGTCAACGCCGTTGCACCCGGCGTCGTGCTCACCGAGATGGGGCAGTCGATTCCTGAGGAGGTGCGGCAGGAGATGCTCAAGCAGATTCCCCTGCGCAAGTTCGGCGAACCGGATGACATCGCCAACGCCATCCTGTTCCTTTGCAGCGACCTCGCGCGCTACATCACCGGCCAGACGCTGCACGTCAATGGAGGCTGGTGGGCGTGAGCACCGCGCGTCGTCCTCGCATCGTCTCCGCGGCGGAGGCGGTCGCCCAGATCGGCGACGGCGTGACCCTCGCCAGCGGCGGCTTCGTCGGCGCGGCCCATGCCGAAGCCTTGACGAAAGCCCTCGAACGTCGCTTTCTGGAGACTGGAACGCCGCGGAATCTCACGCTCGTCTACGGCGCCGGGCAGGGTGACGGGGCCGCTCGCGGACTCAATCACCTCGGACACTCCGGGTTGCTCAAGCGGGTCATCGGCGGCCACTGGGGACTCGCCCCGCGACTCGGGCGCCTCGCCATCGCCAATGAGATTGAAGCCTACAATCTGCCGCAGGGGGTCATCTGTCACCTGTTCCGCGAGATTGCCGCGGGTCGGCCCGGCCTGTTCACCACCGTCGGCATGGGAACCTTCATCGATCCCGCGCACAGCGGCGGCCGGTTGAATGCCCGCACGACCGAACCCCTTGTCGAACGGATCGAACTCGGCGGCCGGAACTGGCTGTGGTATCACAGTTTTCCCATCCATGTGGGACTCATCCGCGCCACCGCCGCCGACCCCCACGGCAACCTCGTAATGGACGAGGAAGCCATCATCGGCGAGGTGCTCCCGATCGCGCAGGCGGCCCACAACGCCGGGGGGATCGTGCTCGCGCAGGTGAAGCGGATCCTCGACAAACCCATCCCGCCGCAACACGTGCGCGTGCCGGGAGTGCTCGTCGATTTCCTCACCGTCGCCGATCTCGATGATCACGCGCAGACGTTTGGAGAAGCGCACAATCCCGCGTACTACGAACCGCGGGATCCGGCAACTCCGCCGACGATCCGAGCCCCCCTCCCCTTCGATGAACGCCGCATCATCGCCGCGCGCGCGTGCGATGAACTCCGACCGGGGGAGATCGTCAACCTCGGCATCGGCATGCCGGAAGGGATCGCCCGAATCGCGGCTGAGCGCGGTCTGCTGCACGAAGTGACCCTCACCGTCGAGAGCGGTCCCATCGGGGGCATGCCTGCGGGGGGACTTAGCTTTGGGGCCGCAGTTCATCCCCAGGCGATCATCGACCAACCTGCGCAATTCGACTTTTACGACGGCGGCGGTCTCGACTTCGCCGCCCTCGGAGCCGCCCAAATCGACGCCGCGGGGAACGTGAACGTTTCCCGCTTCGGAACGCTCCTCGCCGGAGTGGGCGGCTTCGTCAACATCTCGCACAGCGCGCGACGCCTGGTCTTCTGCGGGACCCTGACCTCCGGCGGCCTGGAAGTCGCCGTCGAACAGGGACGCCTGCGGATCGTGCACGAAGGGAGCGTCCGCAAGTTCGTGGCCGCGGTCGAACAGATCTCCTTCAGCGGCGACTTCGCCCGCGCAAACCGCCGCGACGTGCTGCTCGTCACCGAGCGGGCCGTGTTCCGGCTGACGGCAGGCGGCTGGCAACTCATCGAAGTCGCCCCCGGCATCGACATCAGCCGCGACGTTCTCGCCCAGATGGACTTCCGCCCGATGATTCAAGACGTCGCCGAGATGCCCAGCCATCTCTTTGCGCGTTCCCAGGGATGATTCGGCGATGCGCGCACGTTTCTCCGGCAAACAGACCCAGTTCCGCAACTCCACCTCCGCGTGCTCCGCGCCCTCTGCGTTTCAAAGGAATTCACTGAAGTTGTGAAACGCAGGGTGCGCGGAGCACGCGGAGGAGACAGGTGATCTCAGGGAAACACTCACGATGAAATCTGTCGTCATCATCGCCGCCCAACGAACCCCCATCGGGCGTTTCCTCGGGGGACTCGCCGAGTTGTCGGCGGTGGATCTCGGTGTCGCCGCCGGGGAGGCCGTGCTGGCGGGCGTCAACCGCAGCGAGGTCGACCAGGTCATTCTGGGAAACGTCCTCGCCGCGGGGCAGGGAATGAACATCGCCCGGCAGATCGGACTCAAACTGGGTCTGCCGCAGGAGACCCCCGCGTTCACCGTCAACCTGATGTGCGGGTCGGGCCTGCAATCGCTCCTCTTGGCAGCACAGGCCGTCCGGGCCGGGGAAGCCCGGTGTGTACTGTGCGGCGGCGTCGAATCGATGTCGCAGGCCCCCTATTTGCTGCCCCGCGCGCGCACGGGCTACAAATTCGGCGACGGAGTTCTCTGCGACGCGATCCTCCGCGACGGCCTCGTCGATTCGCTCACCCAGCAACACATGGGTCTCACCGCGGAAGCCCTGGCCCGACGCTACAACATCACACGCTCCGAGCAGGACGAGTATGCCCTCGCCAGCCAGGCACGCCATGCCGTCGCCGCGGCCGATGACCTCTTCTCCGCGGAATTGACCCCCGTTGCCAAAGTGGTCGCCGACGAACATCCCCGCGCCGACACCACTCTCGAACGTCTCGCCAAGTTGAAACCCGCCTTCGATCCGTCGGGAACCGTCACGGCCGGGAACGCCTCGGGCATCAACGACGGCGCGGCCTGCCTCCTCCTCGCCGACGAAGATTTCGCCCGCAGCCGGGGTTACCCCATCCTCGCGAAATTCGTCGACGGCGTCGTCTGCGGCTGCGACCCCGCACTGATGGGACTGGGCCCCGTCCACGCCGCCCGAAAACTCATGTCCCGCACCGGCACGGCCCTTGCCGACTACGACGCCGTCGAGATCAACGAAGCCTTCGCCGCTCAAGTCCTCGCCTGCACCCGCGAGCTGCAACTGAACGTCTCACGCATCAACCCCCACGGCGGAGCGATCGCCCTGGGTCACCCCATCGGCATGTCCGGCGCCCGACTCGCCGTCCACGTCATCCACCAACTCGCCCGGCGCTCCGCCCGCCGCGCCCTCGCCACCCTCTGCATCGGCGGCGGTATGGGAATCGCCGCGGAATTTGTCGCGATCGAGTAAGCGAACAGGCGTAGAATTCCAGCAGCCACGGAGGAAACACCTCTCGAACATGGATGCGAACGACCAAAAGATCCAGCGTGACCCCTCGTCAAGGGAAAATGCCAGTCACCAACTCTTTGATTCCAAGTCTGTGTTTCATCCGCGGCTCGACCAAGACTCTCGGCTCTTCAAGGACTGGCGTTAATCATCCTCTGATTCAATGACTGCGAGACCCCCATGCCGCTGCCACTCCTGATCGCACTCCTGCTGGCCGAACCCGTCGCCGCTCAGTCGCCGCGGCACACCTCGGTCCGCATCGTCGGCGACAAGTTCCACATCAACGGCGAACCGACTTACAGAGGCCGCATCTGGAACGGCAAGTCCCTCGAAGGGCTGCTCCTCAACAGCCGCATGGTGCAGGCGACCTTTGATGACTGCAACCCGGAGACCCGCGATCGCTGGGCCTATCCCGATACCAAGACCTGGGACGCCGACCGCAACACCCGCGAGTTCATCGCTGCAATGCCCGAGTGGCGGCGGCAGGGATTGCTGGCAATCACCGTCAACCTGCAGGGGGGCAGCCCGCAGGGATATTCCAAAGATCAACCCTGGCACAACTCCGCCTTCAACGCCGACGGATCCCTCGACCCGGCCTATCTGCAGCGGATGGGCCTCGTCCTCGACAAGGCCGACGAACTGGGGATGGTTGTCATTCTCGGCCTGTTCTACTTCGGGCAGGACGAACGCCTCGCTGATGAAGCGGCGGTCCAACGGGGCGTCGACCACGCCCTCGACTGGCTGCAGACCCGCGGCGACCGGCATGTCCTCGTCGAGATCAACAACGAATGCAACGTGAAGTACGACCACGCCATCCTCAAGCCCGACCGCGTGCATGAACTGATCAGCCGCGCCAAACAGCATCCGGGAATGTTTTACGCCGGAACCAGCTACGGCGGCGGCAAAGTCCCGGAAGAATCCGTCGTCCGCGCGTCGGACTTCCTCCTCCTGCACGGCAACGGCGTCTCCAAGCCCGAACGGATCGCCGAAATGGTCCGCCAGGCGCGCCAAGTTCCCGGCTACCGTCCCATGCCAATCCTGTTCAACGAAGACGACCACTTCGAGTTCGACCAGCCGACAAACAACTTCACCGCCGCCGTGAGCGAGTTCGCTTCGTGGGGCTACTTCGACTTCCGCAAACCAGGCGAAGGCTTCGACGAGGGCTACCAAAGCGTCCCGGTGAACTGGGGGATTAGCAGTAATCGGAAACGCGGTTTCTTCAGGTTGGTGCAAGAAATGACCGGAGCGAGCCAGGAACGTCAGTGACTGGAGTCTGGCACGCGGGTCCGTGGCCGGCGATTGTGACCGATACAACAATCAAGACGCCGGTCACTCACGCTCGCGGCACGCCGTGGGGTCGACGAACAATTGCCCCATCGAGAGAACTGCTGCAAGAGGACTGGTCCGGGCGCCATGCTTGCCCTGCCAGGCAACCATGGCTCGGGATACGGTCTCTGCAACACATGCTCGCCATCAGGGGCGAGCATGCCACCCCGCCTCGCTGTCGCGGCCGACCACGATCCCCGCGCGCTCCGAAACCGTCCTCGTTACCGGTCAGGCCTATGACTCCGCCGGAAACCTGAGCAGCCAAACCGACCCGGCCGGGATGCCAACCTGCCTGGAATACGACGCCGCGGATCGCGAAATCACGAAGATCACGAATTGCGTTTCCGGCAGTTCGTCAAGCAGTTCGTCCAGCGGGGGAGAGGCCTGCGCCGCCTCTGACGACGCCAACATCACCGTCCGCACCACCTACAATGCCGACGGCAACGTCGCCACGCTCACTGCCGTCAATTCAGCCACCGGCGACCAGGTGACGCAGTACATCTACGGCACCACCCTTGCCGATTCCGCCATCGCCGCCAGCACACTCAAGCGGGCCGAGATCTATCCCGACTCGGTCGATGACGACGACCGGATCACCTTCAGCTACAACCGCCAAGGGCAATCGGTCGGCATGCGGGATCAGAATGGCACCGTCCATGCCTACGACTACGACTTGCTCGGGCGGCCCACTCAGGACCGCGTCACCACCCTCGGCAGCGGCGTCGATGGAGCCGTCCGCCGCATCGGGACGACCTACGAAGTCCGCGGCATGAAGGCGACCATGACCAGTTACGACAATGCGACGATCGGCAGCGGAAATGTCTTGAATCAGTGCCAGTTTGTGTACAATGACTTCGGCCAATTGACGACCGAGTACCAGTCCCACAGTGGAACGGTCAACGTGTCGACGACCCCCAAAGTGCAGTACACCTTCGCCACTGGTTCGAGCAACACGATCCGTACGACGGGTCTCGTCTACCCCAGCGGCCGCGTGTTGACGTATGCCTATGGGGGAACCGGGAGCATCAGCGACCGGAGTTCGCGCATCGCGTCCATCATTGACGACGACGATACGCACCTGTGCGACTACAGCTACCTCGGCCTGCAGACCTTCGTCGAACAGGACGACACCGAACCGCAGATGAAGTGGACCCTCATCGACCTCGCTGGCAGCAACGACCCCGACACCGGGGATATCTACTCCGGCTTCGATCGCTTCGGCCGCGTCAAAGACAACCGCTGGTACAACTACAACTCGGCCGCCGATGTCGACCGCATCCAATACGGCTACGACCGGGCGAGCAGCCGCATCTGGCGGAAGAACACGGTTGCGGCTGCGCTGGGCAAGGAGTTCGACGAGATCTACACCTACGACCGGGTCCATCGCCTGAAGGACATGGCGCGCGGGACGCTTAACGGTAGCCACACGTCCCTGACGTCGGAAACGTTCGCCCAGTGCTGGACGCTCGACCCGACCGGAAACTGGACGGGATTCCGTCAGGATGACACCGGTAACGGCGCTTGGGATCTCGTCCAGCAGCGAAGTGCGAACAAAGTCAATGAAATTGACGCAATCAGCGTCACCACCGGGGATCAATGGGCCACTCCGGCGTATGACAAGAATGGCAACATGACCACCATCCCCCGACCGCCGCAGGACCGGCTGAGTTGGGCGAATCTAACCACGGATCAGTGGTCGACATTAACAGTCGACGAATGGAGTGGACTGCCGGTCGTCCCAGCCTTCACGGCAACGTACGACGCCTGGAACCGCCTGGTGAAACTGGTAGATCTGCCGACGGGCCGCATGGTGCAGGACAATCTCTATGACGCGCGCGGCTATCGGATCATCAAGACGAGCTACACCGGCGGCTCGCTGACGGAAACCGGGCATTGCTACTACACTAACGGCTGGCGGTGCGTAGAAGCGCGGCTGGGGACCAGTCCCGACAATGCCAACGCCAAGCGGCAATACGTCTGGGGCGCACGATACATTGATGATCTCGTCTTTCGCGACCGGGACAGCGACGATAACGATATCCTCGACGAACGCCCCTATGCCTGCCACGACGGCAACTGGAACGCCACCGCCTTGATCGCAACCGACGGTACGGTGCAGGAACGCTATGAATACGACCCCTACGGCGACTGCTCCGTCCTCGCCCCAGCTTTCTCACCCTGCGGGACCAGCAACTGCGATTGGAATCTCACCTACGCCGGATATCTCTTCGATGCCACGACAGGACTCTATCTGGTCCGGTTCCGGCTCCTCCTTTCAAGGCTTGGGTGGGTCACGAGGGATCCGCTCGGTCTTGCGGCAGGCACAAACCTGTATCAATACACAGAATCAATGCCATTGATATTGATTGACCCACTCGGCGCGGATGCTTGCCAGATATTCATTAGCGGTGGCCACACAGCAAATGCTGATGACGTACTGAAAACACTTCAGGTTGAAGCTAACGCGGTCAAAACCCCTAAGTGTACTGTATTGAGCTTCGGAATCATCTCCTGCTATAGTGCCGATTCAACTAGCCGCATCAAGACTGAGACAGATATTCCGCCTATCGATGGCCTGACAGTCGATGACGGACTAATCAGCTTTGAACTCGGGGTCCAACGATTGCAACTCGCATTAAAGCTTGCGAAAGAAGATGCACCGGACGGTTGTGGTTCCGTTCAATGTGAAGGCAAGAAGACGTGTGATCGTATCGTGATCCAAATTAGTTGCGACAAAGAGATGCGCAACCAGGTCAAGAGGTTCGCGCCTAACCAGGCTCAAGATCTCTGCGGAAAAGTTGGTACCGCAACGCATATCTACGATTGCACAAAGAAGTCTTGGGATTAATCGTATGGCTTGCGATCACCGCCTCACTCGCCATGCACTTCTTTGGCTGATGGCCTATTGCATTGCGATGCCATCTGTCAAAGCGTGTTCGGCTCAAGACCATGTCTGCGAATCCGATGCGATCGCAGCTATGGTCACGAAGTGGCCACGCATCACTGACTTCTCACGGCCTATTGACATGAAAGACTACCGAGAGAAGAAGAGGGAAGGCGTACCAGACGAGCGAGATGTGTATGCTGGTTGCGTCATCCAAATTCAAGGCGAATCAATCGCTGACAATGCCGCTTGTATTGACGATGAATTCGCGGGACATCTCAAGTCTTTTGAGTACTTGCAGGATCTTTCGGTTGGCCTCGCCTTCACAAATAAAGGAGCCGAACGCCTTGTTAACAACAAACGTCTTTCGAGTTTGATCTTGGCCAAATCTCAGGTGACTGACGACTGCTTTCTGTCACTCAGCAAACTCCCAGCCCTTACCGAATTGGATTTGTCTGGCACTGCTGTCGGACAGACCGAAGTGTTTGAAAAGATCACGATGCTGAAGAATCTGCGATTTCTCAGCCTCAGGCGGACTTCAGTACGCACGCGAAAACACTGCGAAGCGATTTCGCAGTTAGAAGCGTTGGATGCATTGGATTTGCTCGGGCTGCCAATTGACGACCATGCAGCCCTTGCGCTTCTCTCTCTCAAGAAGCTCGAAATGTTAGATTTGACTGCAACAGAGATCTCTCCGTCCATGATAACTCGCTTTAAGCAGAGTCTCCCGGCTGCAACGATTCTGTCGGACGACTTAGAGCCGTAGTTGCTGCTACATCAGCAAGGATGACCGCATTAAGCAACCCCATCGACTTTACTTGTTCTATTGGGTCGTGTCGTATAGTGAGGCGTGTAATTGGAGGGATGCGACCGGAACTTCGAGAGACATGATGTGCGGGACGTTTAACGAACGATTCCTTGACCACACGTACTTTATTTACCGGGTCATCTGCTGCAAAATAGGCGGCCTACGTTCATGCCGCTTGCGAAGCAGTACTGAAACTCTGCACCTTGCTCGACCTCGAACCACATGGTCTTGTTGTCAGGCCGAGTCTCAGCCGCAAAATGAGGCGGTAAACAAGAACGTCAAAGCGGATCGGAGTCCGGTCGAATCAGCCACTTCGTTCAATTCTGCGGCGGTCGGGTCAGGAAATATCGTGAACCAGGTCCAATACGCGTACAATGATTTCGGCCAGTCGATCGACACGACGCAGGCGCATGCCGGAGCGGTGACGCCATAACGAATCCCAGCGTCCAGACGAGCTATGCGAATGGCAGCGCGAACACGGTGCGGCTGCAGTCGCGGACCTACCCGGACGGCCGGGTGGTGAGCGTCGACTACGGCACGGCCGGCGGCGTCAACGATCTGATCAGCCGCGTTAATGCGCTGGTGGACGACGACGACACCCCCTTGGCGGAGTACCAGTACCTGGGCCTGGGAGCCGTCGTGCAGCAGGACAGCCCCGAGGCCGACCTGCGGTTCACGCTGGTCAATCCCGCCGGCACCAATGATCCCGACACGGGGGACATCTACAGCGGCCTCGACCGCTTCGGCCGGGTCAAGGATGTCCGCTGGCGCGAAGTCTCGGCGGCAAGCGACCTCTCCCGCGTGCAATACGGCTACGACCGGGCCAGCAACCGCACGTTCCGGCGGAACCCGTCCGACACGGCGAACCACCACGACTGGCTCTACGGCTACGACGGCCTGCACCGCTTGCAGGACGCCCAACGGGGAACGCTCAACGGCGGTCACACCGCCATCACCAGCCCCGAGTTCGCCCAGTGCTGGACGCTGGACCCCACCGGGAACTGGCAGGAGTTCCGGCAGGCCGACTCCGGGGATCCCTGGGATCTGGTGCAGGCCCGGCTGGCCAACCCGGTCAACGAGATCACCGGGATCACGAACAGCACCGGCCCCGCCTGGGCGCAGCCCGCCTACGACGGAGCGGGGAACATGACGACCATCCCCCAGCCGGCCGACCCGACCGAGGCCTACACGGCCACGTACGACGCCTGGAACCGGCTGGTGCAGCTGGTCGACCCGGCGACGGGTCACACGGTGCAGGAAAACGAGTACGACGGCCGGGGCTTCCGCACCGTGCGGAAGAGCTACACCGCGGGGGTGCTCACCGAGACCCGGCACTTCTACTACACCGACGGCTGGCGGGACGTGGAAGAACGGCTGGGGACCAATCCCGACACCGCCGACCCCGACCGGCAGTTCGTGTGGGGGCTCCGCTACATCGACGACCTGGTGCTCCGCGACCGCAGCGACGCCGGCACGCTGGACGAGCGGCTGTACGCCTGCCAGGACGCCAACTGGAACGTCACCGCCGTCGTCGACGACGCCGGGGACGTCCAGGAACGCTATGAGTATGACCCGTATGGTAATCTGACTGTCCTCTCGCCGGCGCTTTCCGTGCGGGCGAACAGCAGCTTCGGCTGGGAAACCACCTATGCCGGGTATCGATTCGAAGACGCAATCGGGCTTTATGCCGTGAGATTCCGCAGCTACGAACCGATCTTGGGTGTGTGGGTACAGCGCGATCCACTTCTATTCGTCGATGGCTCTAACCTGTATGCCGCCACGTTCGTACCGTCGACGACAGATCCTTTTGGACTGGTGTCGATCCGATGCGAGTGCGGGCGTTTCGTAAACTCTGGAGGGGGCCCCACAACTGCTGGTGCATGGTCCCCATACACCGTGAACGTAAATTGCCCCGGAAACGGCGACGAGTGCTGTAATTCCGCATGTGGATCGAGCGGAGGATCGTCGGTTGGTGCAGGAGGATGGACCATCATCGGGGCAAGTCCAAGCGTCGCTGGACCATCGCTTTGCGACCGCGTGCCCTATAGTCGCCTCACTGGACTTGATTGCATTGCGTGCTGTGTTTACCAAAACAGCCCGAGCGCAAATGCACAAATGGGCATCGCCGGGGCAGGCATCATGTGTCGGCCCCCACTTGAACTCCATTGTCGGCCGCTTGGAGAACCGTGGAGTCCATGGCGACTCCATCGTACTGTGCCGGCTTATCATTCGTATCGAAACGTCCTCGTAGGAAGCCGCATGATTACAGCGACAGGTACTGCTAGCACCGCTCTTCGAATCGCCGGTCCTGTAGGGTATGGCATTGTCATTGCAGAGGGCGTCTACGATGCAGCTCTGATCGCTGCGTGCACATGTGCCTGCAGTCCCAATCGTCCACCGGCAGCTCCGCCGCCTCCTCGCAATCCCGCTTTCGAACGGCACCCAGTCACAGGGTTTCCAATTTATAGGTAACGTGTTACATTACAAGCAGGTACACACATGATAATCCGCGAAGCTAGAAATGACCTTGCAGTTGGCCTGAAGAAGTTTTTCAACCGCGAAATCAATGGCCCTGAATTCGTTGATTATTATGTGTTCCCAGCTATTGATTCAGGAGATTCAGCATTAGTGCTGATCTGCAAAGACTGGCCTAAATGCTACTGTGATCATGATGCGTTTTTTTCGGGGGATCACATTCCAAACGATGTCGTTAGTCTCATAACGTTCTTGGAATCCGATTCTGAAGACATGCCACAAGTTCGATAAAGGCTCGCGGTGGCCCGGATTGGTCGTACCCAACCAGCCTAGGTGACAACACGACAGGATGTTGGTGTGGTGTCATGCCCGTGCATGGGTCAACGCGAAGACTCTGTGTGTTTGGCGAAGTCCGCACCACGCTGGCTGAGTCGGACGTTGCCACGAGCACGCGGCTGCGCGACATTGCCTATCCGACTCCACCAGCTCCAGCGACTGCGTGCTCTTCACCTACAACCGCCAGGGCCAGCGCCGCACCACCACCAATCAGCGCGGCTGCGCCCACAGCTACGTCTACAATCTCCTCGGCCGCCTCACCGACGGCTGCATCAATATTCTCCGCACTATCGTCCTCGGGAATACTGCCAAATACCACGTCACGGAACCATGTCACGGAACTGGTGACTTTTCTTCCAGCCAGCTTCCAACAATACCGTCCTTCGGGCACCCCGGCTGTCGCCGTCACGTGACTCCAGGCTCCGCTGCGCTGCGGTCGCAATGCCGACGCTAACGCCCTTCCGGCCCGCTGGTGCACGGCCTCCGGCCTGATGCGGTCACCTGCGGTGCGTCTGGTTTGCGAGGCGTTTCGGGGGCGAATCCCCCGTGCCGTCAAGGATCCCCTTCGGCAACCGACGCGGCTCCCTCCCACTCTTCCTGCGCGAAGCTCCGTGCAGAGCGGTGCCCTCCCCCTCTGTCGTCCTTGACTGACCTACCCCCTGCCTTTGGGCCTTCTGTTCCGTTCGCCCAAAAGCCTGAGCTTTGTGCTCACGAACAGTCCATTTCTTCAGAACGGAACCCCATCCATGACCACCGCTGCCACGCCCCGCGCCGACATCTACACTCGTGTCACCGATCGCATCATCGAAGAGCTTGAGCGGGGCGTCCGCCCGTGGCTCAAGCCGTGGCACGCAGAACATGCCGCCGGACGGATCACGCGCCCCCTGCGGCACAATGGCCAGAAATACTCGGGGATCAACATTCTCACCCTGTGGCTGTCGGCTGAGACGCAGGGGTTTCTGTCTCCCTTCTGGCTCACCTACAAGCAAGCCCAGGAACTCGGCGGACACGTGCGATAATGAGAACGGGGTTCCCCCGTGGTCTACGCCAGCACGTTCAAGAAAACCGAAACCGCCGACGACGGCCAGGTGCTTGAAGCGGAGATTCCCTTCCTCAAGGAATACACCGTCTTCTGCGCCGACCAATGCGCCGGGCTGCCGCAGCACTTCTACGCAACCGTCGCGACACCGAAGGAGTCGCTCCCCCGCATCGAGCACGCCGACCGGTTCTTCGCCAACATCCAGGCCGACATCCGCACCGGTGGCGATCGCGCCTAGAACGCATTTCCTAAGGCCAGAAAAAATCCACTGAACTGGCGAGCGAGGTGCGTGCCGTGGTCTCTGGAAAGGAGACCACGCATGACGATTTCCCTGGAGTGGTGGCCTAATCGGGGCCGCAACACGACAGGGGCCAGGACGGTTCCCAAACCCGGACTCACTGACGAGCCATGGGATTTGATCCAAGACCTGTTTGTCGAACGCCCCACCGGCGGCCCTCCCCCGGCGACGTCCGCCTGATCGAACCGCTGCTCAACAACCGGATTCTCGACAAGCAGTCGCCGCGACTGATCTACGACAAGTCGGCGGACTCGGACCCGCTGCGACAGCGGCGGCAGGACGCCGGCTTCGATCTGATCTGCCCGCATCGCCGGAACCGCCAGAAACCGCCGCTGCAGGACGGCCGCAAGCTGCGCCGCTACCGCCACCGCTGGAAGGTCCAACGCACCATCTCCTGGCTGGGAAAC
>JANRLN010000486.1:0-7407 GCA_033762515.1 Planctomycetaceae bacterium
TGCGGGTAGTCCCCCTTCACGAAACTCCCCAGCCCCAGGTACGTGTACCGGACCAGCGCCGCGCCGTCGTTCAGTTCGCTCACTCGGCTGAGGGCGTCGTCGCTGCCGGCGTTGTAGAGATAGCTCAGCGCGCGGCCGCCCGGGTACGTGACGCTCGTCAGCCGGACCGTGTTCGCCGCGCCATTGGCATAGGCGTACTGCACCTTGGGCGTCGTCCCCGTGTTCACCGCTCCCGAGTGGGACTGCCACTGCGTGCTCAACTGCTGAAAGCCGTTGTACTCCATCCGCACGTCGTTCACGACCGTGCCGCTGCCGACCGTGGGATTGTTGTAGCTGGTGATGCTCTCCGGCAGGCCATGCACCTCATAAGTTCGGCCGATCCGCCGCACCGCCCCATCCACCCCGGGAGCCAGCGTGGTGATCCGGTCCTGTGTCTGTCGGCCCAACAGGTCGTAGTCGTAGGCATGGACCGTGCCGTTCTGGTCCTGCATCTGAGTCCGCTCGCTCTGGCGGTTGTACTGGTAGCTCACCCGGTCGAGCGCGTCCGCGGCGTCCGGGTAGATCTCGGCCACCAGCAGGTCGGCTCGCGCGATCCCGGAATCCTCCAGCGTGGTGCCGTACTCGTAGCGTGTGACCTGGTCGCCGGTGGTCCGGTTCTTGGCCGTCAGCGTCGCCACTTGCCCGTCGGCGGTGTAGATCGTCTCCACCGTCAGGTTGACGTCGTCCCCCAAGGCGATCGGGCAGGCGCACTCCTCATCGCCGCAGAGCGAACCACAACAGCACCCATCCTCTCCACACGACGCCGGCGCACCCTGGTAGTTCTGGATCATCCGGATCTGGCGACCCGCATCGTCGTAATCCGTGTGCGTCACCAGCCCCGCCGGGTCCGTCGTCTCGAACGCCTCGCCCCGCGCATTATACGCGGTCCGACTCACCAGGACCGTGTCACTCGATGCAGGGGCTACCGATGGACGATTCATCACCCGTCTCCATTCGTGCCATAGTTGGCGAGCGCCGTTTGGCGACCGATTCCATCGTACCACATCGCCACGTAAGTCACTCGCGCCGCCGGCTGCGGACCGGACGGACCGTTCAGGACCCCGTAACCGATCGCATCGTGATTCCGTTGATAGCTGGTCGTCTGAATTACGTTGCTGGCTTCGTCATACGTTGTGAACGACTGCTCAAAAAGCACGTCGTTGCTCAGCGGACCGACATTCGAGGAGCCGGAACCCGAAGAAGAGCCGCTCAGCGAGCGTGAAGAAGAGGAAGAACCCCCGGGCGTGTAGCCTTGGTAAACCGCAATCTGGCGACCCACACCGTCGTAGCTCATCTTGCTGAACAGCTTGGAACCAGCCGGCAGCGACATGGCCACATTCCCGGCCGGATCGTACCAGGTGTTGCTCACCAGGCCATTCCCGACCGCGCCGGTGGTGGGATCGACGCCGTAGCGGATCGATCGATAAACGCGCCCCTGATCGTCATACAGAGACTGACTGCGGGCGACCAGTCGATCGCTGGCGGTCGGATCGACCTGATCGACCTGCACGACCCGATCGAGGTTGTCGTACGTGTTGATGGATTTCTGATCGGTCCCCTGAACCTGCGTCGTAATCCGCCGATTGCGGAAATCATACGTAAAGAGGGTGATTCGATCATTCGCCGAGTTACCATCGACCGGCTGAGTCTGCTTGGTCAGATTGCCGTCTCCTTCGTCCGCTCCGCCGTCATAGACATTCTCGACGGTGAGCACGAGGTTATTCCCCCCTGCGCCGCCACCGGTCGGATCGGCATCCGTCGCATAAGCGTCGTTGGTACCGACAAAGTTTTGAAGCGTCAGCCCGCGCGTGTCGTACACGGTCCGCGTGATCGTCCCACCCGGAGACCGCACCCGGTTCTGTCGCCCCATCAGATCGTACGCATACGTCGTCTCATTGTAGTTCGTTCCCTCACTGCCGACACCGCAATCGGGAATCTCCACGTACATCCGTGTGGCGATTGTCTGCCCACCATGATCCACCAGCGTGCTCGACCAGCGCACCCACGAACACTGCGGAAAGCAGTCCGACGCCGATAATCTTCCATTGTTGCCACAAGACCGGACCGCGCTGATCGAATCCGAAGTCCCCGATGGCTCGTCACTGCGGCTGATCGATACCGGCCCAACCAGCGTGTAGTCGTACTGAGGACCAACGCCCGAAGCATATCCCTGGGCACTCCAGGTCTCTTCCTCCACATCGCGATATACCATCCACGATGCGGTCCGCACCGTCTGTCCATCCACGTCGTGTGCGGGTCCCAGCACCTGAATCTGCCGCGCTTGCAAGTCGTATTCGTAGTCGGTGACCAAGTGCAATCCGCCGCCAGCCGGCGTCACCCAGCCGCTCGGCAGAGTCAATTGAGCGCCATCGACATCCTGAATGGACTGCACGACTACGCCCAGAGCGATATCGTACCGATTGAAGTTAATGAATCCGCGCGGACCACGATCCCAAATCCGATTGCCAAAGGTGTCGAAGATCTCGGTTTGCGAGTAACTGACCCCAGTGCCATTCTGGCTCATCGGGATCGGCGGCAGGAGCGTTGTTTGCTGCTGGACCTGATTGAGCCCTGTGAAGTACGTGTAACTGAACCGCGTCGTGACCCCCACCCCCACGTCCCGATAGACCGTCGTGCTATCGACCGGGTAAATCGTCACGCCCCCGGCTGTGCGCGCGATGTACTGGGTTTCATCCAGCAGCACAGGAGTGCCACCACTTCCCTGCCGTACCTTGCGCGCCTGTAAGTAACCCACGACTCCACCGGGAGTTGTGGGGGTGGCGGTCGTTGCCGCAAAATAGTCCATCATGTGGATCAGCCCCGCGGCTGCGCGCAATGTCACATTCAAGTCAGGCTGCAACTCGTTGTAGGAGATCACCGCCGAAGGCTCGGCGGAGAGAACTTCCTTGTTATTGGCATCGAACTGGTGGTACTCGATCCAGTGATCCGCGCCGGAGACCAGTTCCTTGAGCATCAACTGGTGCAACTGGTTGACGAAATAGATCTCCTGGCTGCCATCAGGCCTAGTGACCACCGTCTTCTGGTACCAGGTATTGTTGTTGTAGCTGCCGAAGCTGCTGTTGGTGTAGGAGAACAGATACGTGTAGAGCCCGCCGGTCGTCACCGACTTGGTGACCCGCCGCTGGCTGTCGTATTCGAAGCAAGTGTCGGCGTAATACGCAACGACTGCGTCCGGCGCAAGACCGGGATCCGTGACGCGAGGATCAGCCACCAGCCGGCTAAAGGCTTCCGGCCCGACTGCGTACCGCAAACCATGCTCGAATCCGCCGGCACTGCCGCTCTTGTAGTAGCGGTAGTAACTGGTATCCACGGTGACCCATGCTCCACCGTCAAGTACCTGCGTCCTGACATACTTGAGGTCGCCTGGGCTGCCAAAGCGTTCACCACTCGCGTAGTACGCATAGGTTACGCGATCAATCAAAGTCCACGGTCCGCTCCCCACTCGACGGCGGCGGGTTACCGACTGCACGTAGTCGGCGATTTCACCCGCATTCTCATACTCGTAGCTCACGGAGTTTGTAGTACTGACTCCCTCGTCGTCGGTGACCGTTTGCTGGACTTCACCGACACGCCCCTGACTGTCTGAAATCACTGTTGCCGTATCACCGCCCACTCGCGTTACCTGTTTGAATCCTCCCTTTCGATCGAACAAGTACCGATTTCCACTGCAATCGGTGAAGCGATAGACGCAACTGGAACGGTCAAACGAGAGCGACAACGGAGCTACCGCGCCGCCGGTCGGAGTAAATGCGAACCCGCTCTGTTCAAACAAGTACATTGAGCAAGTGCTGAAGACCACGGCCACTTGTTTTGGATCAGCCGTCGGATCATCTACCTCCGCTACATAAGGTAGCGCCTCCGACATCCAATTAACCCCCTGCGGGAACGCCTGGGACTTCGGTACACCTTTTTCCAGATAGATGCTGCCATAGCAAACTTCGTCACTGCCGGCCACGAGCGACTTCGTCGGCGCACAGCTCTTGGCATTGCCCGAAGCGGGACAAACGCCGGTCGCACCCTCGCAGCCGCAGCCACACTCGCAACCGCACTTGGCGGCTTTCAGTGGCGGAGGAATCTTTTGCAACTCCGGCTGACAGCCGGACGAACTACTGGAGCTGCTGGAAGATGACGAGGACGAGGAAGACGAGGACGAACTGGATCGCGACGACGAACTAGAACTGCTTGATGAGGAACTTCCGGAGGAGGAGCTACTCGCGGAAGAACTCTGTGACGACGAACTCTGTGACGACGAACTCTGTGACGACGAACTCTTGGACGAAGAACTGCCGGGCGAGGAGCTGCTCGATGACGATGGTCCAGAAGCTGAACCGCTTGATGAAGCCGACTGACTCGGCGACGAACTACCCGATGAAGAGCCCGATGCCGACGAAGGAACCGACGAACCCGAGCCGCTGCTTTGGCTACCGGAAGAGGAACCGCCGCTTCCCGAACTTCCCGAAAAGAAAGGAGGTCGATCCCGAGCCGCCGCCACTCCCGCCCGAGCCACCACCAGAACCGCCGCCACTCCCACCGGAACCCTGCGACGAACCGCCTCCAGATCCGCTCGACGAACTGGACGAAGATGAACCGCTGCCGCTGCTACTGGAGCTCGAAGACATAAAGCCGCTCCCAAGAGAAAAGACGCAAAGGACCCGTTCATTGGCGAATCCCTCTCGCGTGGTCCAGCATTATATCGCGGAGGTAGAGGACTGCAATCGCTGCGGAGAAGAAATCGCAACGTAAAGCTGCGCGCTCTGCGCTGGATCTGACGACAACTCGCACGTACCACATCGGATCTTGGGATCTTGGGGAGAACGTAAACAAAAAGTTTGCAATCCAAGCCGCAATCCGTACAATCTGCCTACCGCTATCGCGAACAAGGCGATGCAGCCATTCGGGGAGAGCCTTTTTGATGCTGGCAAACGTGACCCCTTCGCTTGAGCAGTGGTTTGATCGCGTTGTGGTCGTTAACCTCAAACGCCGCCCGGATCGATTGGCTGGATTTCAGCGCGAGCTCGCCGAGCAGGGCTGGCCTTTTCGTCAACCCGAGGTGTTTTCGGCAATCGATGGAGACCGCGTGCCTGCTCCCGTCGGATGGGACGCTGGCGGCGGAGCGTGGGGCTGCATGCAATCACACCGCCAGATTCTCGAACGCGCGATCATGGACGGCGTCGATCGTCTTTTAGTGCTGGAAGACGATGCGTGCTTTCGAACAACGTTTCGCACTGAGGTTGCTCGCTTTCTTAGTCTGGTTCCTGCAGACTGGGAAGGACTGATGCTTGGCGGTCAGCACATCAACTCTCAGCCCATACCGGTCATTCCCGGCGTCGTGCGCTGCGTGAATTGTCAACGCACGCACGCATATGCTGTTCGCGGTCGCTACCTGCGGGATCTCTATCAGAAATGGTGCTCATCCATCGGTCATTGCGACCATACGATGGGACCCTTCGCGGCGAATTATAGAGTGTATGCGCCCGATCCATTTCTAATCGGCCAGGAGCGAAGTAAGAGCGACATCAGCGGCTCGCTGAATCCCAGGAAATTCTGGACCGCACCGTCATCCGATCTTCCAGTGGTCCTGTTAGATGCACCACGCGAAGTTGTCTCCCAGTTGCGTCGATATGGATTTCATACAGGCTACGATCGCGAACCACTCACCGATCTTGACCGTGGCCTGGCAGAAATCCTTGCCGGTCCGCCCCGCGCTCCTGATGCCGTCACCAGACTTCGTGACTGGATCGAAATGATCCAGTGGGAAGTCGCCAGCGCGGAGGGGCTGGTTTGTACGATCTGGCATCCAGGTGCCACTCTTGAAATCGTCCGAGCCGCCACGACTGCTCGCATTGTCCATATCTGTGCTGACAGCGTTTATTCAGCTTTGGAACAAATCCCTTTCGGGATTCACTTTCGGCCGATGCCCGTAGCACGTTCTGCAATTGTGCTGTTGCAGGCACCGCAGAATGTAGTTCAGCAACTGAGAAAGCACGGCTTTCATACTGGTTATTGGAGAGATCCCGAAACTGACTACGATAACGGGCTAATGCGCGTATTCGAAGCTCCATCCAACACTTGGGGCAACGGACTTCGCGACTGGATCCGAGCACTTCTACCCGAAGTTGATGGAATTCGTGATGGCGTTCTTGCCGTCTGGCATCCAGCCGCAACACGAGAATTACTGGAAGCTGCAAGCGAGGGGCCTGTGGTTGAGATTACTGACGACAACGTCGAAGGCGTCTTGAGAAAATGGCAATGCTACGTAGATCAACAAGCCAACGACCATGAGTCTCTCAACGCTTGCCTGCAATGATCGCTGGCGTTTTCCCTGGAAATCAAAAGACTCGTGGTCAAATGGGCATCGCGGATGCCTGACATGGTTCGATGTGTGACGTGCAATTCTTCTGATCCAGCAGACTTCGCCGCATCTCAATACACTTTCAATTCCTTCGGATTCAGGCCGTCAGAGGATCACCGATGAGAATCGTCGAATGTGCTCTGCCCGATGTTCTGGTATTTGAGCAGAGTGTCCATTCTGACGAGCGTGGCAAGTTTCAAGAGTTGCATCGCGACGAGTTCTTTCAAAGTATCGGACTAACGGTTCGCTTCGTCCAATCGAACTATTCGCGATCCCGTCGTGGAGTGCTGCGCGGTCTGCATTACCAGCTTTCGCGACCGCAGGGAAAGATGGTGCATGTTATCAGCGGCGCAATTTTCGACGTCGCGGTCGATTTGCGCCGATCGTCACCTTCGTTTGGCCGGCACCTTTCGGTGCTGCTCACCGCCGACGAACCGAGAAGCATTTATGTGCCGCCGGGATTCGCGCATGGAATGCTGATTCTTTCCGAATGGGCCGACGTGATTTATCAGTGCACTGACTACTATTGTCAGCAAGATGAGAGAACGATTATTTGGAACGACCCCGAGATAGCGATCATGTGGCCGATAAACTTGCTGCCCACGCTATCGCCAAAGGACCAAAGCGCCGGCAGCCTATCGATGGCCGAACTCTACGAGTAGTGCAATTACTGAGGCAGGCCATTTGCTGCTAGGATTCAATCCGCTTAACGGATAGTAAATAGTTTAACTGCAAGAGACCAACATCCATTATCTGGCGTTCATTTTGCGCGGTGAATAGCGGTCGAAGATGAGGCCCATACTATGCTCTTCCCTCACAAATCCGAGCAGCTCGTCCGCCAGGCTCTCTACGGCATGCACGATACCTGGGCAGACGTTACGTCGATCGTGAACACGCTTTTGCGTTTTGGCGATGGTGTGCCCGTCAGCAATTTGCTTTGCGGCGACCCTGTGCCCAATGTGCCGAAAGTTTTGCGTTGTGAGCTAGCGAACGGC
>JANRLN010000487.1:0-2132 GCA_033762515.1 Planctomycetaceae bacterium
GCCTCTCAGCCCGAATTGCTTCTTGGCCAAGACGGCAATGCTGCGTCCCTCGGCGGTCTCGTCCGCCATTGACGCCAGATGAGCCGCTTCCGCCAATTCCTTCTCGGTGGTTCCCGACGCCGGGATGAAGCGAGTCGCCTGTCGGTTGCCGAGAGTGATCGTGCCGGTCTTATCGAGCAGCAGCACATCCACATCGCCCGCTGCTTCGACGGCCCTGCCTGACATAGCAATCACATTCGCCTGACTGAGACGATTCATTCCGGCAATGCCAATAGCGGATAGCAACGCTCCGATCGTCGTCGGTGCGAGACACACGAAGAGAGCCACGAGCACCGTGAGACTGATTGCTCTTCCCTGGCCGGAAACTTCAACACTGAAGATCGAAAAGGGGAGCAGCGTGGCGACCACGAGCAGAAAGATCAGGGTCAGGGCGGCTAACAGAATCGCCAGGGCGATCTCGTTGGGAGTTTTCTGCCGTTTGGCTCCCTCCACCATCGCAATCATGCGGTCCAAAAAGCTCTGCCCAGGCAGCGTCCTCACCTGGATAATCAGCCAGTCGGAAATCACTCGTGTTCCACCGGTGACCGAACTACGGTCCCCGCCGCTTTCCCGCACAACCGGAGCACTCTCGCCGGTGATGGCACTCTCATCGACGGAAGCGACTCCCTCGATCACTTCGCCATCCGCCGGGATTGTCTCGCCCGCTTTGACGATCACGACGTCGCCGATCTTGAGATCGGTCGCCGGAACTTCTTCGGCGAGTCCATGCCGTCCCGGACTCGAACCGGTCAGCTTACGGGCGATAACCGTGGTACGACTCTTCTTGAGCGAAGCGGCCTGAGCCTTGCCGTGTCCCTCGGCGATGGCCTCTGCAAAGTTGGCGAACAGCACGGTGAACCACAGCCAGATGGCCACGCCGAGCACGAAGGTCGATGATTCGCCGGTCGATCCGCTCAACGAGTTCAGCCACAGGATCGTCGTCAGGATACTGCCCAGGTAGACGGCGAACATCACCGGGTTGCGAAGCTGCACACGGGGATCGAGTTTCCAGAACGAAGCCCTGATGGCATCGCCGAGAATCTTTCGATCAAACACTGTTGTTGATGTTTTCGTCATGATGTGTTCTCCCTAGTTGGCCGTAAGCAGGTGCTCGACAATTGGCCCCAGAGCCAGGGCTGGGAAGAAGCTCAAAGCTCCCACCACGATCACCACGGCCACCAGCAGGACGACAAACAGCGGCGTGTGTGTTGGCAACGTTCCCGGCCCAGCAGGGACGCTCTTCTTCGCCGCCAACGAACCGGCAATCGCCAGGACCGGCAGCATCACCCAGAAACGTCCGACGAGCATCGCCAGTCCCAGAAGTCCGTTGTAGAAGGGCGTGTTCGCTCCCAGACCCGCAAAGGCACTGCCGTTGTTGTTTCCCGCTGACGAGAAGGCGTACAGCACTTCGCTGAACCCGTGTGGGCCAGGATTGAAGATGGTCTCTCGACCGGACGCCGAAACGACGGCCACCGCCGTCCCGACGAGCACCATCGCACAGGGAAACAGGATCGCCAGGGACGCCATTTTCATCTCGAACGCACCGATCTTCTTGCCGAGATATTCCGGGGTGCGTCCCACCATCAGGCCGGAGAGGAAGACAGCGACGACGGCGAACATCAACATGCCGTAAAGACCGGAGCCGACGCCGCCGAAAATGACTTCGCCCAACTGCATCAACCACATCGGCACCAGTCCGCCCAGCGGCGTGTAGGAGTCGTGCATCGAGTTCACTGAACCGTTCGAGGCGGCGGTCGTAGCCACGGCCCACAGCGACGAGTTCACAATCCCGAAGCGAGTTTCTTTCCCCTCCATGTTTCCACCCGGTGGCGAATCAGAAGCCGATTGATCGGCACCCAGTTGGGCGAGGGTCGGGTTGCCCGACTGCTCAGAGATCGTCGTGATCGCCAGCAGCGGCACGAAAATCACCAGCATCGCCGCTAAGATCGTCCACCCCTGACGGCGGTCGCCGACCATCTCGCCAAATGTGTAGCAAAGAGCGGCAGGAATCAGCAGGATGGCCAGCAGTTGAAGCAGATTGGAAAACGGCGTGGGGTTCTCTAACGGATGCGAGGAATTCACATTGAAGAACC
>JANRLN010000488.1:0-6078 GCA_033762515.1 Planctomycetaceae bacterium
GCCTCTCAGCCCGAATTGCTTCTTGGCCAAGACGGCAATGCTGCGTCCCTCGGCGGTCTCGTCCGCCATTGACGCCAGATGAGCCGCTTCCGCCAATTCCTTCTCGGTGGTTCCCGACGCCGGGATGAAGCGAGTCGCCTGGCGATTGCCGAGCGTGATCGTGCCGGTCTTGTCGAGCAAGAGCACATCCACGTCGCCCGCTGCTTCGACAGCCCGACCCGACATCGCGATCACGTTCGCCTGACTGAGCCTGTTCATCCCGGCAATGCCAATCGCGGAGAGCAACGCTCCGATGGTCGTCGGCGCGAGACAGACGAACAGAGCCACGAGGACCGTGAGACTAATCGCTCGTCCCTGACCGGACGCCTCGACGCTAAAGATCGAGTAGGGAAGCAGCGTGGCGACGACGAGCAGGAAGATCAGCGTCAATCCGGCAAGAAGAATCGCCAGGGCGATCTCGTTGGGAGTCTTCTGTCGCTTGGCACCTTCGACCATCGCAATCATGCGGTCCAGAAAGCTCTGTCCAGGCAGCGTCCTCACCTGAATGATCAGCCAGTCGGAGATCACCCGTGTCCCGCCCGTAACCGAACTGCGGTCGCCGCCGCTCTCGCGCACAACCGGAGCACTCTCACCGGTGATGGCACTCTCGTCCACAGACGCGACTCCCTCAATCACTTCGCCATCCGCCGGGATGGTCTCGCCCGCATTGACGATCACGATGTCACCGACTTTGAGGTCGGTCGCTGGAACTTCCTGGGCGAGCCGGTCCGATTTGCTGGCGATTTTGTGAGCGACGACAGTTGTTCGACTCTTCTTGAGGGAGGCTGCTTGAGCCTTACCGTGGCCTTCGGCAATGGCCTCTGCAAAGTTGGCGAACAGCACGGTGAACCACAGCCAGATGGCCACGCCGAGCACGAAGGTCGATGATTCGCCGGTCGATCCACTCAGCGAGTTCAGCCACAGGATCGTCGTCAGGATGCTTCCCAGGTAGACGGCGAACATCACGGGATTGCGCAGCTGCACACGGGGATCGAGCTTCCAGAACGACGCCCTGATGGCATCACCGAAAATCTCACGATCAAACAATGTTGTTGATGTTCTTGTCATGTGTATTCTCCCTAGGTCGTCAGCAGGTGCTCGACAATCGGCCCCAGAGCCAGAGCCGGGAAGAAGCTCAAAGCTCCCACCACAATCACCACCGCCACCAGCAGCCCAACGAACAGCGGCGTATGTGTGGGCAACGTTCCCGGCCCGGCAGGCACGGTCTTTTTCGCCGCCAGCGAACCGGCAATCGCCAGCACCGGTAGCATCACCCAGAACCGTCCGACGAGCATCGCGAGCCCGAGAAGTCCGTTGTAGAACGGCGTATTCGCTCCGAGGCCCGCAAAGGCACTGCCGTTGTTGTTGGAGGCTGACGAGAAGGCGTACAGCACTTCGCTGAACCCATGCGGACCAGGATTGAAGATCGTGGCCCGACCAGATGCCGAGACGACAGCGACCGCCGTCCCCACGAGCACCATCGCACAGGGGAACAGGATCGCCAGAGACGCCATCTTCATTTCGAAGGCACCGATTTTCTTACCGAGGTATTCCGGCGTGCGTCCGACCATGAGACCGGAGAGGAAGACGGCGACGATGGCAAACATCAGCATGCCGTAGAGACCGGAGCCGACGCCGCCGAAGATCACCTCGCCCAGTTGCATCAACCACATCGGCACCAGTCCCCCCAGGGGAGTGAAGGAGTCGTGCATTGCGTTCACGGAACCATTCGACGCAGCGGTCGTGGCCACGGCCCACAGCGTCGAGTTCACAATCCCGAAGCGGCTTTCTTTCCCTTCCATGTTTCCACCTGGCTGTAAATCGGAAGCCGACTGGTCAGCACCCAGAGCTGCAAGAACAGGGTTTCCTGACTGTTCAGCGATGGTCGTGATCGCCAGCAGAGGAACGAAGATCGCCAACATCGCCGCCAGGACTGCCCACCCTTGGCGGCGGTCGCCGACCATTTCGCCGAACGTGAAACAGAGGGCGGCGGGAATCAGCAGAATGGCCAGCATCTGAAGCAGATTGGACAGCGGTGTGGGGTTCTCCAACGGATGGGCTGAATTCACGTTGAAGAACCCACCGCCGTTCGTACCCAGCTGCTTGATCGCAATCTGGGATGCCGCCGGGCCGACAGCAATGGTCTGCTTCGTAACCGAGTTGCCTTCCGCGTCAACTGTCGGCTCGAGAAGTGCGACTTCGTGATACGACTCGAACGTCTGCACCACTCCCTGCGAAACGAGTGTGACGGCCAGCAGCATCGACAGCGGAAGCAGGATGTAGAGCGTGCCTCGCACCAGATCGACCCAGAAGTTGCCGATGGTGTCCGTCGTATGCCGAGTAAAGCCTCGAATCAGAGCGATCAGCACCGCCATACCTGCTGCCGCCGAAACGAAGTTCTGCACGGTGAGGGCGAGCATCTGCGTGAGGTAGCTCATCGTGCCCTCGCCGCCGTATCCCTGCCAGTTCGTGTTCGTCGTGAAGCTCACTGCGGTGTTGAACGACGAGTCGGGAGCGACGGCGGGCAGTGATTCGGGATTAAGTGGCAGCCAACCTTGCGTTCGCTGAAAAGCGTAGACCACAAGGAAGCTCACCAGGCTGAAGGACATCACCGCCACTGAATACTGCCGCCATGTCATCTCGCCGGAATTGTCGATGCCACAGAGTCGATAAAGCAGTCGTTCCACCGGCCCGATGATGCGGTCGAGAAACATCGCCGACCCGGAGTACACCTTAGCCATGTAGAAGCCCAGGGGCTTCACGCAGGCCATGAGAATCCCAAGATAGAGTGCGAGTTGCAGAACTCCGTTGGTGGTCATGAGAACTTCTCCGGTACGACCAGAGCAGCCGACAGATAGATCACCAGTACGACTGCGACGACGAAAGCGAGAATTGTTGTCCAGTCCACGGTTAGTCCTCCGCTCTCAGACTGCCGAAGAAACGCACGAGGCCGCAGGAGCCGACGAAGAAAGCGACCCCGGCCAAAAGCCACACGATGTCCATGTCTGATTCCTCCTCGATGGGTGTCATCGAATGAATTGAATCAGATGTCGCATCAAATAGGGGTCAAATGCTGTCGCGACCTTGTCAAATTTCTATCAAGAGCATCGCCTGCCTGCCGGACATCGACTCGGACGTAGCAGTGGCGGGTCAAGCGCCGATCCTCGTCGTGTTTACAATGTTCGCGTCGCGGATTACTCGACATCGGACGTCTCATCAGGTGAAGTCCGTACCGGCTCGGAAGCGATGATCTGGGACTTCAGGCGAATGAGTACCTGTGTCCCCCGTGCCCGGTTTACGCCAAGAAATCGAGCAAGTGCCGCTCGGTTCTCGAACTTCTTGGAATCGAGTAGCGACCGATAGTAACGAGCGAGCTTGAGTCGGTCGCGGGGAGGGGAGTAGGACGTTTCTTTGCGTCCAACTTTTCCGGAGTGAGGTTCCACGGATAAGAGAATCAATTGCGGCGTTGACGGAACTTTTTGGTGGCAACGGCACCGACCTCACCGAGTCCCCGGTTTACATACTGAGTGACTCGGAGCGCCGATCGGCTTCCGTCTCAGGTCGAACCCGATGCCATGTTTGAGCTTCGGCGACACAGAATTCCAGGATGCCATGGGCTCGCGCAAGCCCGCGGAGTCATTTCGATTCGACGAGTACCTTCTTTCTCGCTTGGTGGCCAGCCATCGTCAGGATGGAACCGCTGTGATCAATCGTGTCTGCCGTCTGCGCCGGGACCGGCAGGCTTGTCACCAGGACCCAGTGCATCACGATCCTGACGGCTCGCTGACGAAACAGAATTGAGGTCGCAGAAACTCGGAACGCAATCGATCGGACACGTTGTTTGCACGCCATGATGCCCTTCATCGTGTGCGACATCCGCATCTGATTCGTAAGTCATTCCGCTAGCGTCAGTTATTGCGGCGGTGTTGCACCGGCGCCAACAACTTCAGCCACCGTCGGACGAGCCTGCTGTCGAACGTCAGATGGTTGTTTGAAGCCGAAAGATGACCCCGTTCGCGGTTGCTGGAGACGCCGATTCGCCGCGCATGAGGCTGGATCAGCCGGTCACTGGAAATGCTCTGGCAGCATTGATGAGTGTCGCTGACGGCGAGCGGACGCCACGTGAGAAATGTGCTGTTGGCGCCGCGTCACCACGACTTGCCCTAAACGACTGCCGTATCGAAATTTGCGACACAGCCTGACGTTCCGACGCACCGCGGGATCCTGCCAGTTGGTTGATCGAGAACATCGAAAATGGGGGGGCCGACGCACTCCTGCCTGGACTTTTCACGCCATCGCTGTAAGAAAACGGGCGCGGACCGCTAGAGCTTCGTGTGAGAACGGCCAACGCTGCGGCACACAGCAGATCGAGGGGGCAGGTCTGGTGACCCGTCCGCTCAACAGCGCGGGATCTTCCCCGCGACGGCGAGTTCTTGCTCCATTCGAAAGAAAGCCGCGATCATGTCTCCACAGCTCGCAGGAAAAGTCGTCGTCGTTACCGGCGCCTCGAAGGGAATCGGTGCGGCAATTGCCTTGCAGATGGCCAAGGCGGGGGCGGCGGTCGTCGTCAACTACGCCACGAGCAAGACCGGCGCCGACCGAGTTGTCGGCGCTATCGTCGATCAGGGAGGGCAGGCGCTCGCCGTTCAGGCGGATGTCTCTCAGCAAGCCGATATCCGACGGCTCTTTGCGGAAGCGGTCAAGGCCTTCGGGCGGGTTGATGTGCTCGTCAACAACGCCGGGATCTACGAGTTCGCCCCGCTGGAAGCCATCACTGCCGATCACTTCCACAGGCAATTCAATCTGAACGTCTTGGGGCTGCTGCTGACAACGCAGGAAGCGGTCAAACACATGGGTCCTGATGGCGGAAGCATCATCAACATCAGTTCGGTGGTTTCGACGGCGGCCCTCCCGAGTGCTGCGGTCTATAGCGCCACGAAGGCCTCCGTTGACGTGATCACCAAATCTCTGGCCAAAGAATTGGGACCGCGCAAGATCCGCGTTAATGCGATCAATCCGGGCATGGTGGAAACCGAGGGAGTCCACGCGGTGGGAATTTCGGAAGGGGAGTTCCGCGCCCAGGTGGAAGCTCAGACGCCGCTCGGCCGCATCGGGCAGCCGCAAGACATCGCTCCTGCCGCGGTGTTTCTGGCCTCAGCGGAATCTGCGTGGACGACCGGCGAGACGCTGCACATCTCGGGCGGGTATCGTTAACCGCGGCCGAAGATCCTGTTCCCTCTCGAACGCCCGCCATTGCGTCTGTGTTTCCCACTGCGATCGCGAGAGTTGAAAGCCCTCGGCGGGAAGGTGGGTCATGTGGACTCACCCCACCCGGGTCTTCTCGAGATCCTGCGCGGTCGCCATGCGCCGGCGTGACCATTGGCTACAGCCAATAAAATCTGTGAGCGATGATGGAAGACGGGATCGCCACGAGGAGCGCAATCGCGGCGGCGACCAGCAGGCCATAACGGTTTCGTGATCCGATCCAGGTGAGGGTGGTGAGCAACATCACCGTGGTCAGTCCCATCGTGATGAACTCGGTGAACTGATACGGATGGAAGAGGAACGCCCCCGGTATCAAACCGGGGAGTATGGGCCAGAGCTTGATCCAGTGCAGCAGATAGTCCGACCAGTCCGGCTCTTCCATCAGCAGCCAGCTGAACGGGAGATAAAGACAGCCGGCGACGATGACCAGCGAAAGTCCGATGCGCCGTCGGTGTGGGTTTACTGCGGGCGTGGTCGCGTTCGTCGTATTCATGGGTCGATTGCCTCCGAATTCACGATTCGGCGGCGTGCCGGTCAGAGTCGAATCTGTTCCTGAGGATCGGGGCGAATCACGCGGAGACGCCGCCGACTCCAGCCAAGGAATTCGCGGCGACTTTCCGACGGATCGCTATTATAGGAGTTACGCAGTGGCGTGGACTTCGTCTTACGGAAATCCCGCAATCTGGGTAGAGTCGCAGGCATGAGTTCCCCGAAAGTTACCGCGGTTCAGTTTATCGATTTCCTGATCGCGACGCCTTCGCAAGCCACGGCGAC
>JANRLN010000489.1:0-14442 GCA_033762515.1 Planctomycetaceae bacterium
TCAACGAGGCGGTCTGTCGCGTTCCGTAATTGAAACGAAGACTGCGAACTCTTTACGACATACGGTCTCACGATCTGCTCAATCACCTCCATGACTTGACGAATTGCGTCAACACCCCGCCGGACGTTGGCGCCTCCACGAAGCTGCGGACCCAGCGTGAGCAATGTCAAACTATCGAGCAGCGGCAAGGTCAACTGGCGATAGCCCACGCCTCGACATAGGAATGTCGCTGCCCCGACCAGGCATCGGCAGAGTTCGTCAACAGATTCGTCGGTCCCGCGCGGCAACGTCCCTGCCGTTTCGCAGCGGCGGAATCGCAGCAATCCGGTTGACGAAGAGTAAAACTCTTTTTGGCTGTATCCCAGTAGCAGCCGGTAGTAGCCCAGCAGGAATGGATTGGCGCGCAGCAAGGTGGGTGTGGCGAAGACCGACTCACCGCGAATCCCTTGACCCGCCAAAGCCGCAAGATCTTGGCGCTCAACCAGCGTTCGAAGTTCCTGGTCAACGCTTCCTATGTCAAGGTCGGCAATCGTCTGCGCCAAGGCTTCTGCCAGATGAGTGGCTCGCGCCTCCATCAATCGGGCGGCAAAGTCGATCTGCAGTGTTGGCGGTGACAGTGCGAGAGGCATCAGTTGCGTCTAACCCACTTGAAACTTGATCACCCGGTCACGTCCACCGGCAATGCGTTCGCCCGCCAGCGCCACATATTCTGGATGAAGTTCAATTCCGATGTACTTGCGTTCCAAATCCTGAGCAACGGAGCCGGTGGTGCCGGAACCGAAGAACGGGTCCAGGACAAAGTCGCCCGGGCGCGAACCTGCGAGAATGCAGGGGGAAATCAAGGAGGGCGGGAACGTGGCGAAATGGGCTCCACTGGTCGCCTGCGTGTGCACGTTCCACACCGAACGAAGATTCCGCAGACGTCCGTCGGGGGTAGGCTCGCGGACTGCGGCATGATCGTAGTAGTAGGTCTCGTTCTTGGAAAACAGGAAGAGATACTCGTGGGACCGCGTCGGCCGATCCTTTACGCTCTCTGGCATGGCATTGGGTTTATTCCAGACGATATCGCTGCGCAGATACCAACCATCGTCCTGCAGCGCAAATGCCAGTCTCCAGGGAATTCCCAGCAAGTCTTTGGGTTTCAGACCTTCGGGAGTGTCGGGCCGCACGCTCATGGCCCGGGCCGGATTTTTCTTGTCCGGTGCACGATACCCGCGATTCCCACTCGTGAACCCGTCGCCGATGTTGAGCCACAGAGTCCCGTCGGGCTTGAGAATCCGTTTCACTTCCGAGAACACCGCGATCAGACGATTGATAAATTGCAGCAAAGTCGGTTCCAAACCAATTTGGCCGTCAATCTTGTAGTCACGCAGACCCCAATAGGGCGGCGAAGTCACCACGCATTGCACGGAATCTGATGGGAGACGATACAGGACGTGCAAGGCATCGCCCTGGATGATTGCAGAGTCTTGCAACCGCAGCGGCACCAGCCTTCCTGGCTGGATCACTTCGGCTAACATGTCCGTGTCTTCCTTGAGTTTTGGTGTTCCATGGAGCAGCCACGTCACCCCCGCGAAGTCGTGATTGCTGGATTGAGTTATACCGTCGCGCTACCGCAAAACGCCATCGACCAACACCGGCGTTGATTGCTGCCAGCCCACGAATTACAGAATGGTCTGTGTCCAGTACGCCTTGCCGTCTCTTGGACTTCCCGCCGAGTCCGCGGCCTTCCCGATCGCCGCGAAGACTGGACGCGGATGATCGTCCTTCGCCTCGCGCAGCTGATCGACCCATTGTGTCTCACCGCACCGGAAACGTTATATTGCGAAGGCATACCATATCTCCGCACCCCCGACGGAACTCGCATCATGCTGCATCGCGTCTTGTGGTCCTTCTTCGATCAGTCCGTGGCTTGTCAAGGGGCGGTGATTGCAGTCGCGATGTCGTTAATCTGCGTCACTGCAGGCCACGCCGCTGAGCGGCGACCGAATGTCGTCGTCATCGTCGCCGACGATCTTGGGTTTCAACTCGGCTGCTACGGCGATCGGCTCGCCAAGACGCCGAACGTCGATCGGCTGGCGGCGGAGGGGACGCGGTTCACGCGGGCGTATTGCACCACGGCGAGCTGCAGTGCCAGTCGTTCGGTCATCCTGAGCGGGCTGTACAATCACGCCACCGGACACTACGGGCATGCCCACGGCTACAGCCACTTCAGCACGTACGACAGCGTCAAATCGTTGCCGGTGATCCTCGGGGATGCGGGGTATCGAACGTGCCTGATTGGGAAGTACCATCTCGCACCCGAGTACACGTATCATTTCGAGTTCGAACGGCAGGAAGGAACGCAGGGAGCCCGCAATACGGTCCGCATGGCCCGGAATGCACAGCAATGGATCGCCGAGCCAGACGACCGGCCGTTCTTTCTCTACTTCTGCCCCACCGATCCGCATCGTGCCGGGGACGACGGCAGCTTTGCCAATCACCCGGAGAAACCCGATTTCTATCCCGGAATCGAACCGGTCGTCTACCAGCCGGAGCAGATGGTCGTCCCGCCGTGGCTGCCGGACCAACCCGAAGTCCGCAAAGAACTGGCGGAATACTATCAGTCGATCGCCCGGCTCGACGTGGGCATCGGCACGCTGATGCAGGCCCTGCGGGAGACCGGCCACGCCGAGAACACGCTGGTCATGTTCCTCAGCGACAACGGCCCCCCGTTCCCCGGCGCGAAGACGACGTGCTATGAGCCGGGGATCAATCTCCCGTTAATCGTGCGCGATCCGCGGCAACCGCGTCGGGGGATGTCGAGCGATGCGCTCGTGACCTGGGCCGACTTGACCCCCACGATCCTCGACTACTGCGGGGTAGAACCCCCGCCGGCTCCTCCAGTGCGGCCCGGCGAGAACCAGGGCCCGCCGGCGAAGAAGGCGGTCGGCAAAGCCCAGCCCTATCGCTTCCACGGCAAGTCGTTCGCCAAGGTCATCGGGGCCGAACATCCCGAGGGTTGGAACGAGATGCATGCGTCGCACTCGTTTCATGAGATCACGATGTACTACCCGATGCGCGTCGTCCGCGAGGGGCGCTACAAGTACATCCTGAATATCGCGAACGGGCTGCCCTATCCCTTTGCATCAGACCTGTTCGCCAGCCCCACCTGGCAGGGAGTCCTTAAGCGGAACGACTTCGAGGAATATTACGGACGACGAACAGTCAACGCCTACCTGAATCGAGCCAAGGACGAACTCTACGACTTGGATGCCGACCCGCATGAGACGAAAAATCTCGCGACCGACCCCGCCATGAAGGAGACGCTCACGCGTTTGCAAACGAAGCTCCAGGAGTGGCAGAAGGCGACCCGCGATCCCTGGGAACTGAAGTGGCGCTACGAGTGATGACTCGGCCGCGGAAATGGCAGACACCTGCCCCGAGCCCAGGGAGAGGGTTGATCGACGTGCGGCTCATACGCCGATGCCGAGTTCCTCGCCGCCTTGACTGACGTTCGGCAACCGAGGGCTTCTCTACGAGCCGACTTCTTCCAGCACCGAGTCGGCGACGTAGATCGGCAGATACGGTTCGTAATGCACGGCCAGTGCGATGGCGTCGCTCGGGCGGGCGTCGATCTCGATCAGTTCGCCGTCGCGCCGCACGCGGATCGAGGCATAGTAGGTGTGTTCCTGCAGATTGTTGATCACCACGTCCTGAACATCGCCGCCGAGGGCTTCAATCGCGCTCTTGAGCAGATCGTGGGTCAGCGGTCGCGGCGGGACTTCCCCTCGTACGCGACGATCGATGCTCGTGGCTTCAAACAGGCCGATGAGAATCGGAAACGACCGCTCTCCATCGACCTCGCGCAGGAAGATCACCTGTTGATCGTTGATCTCTGACACGATGATCCGCACGAGCGACATCTGCACAAGCACGGCAACATCTCCGACGACCGTGAACTGCGGTGTGAACTCAACTCTCAAATCCATCACCTGCGCGCAGTCTACTGCGGCCCTCAGGAGGCTTCAAGCAGCCATTTCACGAACTCGCGACAATGCCGTCGGATCTCCGGACAGTGTGCCGCCGCTGGAGAATCGGAGTTGATGACTGCGGACGCCGGGGGCATCCACGGCGCTCCTGATTCGCGCGCCCCGCGATGCCTTGCCCATGAGACGCCGGAACACTCGCGGCCTCGATCCTTCTGAATCCCCGTGCCGACGCGTAACCCCCAGGAGCGCGTTTGCCGACGTACTCGCGCGAGGGGCGGAATTCTTTAGGCGACGGTCCGATTTGGTGATAGACTTTTCTTGCAGGCTGCGCGGCTCAGCGCTACGGTCGCTGCCACGCGGACTTCGCGACGTTTGAGCGTGTCCACAGACTTTGCTCTGGAGGACAACATCCACGGCAGGGAGTGGACGCGATGAGCACGATCGGATCGGGCGGAGCAGGCATTCCCCCGTTCGTCGCGAGTGTTGCCGGAGCTGCCGCCCAGCAGCGGGCGGCGGGCTCGAATCAAGCGGCAGGCGAGGCGGCGCGGCGAACGTTCGAGGCCCAGCGTCAACAACAACTGCAGCAGACGGTGGGTGACGTTGCTGAGTCGGACCAGACCGGCGATCGGGATGCCGACGGCCGTGAAGCCTGGCGATGGCAGCAACCGGGCGCAGGTGGTGGATCAGCCACGACAGAGGCGCGACCGCACAGCATCGACCCCGAGGACGAGCGTGGTCGGACCCTCGATCTGGATGCGTGACCGGCGCGCACCCGGCCCCGTCACCATGACCCGCCCGCGTCGCCTCCGCCGGTCGGAGCCACTACTTTCCCGATCCCAGAAAGCTGAACAACCCGCGCCGGGGCTTCTTGTCGTCGGGGCGATCTTCGTTCTCGGACGGCCGCACGTCGAATTGCTGGGCGAGCTGTTGAACGGCCTTGGTCAACTTCGCCCGGGGTGCCTGCGTGAGGAGCGGCACGCCGTTGTTGCGGGCTTCGACCATCGTGCCGTAGTCGTTGGGAATCGTAAAAAAGACTTCGCGTCCCAGGGTTTCCAGCGCTTTGCCAACGCTGATCTGGTTGTCTTCCAGACCTTGCCGGTTGATCACGATTTTCACTTTGGGACCCATCCCCTCCACGCGGTCGAAGAATTGGGTCAAGCGGACGACATTGCGCAGACAGGGGAGGTCGAGTTGCGTGACCAGCAGCACATGGTCCGACGACTCCATGGCCGCGAGATCGAGCGGCGTATAGCTCTTGCTGACGTCAATGACCAGATGGGTGAACGTCGCCTTGAGCAGTTGAATCACGCGACGCAGTTCTTCCGGCGTGATGGGCGTGCGGTCTCCCATTTCGACCGGCCGCGGCAGGAGAAATGCGCCGCAGTCGTGTTTCGTCAGGGAGCGCTTCAGCAGGGAGAAGTCGAGTCGGGTGATATTGTCGGCGACATCCTGGATGGTGTATTCGGGAATGATGTCGAGCCAGACGTCGGCATCACCTAGCGCCAGATCAAGATCGATGACGGCCACACTGCGACCGGGGGACTGCGCGAGGCAGCAGCCCAAATTGATGGCCAGCGACGTGCAGCCCACGCCCCCCGAAGCCCCGGCGACGGTGATCACCTGGCAACTGCGGGTTGGCTGACCTTCGCTGTTCCGACCCCCGGAAGTCTGGCGGACGCGATCCAACGCGGCGATGAAGTCTTCCAGTTGCAGCGGCTGGCTGAGGAATTCGCGGGCGCCGTTGCGGATCGCCTGTAGAATCAGGCTCCCCTCTTGCGAGCTGCTGAGGACCAGAACGCGGCAGTTGGGAATCTCCTGATTGATCCGTCCAACCAGTTCGATTCCCTTTTGCGGATTGGCGTCGAGGGAGATCAGGGCGACGTCGGGTTTCGATTGCTGCACCACGTCGACGAAAAACTCGTAGCGCGAACATTCGGCTTCGAGCCAGACCGACTCGATCCCGAGCAGCAGCGTTTTCAGCGAACTCCGCGATCCATCGAGGGGATCGACCAGGGCGATGCGGGTGACGTTCTTCATGGCGGCAAGGCTCTCATCGGACTAGACCGCGGCGAGCGACTGTAACACGACAGGCCGGAGCCGATGGGGTTACGAATTCACCGGCGGCAGGTCGGTGGTTCATCGCGAGTTGAGCAAACGTGCGATTCGTGGGACGTCCAATCTCAGTGTTGGGGGTTAGGGCACAGTGTCAACTTCTAGGGTTGCTTGGTGGTGGGTTCGAACAGACCGTCGAATTCCGGCGCCGCCGCGTCCGACGTCTGCTTCATGGTTTTGGCGGCCTCGGTGGTGACCGGGGAGGACGCCTTGATGATCGTCGGCGGGGACGAACGCTTGGCCGAAGTCGCCGGCGCGGGCGGCGGGGGCGGCGACGTGGGAGCTGATGTCGGCGGGGTTGTCCGCAACATCCCCGGAGGAGTGATCAGATTGGGATCGCCGCCGTCAATGGGCATCGGAGCCAGTTCCGGAGCAGAGTAGCCGCCGGGCAGAGGCGTCGGGCCTGCGGACCCCATACCCATCGGTCCGCCGTTGGGACCGCAGGTTTCGCAGCGGTCGCCGTAGTTGGGCACTTCGACAACGCCATCCCAGTAGAGCTCACGATCGGTCGGGATGGTCGAACTGCGTCCCGGTCCGCCCGGCGGCACCTGATCGGGAGCCAAGCTGGAGACGTATTCGGGAGTAATCAGCACCAGCAGTTCCGTTTCCGCCGTGTCGTAGCGCGTGCGTCGGAAGGCGGCTCCAACCCCCGGAAGCTCCCCGAGGAAGGGGATCTTGTCGGTCTCGGCGGTGTAGCGGGTGGCGATTAAGCCCCCGATGACGAGCGTCTGCCCGAATTCCATCACGGCCTGGGTCTGCACCGTGCGCGTCGTCAATCCGGGAACCGTTGTGCCGTTGAGGGTGACCGCAGTGCTGAAGTCCCGTTCGGAAACTTCCGCCCGAATCGTCTGCTTGAGGGTCGTCGGCCCCAGGACCATGGGGAGCGATTCCAGGATCACCCCGAACTCGCGCCATTCGATCGTGACCTGTCCCAGCCCTTGCGGCACCGGGATTGGGAATTCACCCCCGTTGACCAGCCGTGCGGCTTCACCGCTGCGGGTGACGAGGACCGGTTCGGCCTGAATCTTGAGAAGGCCCTCTTCCTTCAACGCCTGAATGAGTCCCTGGAACACAAAATCATCCGTCGCGATGCCGAGGGCCAGTGAGGTGTTCGACAGTTGATTGGCGGCAAACGTCGCGGCGGGAGGACCGCCGAACGGGACCGTGAAGGCTTCGAGTCCGGTCACCGGTCCGGGCGTCGAGACCAGCGCGGCATTGCGGCCGATGGCGGCGAAGTTGATGCCGAAGCGGCGGATCAGGCTCCGCTGCACTTCCATCACTTTGACGCGCAGTTGCACTTCCTGCGGCCCGCCGACCTTCATCTGATTGATGACTTCGGGATGATACACACGGGCAAACTCGACGATTTCCGTGATCTGCTGCGGCTCGCTGACCCAGCCCCGCAAGACAACGCTGTCGCGAACCTTGATGACGTCGACGGCCGTGTTCGGGAAGTGCCGCCGCAAGACGGCCTGCAGCAGCCGGGCGTCGCCCGTCACAAAGACTTCGACCTGGTAGGTTTGTCCCGTCTCGTCGGTGAAGACGATGGTGGTGACCCCTTGCTCCACCGCCTGGACGCGGATTTCCGTGGGCGACAGCGGCGTGGCGCTGATCACCGACGGATCGAAGCCGTCGACCCGCTTCACCTGGGCAGGGAAATGGAAGACCTTCGAGAACCGCTCGGCGATCTCCACATTGGACCGCGTCGCCGAAATGGTCACCGTACCGCTGCCATGGGCCGCGGCGGGAGGAGTCGCGGGGCCTTGCGCATGGACCCCGTGGAGCGGCGATGCTCCCCCCAGAGTCAACAGCAATGTCCACAAGCCCCACGTGCGGGCGTTCAGTTTTGTCAGCATCCCTGCACCTCGACTGGAATTCAGTCCCTTGGTTCCGGTCGGTCCCCCCGTGGCCTTGGGCGTACTATTGCGATAGCGCGGTCGATTTCGGTTCGGGGCGGCGTCCCCCACCCAGCCATTGACTCCAGAAGCCCGGCTTCGCCGTGACCCTCGGAGTCTCCCCCGTGGTCACGGCCGTCGGTACGACCTCCGCCGGGGGCAAATCGAATTCAAACGTCTTGCGTTCGTCTCCCTGGAAGATCTCAATTTTCCACTTCGGCGTTTCGGGAGCCGCCTCAGGTTCGTCTGGCGATGTTTCCGTCTGCACGAATTCCGCAAACGTGGGTTCCGGCTGCGGTTCTGGTTCCGGAACGGGTTCGGTGACCGCCGGCTTCGGCTCTGGCTTCTCGGCTACATCGAGGGCTTCGTTAAACAGTTCCCCACGCAGATACTCCAGCTGAGCTTCGTCGGTCCCCTTCGAGGCGACCAGTTTCTTGTCCAGGATTCCGCGCAGGGAAAGATGAATCTGCCCTTTGTTCTTCGCCAACTCTACGATTTCCACCTGGATGGGGGACACCATCAGGGTGACGTTTTTGACGTCCTTCGCCGTCACTCCCGCTTCCGTCGCTTCGCTCCCCACAGTCTGACTGCCCATCGCATAGACCTGGATGTACTCCAGAATCGTCTTGGTCAGCGTCTGCGGGTTGCCCCCCTTCTTATCCATCTTGTAGGTCAGCACCACGTCCACCCGGTCGCCGGGCTTCATGATGCCGCTGTGTGTCTGCGTGCTGTTGGTGGGGACGGTCACCAGCCGCATCCCTTCCGGAATGTCCAGCGAAGTCCCAAATTGCCCCTTTTCTCCCAGCTGCTTGGCGAGAATCACCTGTCCCGGAAACGAGCGGACTTTCAAGGCCCGCTCGGCGTATTCCTCTTCCTTCACCACGGCCCCTTCCGGGATCGCGTCGATCGGCATCTCACGAAAGCCCACCATATCGGGCGTCAACTTGACGCCGGGCTCAATCTCCACGCGCGCCATCAAGACGCGCACTTTCTCCACATCGGATCCGCGCGACGCCAGCAACTGCTGGGCGCCCACCATCGCCACCAGGCCGCAGCCTGTCGCCACGGCGAACAACATCAGGGTTTTGGGTTTCATCGCACGGTCTCCACGCGAACTGGTCGTTGGTCGGCGAAGAAACGGTGGTTTCCTCGCGGCCGTCGACAATTGGTCCGCGCAGCGCCGGCGATCCGCCCGCTACGTCAGACTCATCATCGACCGGTCTTTGATAAACTCTTCAGCCTTTGACGACGTTGTCGATTGTTCCGGTCGTAACTGTTGCTCCGAATGCGCCGGCTCAGGGGTGAGCCCACGGAGCCGGGAACCGACAACCCGCTCGGCCACCGGCACAAAGTGCCGATCGACCGCAGTGAACTGTGAAAATCTAGCTCATGATTTTCGGGGAAGTGCTGTGCGGATCTCAGGAATCGGGTGCGTTGCCTGGCATCTGCTCATCACGCGGAGCGTGATGGCCACATTCCGAGAGTGGCCATCACGCTCCGCGTGATGAGCGGCATGACACACAGCGCGGATCTTCTTGAAGACATCAGCCAGGTTTGCCGTGCGTCAACGGGTTGCCGGAGGTCGCAACGCGCGGAAAGGTCGGAGCCCGCGCCCCGACCTTTCCCGTTTCGTATGTGTCGTGATCCATCCGCCGGGGTCTAGATCATCCCGGCGTAGAAGAAGTAGGCGATCGAACCGATGCAGATCGGAATCCCGTACGGGAGGAGCAGCATCGTCGGCTTGCGTTCGGCGGCGATAGCGGCGAGCTTGCGGGGATCTTTCACCGACAGCCATTCGTAGGCGATCATGAAAAAGTTTCGGTAGTGATGACCGAGCTTCCCGCGGTAAGCGGCCATGCAGACCGCCATAACGGCCCCCACCACGACGGAAACACAGAAGGCATGCCACGTGGTGGCGGCGCCGACCCAGGCCCCCATTCCGGCCATCAGCTTGACGTCGCCGGCGCCCATGCCGCCGACCGCATACAGCGGCAGCAGGCAGGCGAGGCCGACCACCATGCCCACGGCGCTGTGGCCCAGGCCGTCCCAACCTCCCGACACGCCGCCGTAAATCAGGCCGGCGAGGATCATGGGAAAGGTCAACCAGTTCGGCACGCGCAATTGCTTGCCGTCAATCCAGGCGGCCCAGATCAGCAAGCCGCTGACGAGCTTCACTTCCCAATGCTGGGTCAATAACGCGTTCCAGTCCATCTCGGATCGGCCTTTCGTGGATCGGGTTCAGGGGACCGCCGGAAGGAGTCTCCGACTCCGGCGACCAGAGGCACGGCTGCCGTTGCCCGTATCGCACTACGTCGCGACAGGCATCGGACCAACAAGCAACGATGTCGCAGACCAGCGAGGATCCGCGGCGTTGTCGACCCTGAGGTTCGGTCGACAACGCCGCACACCCGCGTGGCGAGTCGTCCGGCATCAACGGGAGAGGATCAGGGTCTGCATCAGACAGGCCAGTCCGGTGATCCCCGCGAGGGCCACCTGCACCAGCAGTTCGGCAGACACTTCAATCCAGAACGGAAACATTTCAGACGTCCTTCGATGCACGATGTCGTCACACGTCGACGCGCACAGCGGGCCGTCCGGTCGAGCGAATCGACCGGACGGCCGCGGGCGAGACAAGAACAGATCCGACCGAGGCACTAGGCCAGGGCGGCGGCGGCGGCGCCGAACTTGGCGTTGGCGTTGGTGCCGATCGTACCGATGGCGGTGAGGCACACGATGACGATCAGGGCCAACATGACGGCGTATTCCACCGCGGTCGGGCCGTCTTCCGAGACGAGAAACTTCTTGATGCTGTTGACGAACTGCATGGGAATCCCCTCTTCACACCTGCTGCGGACGAGTGACATGCCACGCCGTCCACAAAACCACATGAGAGTCCGTTCCGAGTGAACGCACATTGCGTCCGCCGACGGCTCTCTGCACCCCTCGGTGAGTGAGCGTTCGCAGCGTCGCCGCCCGGTCTTCGCCGGAAGGCCGCCGTCACCGCTCACCCGAAACCTAGGTCAGGTGGCAGGGGAGTCAAATCGCAGTGAGGGAATTTTTAGAAAAAACTGGAGTACCGAGAAAACGGCTCAAGTGGCGGGCAGGAGGGAGAGGGCAACAGTTCCTGGGGCGTAGCGGAGCGGGGAAGTAACTGGGCCTGCGTTCTCGACGGCATTTCGCTTTGCGGCGGCGAATTGCCGCACCTTCCCGTCACTCCCTTGCTTCCCGCCACTCCCTGACTGGCGCTCTCAATACTCCAGCGCCTCCCCCACGCGGATGTGGCGGAATTTCACCACGGTGCTGTGGTTCTGCAACCCGAGGAACCCCGAAGTCTTCCGCAGGGCGAGAAGTGGGTGTGTCTCGGACGAGATGTTGACCACCGTGCGGCCATTGTGGACGGTCGTCACCTTTTGTCCGCGGCAGTTGATCTCCAACGTGTTCCACTCCCCCGCGGGACGCGTCACCCGCGGGTCGGCCCCCTGGATGTCGTAAACCGATGCGGAATACTGATAGTCTTTCAATTTCGCGTATTTGGGATCGGCGTCGTCGAGCATCTGCACTTCGAAACCGGCGGGGGGCAAGGTGTCGTTCTCGCGGTGATGATTGCCGTCATCGGGGACGCGCACATAGACCCCGCTGTTGCCGCCGGGGGCGAGGAGATACTCCACGCGGAAACTGAAGTCGCCATATTCCTTTTCACTTCGCAACCACGGTCCCTTTTCGCCGCTGCAAACGAGGAGACCATCCGCGACACTCCAGCAACTTTCCGCGGGACTGCCTCCTCCGGCCCAACCGGCGAGATCTTTGCCGTTGAACATCGAAGTAAACCCGAGCTCAGTCAGCGTCACGTTGCGGATCAGGAACTGGCCCCCTTTGGGGACTTCAATCTGGAAGCCGACATACCCTTGCGGTCGTTCGACTCCGGCGACGTCGTACGCGGGCTGGCCGTTGATTTTCAGTGCCACGCGGTCGCCCACGACGCGAATGTCGAATGTGTTCCACTGTCCAACCGGTTTGACCAGTCCCTGGCTCATCGCGCCCGGCAGCGTGCCGATGTTTCCTTCCTTCCCTTCCAGCAGATTGATCTGATACGACGGCTTCGGGAACGGGGCTCCCTCGGCGGCAGTGCGAATGTAAATGCCCGCGTCGGAGGCTGTCGCCTGCAGCGCCTGCCATTCGACGTGCATCTCGAAGTCGCGGTATTGATGCGGCGAGCGGAGCCAGCCGTCGCCGGACTTCAGGCGGAGCACGCCGTCGACGAAATCAACTTCGGCGCCGTTTTCGACGACCCAGTGGCTGAGCGTGCCATCCTGAAACTGCGGCAGCGTCTCGGCCGCAGTCGGTGAATCCGCAGCCAGCATCAACTTTGTTCCTGCAAGACCTGCCGCAAGCACCCCAACGAGACACGACATCCGCATGCTGTAGGCCCACCCCTGAAGACGACAGATCGACGACAACTACGCCATGATGGCTTGAATCGGTTCACCACGACTGATGGCCAACGGCCGACCGAGAGGATCGTGGATTTCGGTCGATGGCGGATAACCCAGGCGGTCGAAAATCGTCGCCGTGATGTCCGCCGGGCTGACCTGCCCGTCGCTGGGAAAAGCCCCCTGGGCATCCGACGCACCATGCACCACACCCCCGCGAATCCCGCCCCCCGCCAGCGTCACGGAAAAAACGTGTCCCCAGTGATCGCGGCCGGCCCGGCCGTTGATCCGCGGCGTCCGGCCAAACTCGGAGAGGACGGCAATCAAAGTTTCGTCGAGGAGTCCCCGGTCCTTCAGATCGCGAATCAGGGCCGATAGCGCCAGGTCAAGCGGCGGCACCAGCACTGTCCGCAGGCGTTCCCCTTCGCGGGCATGCGAATCCCAGCACGGAGCATCGGACGGTTCTTCCGGACCGCGGAACCAGTTGACCTGCACGAACGAGACATCGGCTTCGATCAACCGTCGCGCCAGCAGCACGCTCTGGCCGAACTGACTGCGTCCATAGCGGTCACGGGTGACTGGTGATTCCTTGTCGAGATCGCAGGCCTCGCGGGCCTGGGCTTTACCGAGGATTGTCAGGGCCTGTTCGCGCTGCAGTCCGTAGATGTCGAATCCGGGGCCGCGATCGAGCGCGTGCAGTTGTGTCTCCAGCTGGCTCAGGAGCGACCGGCGATTGTCGAGTCGTCCCAGGGGGACATCAGCCTGCAATTTGAAATGAGGGATCTCGAAGTTGGGCGATCCCGGCTGGCAATGGAACAGCCACGGGTCGGCGCTTGCACCGAGGAACCCGGAGTCCTGACCCGGCCAAACGGAATTGTCCGTATTGAAGATGTGGTGAGGCAATCGAATCGCCGCGGGGAGCAACCGGGGCCCGCGATGCAGATGCTGCACCACAGCCCCCATCGTCGGCCAGTTGTTCGGCGCTCCGGGATTGGCGTTCTCGACCTGCAGCGGCACATGCGGCTGTCCGGTCATCATCGCATAGCCGCTGGAAGAATGGGCGTTGTCCCCCGTCACCACGGCCCGCAAGATGGCCAGATGCTGGGCGACTTGCGCCGTCTCGGGCATCAACTCGCAGATGTCCATCCCCGGAACCACGGTCGGAATCGGACCGAACTCACCCCGGACTTCGGACGGCGCTGATGGCTTGGGATCCCACGTCGAATGCTGCGGCGGCCCCCCTAACAGGAACAGCACAATGCAGCGTTTGGCGGGACTATTCGGCAGCGACACCGCCCCATTGGCGGACGAGATCCGCGGCGACAGACCAGCCAGAGCCCCCAGCGTGGCCAGCGACCCGGCCCGCAACACCTCGCGTCGCGGCAACCGATCGCACAACCGCGGCCCGTGATCGAAGATCGACAACATGGCGAGCGTTCCAGGTTCGATCAAGAGACGAAAACGGCGAAACCCGAGGCGCATCACCGCCTCGCCAGATGTCGATCTTACCACACATCGGAATCCGTTGAAATGTCGGCTGAGGAAAGAAGGCGATCGGTAGGATGGGCACTCCTGCCCGTTCGCATTCGGACTGACATGGCTGAAGATTGAATCGACCGGGGCGGGTGTCTTCGGTGGCCCGTAAGCGCCGCTGGCGGCGTGCCTGCCGATAAGGCGGTCTATCGACGTTAGGCCTCAACACCGCCTTCCGGCCGATCGACTGCCGACGATGAGAGAGAACGAGGCCGAGAAATCGTGGAATACGGTCTTCCCTCGCAGGCGAACTTCTGGCGGCGCCCCGCCGGGAGTCATGACGCTGGACTCTGATCATTGACGTTCCCGGTTCGCCGGATGAACGTGCTTTGCGGCTTCACTCCAGAAACATCCGCACCACGTTCTCTGTAATCTGCGAGACGTGATCGTCCACCGGCAGGCTGCTCGCCCAGGAGATCGAGCCGACCGAGAAAACGCGGCCGCCGCTGGGGGTGTCGAAGTGAATCATATGGGCGCCGCCGTCGTCCGGGTTGAGACCCT
>JANRLN010000490.1:0-23416 GCA_033762515.1 Planctomycetaceae bacterium
AAGCCTAAACAATGTCCTGGAAGACGACGCGATTGGCGGGCACACGGATCTGGCGGATGAGTCGCTTCGGTGTGTCGGCGCTGTTGACCGACGTCGAGACGCTGAAGGCCGAGTAGGTCGCGCTGGTGCGGGTGAATTCCACTACCGCATAGCCCCACTCCTGGCTGTTGAAGAAGTGCACATGCGGGTTCGCGGCCTTGGCCAGACCCTCGAACAGAAACCTTGAAGGCTGTCGGGACTCTTCGGCGCGCAATTCCCGTTGATCGTCCGGCGAGAGCAGATTCAGCAGGTAGTCGATCAGCGTGGACGACGTTACGGCAGGGGTCATGAATTCCACGCCCACCAAATTGTCGCCCGGACGATTGCTCCGTTGGGAGTAGTCCACCTTCAGGTAAGCGACCATGTACGTATGGAAGTCGCCGGTCAACGCCACCAGATTGCGGACTCCGGCGTCAGCAAACGTGCGGAGAATGTCCGCTCGGTCCGCCTCGTAGCCGTCCCAGGCGTCGAGGTTGATGAAGAACTTCGATCCGTCCCTCCGGCCGAGCTTGAACTGCCCCAGGAAGCACTCATTCGCCCAGACCTTCCACTGCGCGCTGGATTGAGTGACTCCCGAGACGAACCAGTCGCGCTGCGTCTCTCCGAGCATCGTCTGCATCGGGGACGCCTGCTCGGTGCAGCCGCGGGTGAGAATGCGATCGTCCTCGCCGCAGGGGTGACCCGAGCGATAGGTCCGCTCATCGGTGATGAACAGGTCGACCAGGTTGCCGAATTGAAACCGCCGGTAGATCTGCAGGGCGTCAAAGGGGTGAGCGGCATTGGCGTCGAAGGTCACGCGGGCCGGTACGTACTCCGCCCACGCGCGCTGGGCATCCAGCTTGAGCTGACGCAGTTGTTGCGGATCGTTGCCGTTGGCGGTGAAGGGGTGATCGGGCGCCCCCAGCGTGTCCCGGTCGTAGTCCCAGTAGCAATCGTTGGCAGTCTCATGATCATCCCACAGGCAGATGATGGTGTGGGCTTCCAACATCTTTTGGAATAACGGATCACTGCGGTACTGGCGATACAGAAAGCGGAAATCCGCAGTATTGACTGCAGCCGGTTGACCGCTGGGCAGGGTAAACGTGCGATCCGGGTAGGGCAGCGACTGGAAAGTCGGGTCGCCCGTCGTCTCGTAAATGAAGTCTCCCAGGTGGAGCACGAAATCGACGTCGTCCTTCGCCAGATGAGACAATGCGGCATAGTAGCCGTTGGTGAAGTCCTGGCAGGTGATCACCCCGAGCTTTAAGGATCGAGGAGCCGAGTCCAAGGTCGGCAGCGTCCGGCAGCGTCCCGTCCGACTGGTGACGTCGCCGTGCGTGAATCGATAAAAATACACCCGCCCCGGTTCCAGCATCCCATCCAGGTCAAGATGCACCGTGAAATCGCGGTCGGCGGCAAAGTCGGCAGCGGCGATTTCCCCCGCGATCACCGGGTTCCGAAACGTCGGCTCGCCGGCCACTTCGAAAAACAGGTCGATCCCCGCCGACCACGCTTCAGGATTGACCCGCGTCCAGAGCACCACGCCCGTCGGCGAAGGATCCCCCGATGCCACGGACAATGCGAACGCACTCGCGGGGTCGACGGCGGAGGCGCTCGACTCCGCGGCACGGGCCGTCGTCACGACAAATGGCGTCAACAGGCTGCACCCGGCGGCCTGCAGGAATTCGCGACGTGTGGACATCGTTCTCTCTTTCATCTGCGGAAACCGGCGGATCAACGAGCCGCTGCGCGATCATTCTGCCGTTGTCCGCTCGGGAGAGACATCAAGTTCCCGCGAAGATTGGATGAATCTGGCCAATCGGGTCCGATCGTGACAGGAAACACCAGCGGTCGGCGCGGCGCCGGTGACCGCATGGCTACAATGCAGCCCATCCCGGATGAATTTCCGTACTCGATGTCCCTGCCGGTGCGCCGTTTCTCATGACCAACTTGCCGCGAATGCTGACGAACCGGGAGGTCGAAGCCCTCCGAGGTCCCAAAGCCGCGGTGGACGCCTACCGGCCTTACGCCTGCCTTGTCGAACCCGAGTGTGCCGCCAACGGTCGTGTGGAAGACGTCGCGACAATATTTCTGACCAATCGCGAGTGCCCCTTTCGCTGCGTCTTTTGCGATCTCTGGCGGCACACCCTGGATGAGCCGACGCCCGCCGGCGCCGTTCCGATGCAGATTGACTGGGCGCTCGCGCAATTGCCGCCCGCGCCGCACATCAAACTCTATAACAGCGGGAACTTCTTCGATCCTCAGGCGATTCCCGTCGCCGATTACCCGGCCATCGCCGAGCGCGTCCGCGAGTTTCACACCGTAATCGTCGAGAACCATCCGCGACTGTGCGGCGACCGGGTCTGGGATTTTCAACAGCGTCTCGCGGCGCGGCTGGAAGTCGCGCTGGGGCTGGAAACCGTGCATCCCGAGATCTTGCCGCGGCTCAACAAGCAGATGACCGTTGCGGACTTCGAACATGCCAGTCGCGAGTTGCGCCGCCGCGATTGCGATGTGCGGGCATTCGTCATTTTGCAGTTGCCGGGCATGACGGAGTCGGAGGGGATCGAGTGGGCCGTGCGCTCGGTCGCAACGGCGTTCGCCGCTGGAGCCCAGTGTGCCAGCATCATCCCCCTGCGTGGAGGGAACGGAGCCATGGAGGAATTGGCGCATCCCGGCGGCGTGGCCCGTCCTTCTTTGCCGGCGCTCTATGAGACTCTCTGCCGCTCCCTGGAATTGCGCGGCGGCCGGGTGTTTGTCGATCTGTGGGGGGTGGAATCCGTGTTTTCCTGCAAAAAATGCGGTGTGAATCAGGCCGCAGTCTTGCAAGAAATGAACCTGTTGCAGACAATCCGCCCTTGGCCACGTTGCGATTGTGCAGGGGGGACATAAGGTGTGCTCCTCACGCGAGGTCTCTCCGAAGAACCCCATCCCGTGGTTTCACAAGTCAGCCCGATGAATCTCGATCACCGCGATTTAGAACCCTGGCTTTCGATATGTCGCCGCTCAGCGGCCTGACGATCACAGCCAACGCCCGCCGTTTTGCCGGCGGTTACGCACCGGGTGGGTTGACGGCGCTGAGATTCCGATGACGCATGGGCTTGCGTGCGGCAGTGCGTTCTGATCACGAGCGGGAGACTTCGGACAAAATTCTCTTTCAGTCAGAGACCGGGCCTGTAGCTCAATCGGTTAGAGCAAGGGACTCATAATCCCGTGGTTGCCAGTTCGAGTCTGGCCAGGCCCAATGAGCACTTGCGAACGGGATTTCCGGTCGCGTTCCTTGACGCGAGACGGGCCGGACAAAGTGCTGTCGCCGGCAAGGTTTGATGGCCGGACGTCGTCGGCCGCTCGCGTCCGTCCGAGCAGGTGGGACAACGTCGTCGCCTGATGTGTCCCAGAGCTTCGCAGTCTGGTGCGGATCTCTGGATTTTCGACGGGACCGCGTCGCAAGCCCCGGCGGTCGCACAGAGTGCAACAAGCCTGAGATGGAGAACTTCGCCTGCATTTGGCGAATTATTCGCCGCCAGACGTTGCAAAGCTTTGCCCCGGCGGTCGTGCCAGTCGGCCGTGAGCGCGGTCTCTGCACCGAATCTGCACTTCTCCCTGGAGCAGCAGGATGTTGAGTCGCTGGTCTTCGGAGATCGGCACATGGGTTGCTTGCAGACCTCCGCGAAGCGTCGAGAGCGACCGCTTGAGAGCGACACATTCGAGCCCAGAGAGGACCGCGATGTCTGTGTCTTGGCGGCTACGGATTTCCTGCCTGACGCCGATCCTGATCATCGGCGGCTTGGGGAGTGGCTGCGGCATGGGGTCAACCTATCCGGAAACGTCCGTGCGCAGCCCCATCGGCCGTCCGGGAACCTGCATTGTCTGCGCGAAGACGATCCCCAGCGTCGAAGCGAAGAATCTGGTCACGGTCGACGGTATTCAGTTTCAAGTCTGTGACGACGGCTGCGCGGTGCAAGCCGTGGCGCAGGCAGCGACGGCAGGTCACAATCACTAACAGCCGTGACTGAGCGGAAAGTGAGCATGCCAAAAGCACGCGGATTCACACTGATTGAACTCCTGGTCGTGATCGCGATCATCGCCATTCTGATGGCGCTGCTGCTGCCGGCGGTGCAGCAGGCGCGCGAGGCCGCGCGGCGGACGCAGTGTCGCAACAATCTGAAGCAACTCGGCTTGGCGCTGCACAACTATGCCGGCGCCTATTCCATGTTCCCTCCGGGGCATATGGACACCTACACCGACGGCATTTCGGCGGGGGCGCGGCATCACTTCGGCTGGCTGACGTCGCTGCTTCCTTATGTCGATCAGCAGCCTTTGTACAACCGAATCGACTTCAACCGGGCGAGCCTGACGCTGAATGTGCACGTCAATCCTGATTTCTATGCAGTCGGAACGATCGACATTCCCATGTTTGTCTGCCCCAGCGACCCAGTGGGACGTTCGAATCCCAATTTCGCTCCGTCCAACTACCTGGGAAGCCAGGGCAACCTCTGCAATTGCCGCGACATCAACTGCGACGGCCTGTTCGGCCACAGTTCCTACACCCGGCTGCAATGGATCACCGACGGCACGTCGCAAACGATCGCCATCGGCGAAACGATCAAGAGCGACGGCGACCCGAACACGGTCAAAGACAACTACATTTTCACCAACACGGCCGGTTCGAGCGCTCAAGATCTGACGACGTGTCAGTCGGTCTATCCCAACGCGTCCGACCGGGCGACGATCTGGTTTGGGGGGCAGCCGCAATACAACATCATGGCGACCATCAACGTCCCCAATCATCGTCTTTTCGACTGCATCGCCCCCAACTACGGTTGCACGAACTTCGCAGCCCGCAGCTTTCACGTCGGGGGCGCGCTGCTGGCCTTCGCCGATGGGTCTGTCCATTTCCTTTCCGACAATATCGATGTGCGGGTCTATCAGGCGCTGGGGAGTCGCGCGGGTTCGGAAACGGTGGGTGAATTTTGACCGAGAAGCCGCGCCATTCCTCAACGTCGTCGCAGATGCGTTGTTGGCTCCTCGCCAATGTCGCGATCTGTGTGACGGCCATCTCCGGGGGACTTGCCGCCGGCACGGTCGGCGCCCAGGAGCCGCCATCCGCTCCTCCATTCGACATCGGGTTCCTCGGACTGCACGGGGGCATCTATGACCAGATCGAGAAATACGCGCCGCCGCTGAAACTCAAGGTCACCTACTTCGACGACGGCGCAGTCTCGCAGCGGACCGCCGACCTCGGCAGCGTGCGTGTGGTGTATGTGCAGCACACCCGCGAGGAAGACCGCGACGCCTATCGCGCTTTGATGCAGCGGGCCAAGCAGAAACATCCCGCGCTGCGAATTGTGGCGTTTCAGTCGAGCTCGTACGACTTTCTCCGCGCGCTGCACGACGCGGAGCTCGTCCTGCGCGACGAAGAAGCCGTCAAGTACTACGGATCATCGCCTGAGAATCTGCGGCGACTCCTGATTTACACCGCAGCGAAGTACCTCGGACGCGACTTGCCGATCGAGCCGCCGCAGGAAGTGGAGCGGGAGGGTCTCTATCATCCCGACCACACGGAATTCTTTCCATCGGCCGGGGCCTTTGAAGTCTGGAGCCGGGCGCGAGGGACATTTGACCCCCGGAAGCCCCGCTTGCTGATCGCGGTGCACGCCACCCATCTGGCGTTTCAACAGCCGCGGGTGGTCGATGCCCTCATCCGCGAAGCCGAGCGGCAGGGAGCAGTCGCGGTCGGGATCATCGACGGCCGATCGCAGGTCTACGCCGAGCAGACGGCCGCCTTCGCCCCGCATGCCGTCATCCACACCTGTCACAGCAGCGATCCCCCGGCGTTCCGCAAAACGTTGAACGTCCCCCATCTGCATTCGATCTTCCTCCGCAAACAATCGATCGAGGAGTGGCAGGCCAGCGTGGCGGGGCTGTCGTCGAGCGAGTTGGCGTTTCACATCATTGGACAGGAACTGATCGGCGCCATCGAGCCGCAAGTGGCGGCGGGGACCGCGAGCGGACAAGGGAGCGCCGAAGCCTTTCAGCCGATTCCCGACCGCGTGGAACACCTGATTCAGCGGGCCCTCGGTCAGGCGAAACTGGCGATGACCCCCCCGCAGCGGAAGAAGATCGCGATCATCTATTACGACCGCGAAATGGGAAAAGGGGAACTGATGCGGGGCAGTTCCACCGGAATGCACCTGAACGCCCCCCGCAGCCTGATCAACGTGCTTCGCGCGATGCAGCAGCAGGGCTACAGCGTGCACCCCTTGCCGCAGCACGAGGACGAACTGCTGGGCTGGATGATGGAACGGGGCCGCCAGGTCGGCGTCTGGGCGCCGGCCGAACTCGATCACCTCGTGCGACAGGGTTCGCCGGTGCTGGTCGCTGAAGACCAGTACCGCAGTTGGTATGAGCGCAAGGTTCCGTCCGATCGTCGCGTCCAGATCGAAGAGAAGTGGGGACCGCCCCCTGGTCGGTTCATGGTCTGGGAGAATGAGGGAGAGAAATTCCTGGTGATCCCGCGGGTCGAGTTGGGGAACATCAGCCTGCTGCCGCAGCCGTTGCGCGGCGAACTCCACGGCCGGGACGAAGCCAACGCGCAGGCGCACGACAAGGCCACGGCGCCCCCGCACAATTACTTGGCGACCTACTTCTGGCTGGAGCAGGATTTCCAGGCTGACGCCGTCATTCATTTCGGCACCCATGGGTCGGAGTTCGCACTTCCCGGTAAGCCGAACGGTCTGGCCCGCCGGGATTGGTGCGATGTCATCATGGGCGCCATGCCCAACTTCAATCCGTGGATCATCGAAAACATGGTCGAATCGTCGCCGGTGCGGCGACGTGTGTACGGCACGCTGATCAGCCATCTGTCGCCGCCGATTGTCGACGCCGGGCTGAGCGACGAACTGGCCAATCTGCACGATACGGTCGACAAGTGGGACCTCCTCGAAGACGGGGCTCTCAAGGAGAAGTTCCGCGAGGAGATCACCAGACTGACTCGTGAGTGCCGCCTCGATGTCGATCTCAACTTGACGATGCCTGCCGAGGGTCTCTTGGATCCTGCCGACATTCAAAAGGTATCGGACTACCTGCACGCGATCCAGGAAGAGTCGACTCCGACCAGTCTGCACGTCTACGGCGAGCGCCCGCGCCCGGACCTGCTGATTCCCTACATGGTCAACATTCTGCGCAGTCCGTTTCTGGAGGCCCTGAAAGAGCTGATTCACGAGCGGCAGCACGCCATCGGCGCAGACCACGCTCACAACCATGACGACCGACACGTTCTGCGCCCCCAGGCCGAAAGGCTGCTGCAACTCGTCCTGCGGCAGAAGCTGGCCCCTCTCGACGCGGTCAACGCCACCGTGGGTGGGAAGCTGACCGAGCTGCCGGAAGCCATCGATAAGGGCCTCCAACTGGCCCTCAAGTTGAATGCCGATTTCGACCATACGACCGACGAGATTGACAACCTGCTTGCCGGGCTCGACGGGAAATTCGTCCCCCCCGGTCCGGGGAACAACCCCATCCGCAATCCCGGCGCGGTTCCCACCGGCCGCAATATGTACCTGCTCAATCCGGAGGAGATTCCCACGCGCCCCTCCTGGGAGCTGGGCAAGAAACTGGCGGAAGATCTGGTGACCCGTCATCAGTCGCAAACCGGCGAGTTTCCCGCGAAGGTCGGGTTCGATCTGCGCAGCTCGGCCACCTTTCGCGACTACGGCGTGATGGAAGGCCAGATCCTGCAGCTCATGGGGATCGAACCGGTCTGGGACGATCGGCAACTGGTCAACGACGTCCGGCTGATTCCCCGCAAAGAGCTCGGCCGACCGCGCGTCGATGTCTTTGTCGCCTCCGGCGGATGGTACGAGTCGAACCTGCCGAGCCGGTTGAATTTGTGGGACAAGGCGATTCGTCTGGCAACCCAGGCGGACGAGCCAGACAACCCCCTCCACCGCAACACACGACAGTTGCGCGAGACCCTGGTCGCACAGGGAATCCCCCCCGAGCGCGCGGAAGTGCTGTCGCACGCCCGCATCTTTGGTCGCGACCCGGGACGGGAATCGGGGGGCTTCCTCGCCTACAAAGTCGCTCGCTCGGGGGAGTGGGATTCGCGCGACGAAATTGCCGCCGCATACCTGGCCCATCACAAGCATGTCTTCACCGAAGGGGCCTGGGGGGAGGCCGCCGCGCCCCTGTACGATGCTGCGATCCAGGGAACCCATACCGTCGTGCGAAGCTGGTCCGATCACATGACCGGACCGCTGGCCAGCCGTTACACGTGGCTGCACGGTGGAAGTCTCAGCCTCGCCGTGGAAGCCATGACCGGCAAGCGCCCCGAATACGTCCTCGCCGATGTTCGCGATCCCGACAAGGCAGGACTCATCAACGCCGAAGACGCCCTGCGGCGCGAATTTCGCGTGCGGTTGTTCAATCGGAAGTGGCTGGAAGGGATGATGAAGGAAGGCTACGCCGGCGCCGACCACATCCGCTTCCTGACCTCCAACAGCTTCGGCTGGGAGGTGATGCGTCCCGGCAGCGTCGGGAACGACAACTGGAACGAGATGCAGCGCGTCCTGATCGACGACAAGCTGAATCTGCATTTGCCCGAATGGATGGACCGCAACAACCCGTACGCCTACCAGGATGCCATGGCCGTCATGCTCGAAGCCATCCGCAAAGGATATTGGCAGGCAGACGCCGCGGTCGCGCAACAGCTGGCGGCAGAGTATGCGCGCAGCGTCGCCCGACACGGCCTGTCCGGTCACATGACCAGCGGCGGCAACCGACACCTCGACGCCCTCGTGCGGCAACACATCGAAGAACTCAGTTCTCCCGGCGCGGCGGAATTGCTGGCGCAATACTCCCGGCGGATCGCAGAACAGACTCAGATGACAGACACCGAATTGGTGCAAAGGGGATCCGCACCGGGCGCCGCAGTCGCGGCCAACCCAGCCGCGTCTCCGGTGGCCATGACGAACGCTTCACCGGCGAACGGGCCCGGAGACTCCCGGACGGCTGCGCCGGAAGCTGCTTCCGCAGCCGAGCCGTCCAGAACGAAGGTTGTCGCAGGACGGAAGCTGGAGCCGTCGCAGGCAACGAACGAGGCGAACCCGGCCGAAATCGGTTCGCCGAATCTGCAGACCCCATGGCTGCTGTTTTCGATCGCGGCCGTCGTTGGTCTCCTGATGGGGGCGGGCTTCTTCCTGCGTCGAGGTGTCCCGTGACCGATCGCCTCGTCGAGTTGCTGTACCTGATTTCCACCGGCCTGTTGACGCCGACGCTGGTCATGCTATTGGTCTTCATGGGAGCCGCCCTCATCATGTGCGGAGGGTTGATGCGCGAAGCGCTCGATCGTTGGATCCATCTACGGTCGTGGAGAAGATTGCTTAGCGAACTGCGCTGCGGCGGACGCGGGGCGGATCGTTTCTATACGCTCGCCCTGGTCGGCTACCCGGCTCGACTCCAGTCGCGCACCATGATCGTGAGAGATGAATCCCTCCTGGTGCAGAAGTCGCTGGATGACCTGGAAATGGACATCGCCCGGCGACTGGGCTGGCTGGCGTTCGCGACACGCGTTGGTCCGCTGCTGGGACTGGTCGGCACACTGGTGCCGCTCGGTCCCGCCCTGACGGGCTTGGCTTCCGGAGACATCCAGGCGCTGTCGGGCAATCTGGTGATTGCATTCACGACGACGGTGTTCGGGGTCCTTATCGGGGGCTCTGCCTGCGGGGCCGGCATCATCCGCCGCGCGTGGTATGCACAGGACCTCAGCGATCTGGAATTCGTGGTTCACGTTCGACGGCAGGCTCGCTCGTCAACGCTGCCTGCGTCACCAAACGGATCTCCAGAACCATGCCATCCGCCCGTCGAAAACTGGCCTCCCTTCTCCGGCGCAGTGCGTCATTTTCCGGAGCCGAGCCGTGAGCCCTAAGCGCCGTCAATGGGACGTTTTCGGCGAAGAGGATCCTCTGGCCGGTCTGGTGAATCTGTTCGACCTCTGGATGGTGTTCTCCATCGCGTTGCTGGTGGGCCTCGTTGGACATTTGCACGAGTCGGCGGGCGATCACTCTGCGGCCGATTCGGAAAGCGATGCGTCTGCACCGGCATCGCTGGAGGAGATTCTCGAACGCCGACTCAAACTGCCGCAGTTTCGCGTCAGCCATGAACAACTCACCGGCACTGGCCAGCGTCTGGGGACGGCCTATCGGTTGCAATCCGGCGATGTTGTTTATGTGCCCGATTGAATTGCCCGCCCATCGTCTGTGAGAACTCCGCGTGGCGTCGCCGGGATTGCGAGGCCGAGGCCGATTCTCAGTCGTCGACCGACGTCGGTACCGTCTGCGAGAGGGAGCCGTCACCCAGTTCCCGCGGGTGCAGGTCACCGCAGCGAGATTGTCAGGGACTTCCGCTCGCCTCCGCGAAGCACTTCGATCGCCACGGAATCGCCCGGGCGTTTCTGCTGCAGGGCGTATGCGAGCAAGGCGGTTTCGGTCAGCAGGTCGGCACGTCCGTCATACGCCACGACGACGTCTCCCTTTTGAATCCCAGCCTGTTTGGCGCGCGCGTGTTCGCCGTACTGACCGACATGCTTCACCTCCAGCGCGAGTCGATCGGCCGCGACGGGGATTTTGGCCCGCGCTTCTGGAGGCATCGATGTCAACAGCATCCCCCCGAAGGCGATTCGCCGCAGATCCCAGGTTGTCGCCCGCCACGAGATGTCGGACGCGCGACGCCAGCCCTGCGGCAGTTCAAGGCGTGTTTCGACGGTCGTCGCACCGCGAGCGGCGGTCACCTCGATGCTGCCGGAGGCGGCCGTCTGCTGCAGGACCCACTGGGCATCGGCTACCGACACCAACGGCTGACCGTTCAGCGTCAACAATCGATCGCCGGGTTGCAGGCCTGCCTTGGAGGCAATCGAATTCTCGGCGACTTTCTCCACCGTGCAGGCGGTTTTGGGATCGCACTTGAGGCCGACGACGTCCAGGCCCGGCCACGGGAACATCAATTCGTCTGGAACCGGCCGGCCGGCGCTGCGGAACACGAGTCGCTCCGCCTCGCGAATCTGGTGGCAATGAATGCAGCTCTGGACGACCTTGCCCTGGTAGTCGAGGCTGTCGGTGTATTTGTCTTTCAGGGAGGGAAACAGTTCCGGCGACTTGAAGGCGACGGCGGGGCCCCGTTTTCCAGCCAATGCGGTGCGGTGCTGGTCGAAATTCTTTTCCAGTTCCAGGGCTAATGACAGCGATTCGGCGAAGCCGTCGATGTGCATGTCGTCCTGTTCGTTGTCGCGGCCGGTGCGCGTGCCGAAACGGCCCAGCGGAGTGCCGTCGCGATGCAGGTAGAAGACGGCGAAGGACATGTCGTAATCATAGTTGAACAGCGACAGATCAATGCCGTTGGCCTGGGGGATGCGCACGCAGACAAACTGATCAAGGAGATCGCGAATACGGGGTTCCCGTTCGACGACTTGCTCATCGAACTCGTGACAGGCCTCGCAGGGAATGCAGCGCAGCACCACGAGCACGGGCCGTTTCTTCAGGCGTGCTTCACGCAGGGCGCGATCCAGATCGTTGTAGATCCAGTGGTCGCTGTTCTCCAGCAGTTTGCGATCATTGCGAACTTTGGTTTCGCGATCCTGCGCGCAAGCCGCGGAACCAAGGCCCCCCAGCAGGCTGAGGATGAGGCATGACTTCAGGAGACGCGACATCGGAGAACTCCTCTCAGAGGGACGGTGCTTCCGAAAACTCCGAAACGGCCGACGGGGATACTTCTCGGGGAGCCTGCCGGAGTGGTGGTGGCCGCGGCAGCCGTCGCGACTCAGGCGTCATGGCGTCGCGGGCGGGTCGGCGCTTGCCGGCGGAGTCGGTGTCGGCATCGCCGGCGGCGCGGCAGCAGGGAGCGCTGCCGGCGGCGCAACGTCCGGGGAGAAGATCGCCGCCCCCTGAGCAGCGCCCTGCGGCACGGGGCGCCCCTCCAGTTCTGCCTGGCAGCAACGCAAGTAGAACTGGACCATGTGGCGGTGATACTCAAGCGTCGTGCCGGAGGCGCTGCGCTCCAGCGACGGCAACAAGTGATCCCGGCCCGCGAAAATGACGAAGGACTCCATCCCTTTCGATCCGCGCTGTCGATTTCGCTGCTCGAGGACGCGGACCATCTCCTCAATCCGGTTCTGACACTTCCGCTGCAGCCGCGACCATTCATCAATCCCGGCCTGATTCCGCCGACTCTCCACCTCCTGCCAGAGCGCAATCAGCTCTTCGTACTCCGCCCGGCCGTATTGCGGTTGCGGCATGAGCAGGAACGCGGCGGCAGCCGCGGCGATGACCGCCGCGACCATGAAGACCCGGCGCTGGGACCAGAGCTTTTCAGTGACGGGGACCTTCGAGATCGTGCGCATGGCCGATGCACGGTCGGGAAACATCTCCCACATTCGATCGAGCTTCATCAGCCGCAGGACGTCCTGCATGTCTTTCGAGGCGCCGCTGAGGGCGATGCGTCCCCCTTGATCGCGGACCGCAGTGCCCAGCGAGATCAATGCGCCGAGCACGATCGAGCCGAAGTAGTTGCCGCGGCTCAAATCAACGATGAGATGTTTGGTGGCTCGGGACTCGGCCAATCCCTTGATCACCGACATTTCGCTGTTCACGGAGGTGACGCTGAATCCCATGGCGTCGCCGAGCGGAACGACGACGAGCGTGTCCCCCCAGCGTTCGGCCTGATACACCTTGTGCAATCGCGTTTCGGCAAGCTCCGGCATCTTGAGCAACTCCCGGTGAAGGCTCGTTCGGGAATCCAAGCGGGTGTTCGCAATTCATCTCAGTCGGAATCTTCGTCGGAATCCACGCTGGAGTCAGGTTCGTCGGTTGTCAACAGTTCATCAGACGCAGCATCGACGGCGTCGACCCGTTCCGCCATGATGATCCGCATGCTGGCGATCTCGTGGACCTCCGTCTGCCGCCACGCGGGCGGCAACTGTGGTTCCGAAAACTTGGCCACACGCAGCACCAACAGCGCCCCGGGGGCGCTCAGATGGGGACGCGCCAACTGCTGCAGGCACCGATACCAGGTGTCCCCCGGTTGGATCGCCTCGGCGCTGGCGTACGGGGGATCGAAAAAGATCACGTCGTAGGGTGTCCAGGCGAACTCCCCCTTCGGCATGAAGGAGCAGCGCGCCAAGTCCACGCGCCAGCACAGGGCTTCGTTTTCGGCCCCCAGCATCGCCACGTTTTGACGCAGGAGTTCGTGCGCTCGGTGATCGCGTTCGGCAAACACCGCGCTCCGCGCTCCGCGACTGAGGGCCTCCAGACCCAGCGTCCCCGTCCCGCAAAACAGGTCGGCAATCCGGGCGCCGGGGAGTCGATCGCGGATGCGGTCGAACAGAATCACCTTGGCGCGGTCGATAATCGGCCGCGTGGTGTTTCCGGGATTCGTCAGCAATTTCCGTCGCCGAAAGCGGCCTGCAATGATGCGCATGCCGGTGAAGCATACCCGGCCAGACGGCGGATCGCACGCAATCGGCCGAATCTCCCGTCGTGGCGAACCGCAGCCGCCGACGTTTTTCCGGACGTCCCGGATGCGCTGATCCCCGTTGTGTTCGGTCGCCGACATATCTAGTATTGCTGTTGCGACGGGAAGCTGAACGCGTGACGACGCCTGTTGGCGCCAGCCCCCGACTCCTGACATCCTCCTGGGACGCCTCACCCGTGCTCGACATTCTCACGAATCCGCATCGCCTGTGCGATGGCGTCACCCGGCGGAACATGATCCGCGTCGGCGCCCTGGGAGTTGCCGGACTCAGCCTCGCTGACCTGTTCCGTTTGCAGGCCCGGGGGGCCGAGTCGTCGGAGTATCGCGCGTCGCCCTCGAAGAAGTCGGTGATTCTGCTGTGGCAGAACGGCGGGCCGTCCCATCTGGAGACGTATGACCTCAAGCCCAACGCCGTCAGGGAGGTGCGCGGGCCATTCTCGCCGATCCCGACGAATGTCCCCGGTATCGAAGTCTGCGAACTCCTCCCGTTGCATGCCAAGATTGCCGACAAGTTCACGCTGATCCGCTCCTGTTCCCACAATTACGCCGGCCATAACGACGGCATCCCGGTCATGATGAGCGGCTATCCGGACTGGGATGATGGGAAGCATGAGTCGGTCCACCCCGAGATCGGGGCCGTCGTCAGCCGTGTGTTCGGCCAATGCTCGAACGGGATGCCCGTCGCCTGCGGAATGGGAGCCACGCACTACAGCTACGTGCCGACCACGGCCACCGGCTATTGGGGCAACATGTACCGCCCCCCCACGGTCAGCGAAAAGGGGATGCCGAACGCGACGGCGACGATTGACGGCTCGCGCCTCGGGCATCGCCAGTCGCTGCTCGGGCAACTGGATCGTCTGCGGGCCGATCTCGACGCCGGCGCCATGAATTCCTTCGACGCCTTCAATCGCCAGGCCTTTGAAATCATCGGCGGCGACCGCGCCCGAACCGCCTTTGACCTGACGCGCGAAGATCCCCGCACGCGCGCCCGTTACGGCGACGGCTGGGCGCAGCAGGCCCTCCTCGCGCGGCGCCTCGTCGAAGCCGGCGTCAACTTTGTCACCGTGGGAGTCCCCGGCGGCAAAGAGATCTACAACTGGGACGACCACGCCGTCAATGGCGACCTCCCGACCGCCATGCGTGAACGGCTCCCCGGTCTCGATCAAGGGGTGACCGCCCTCATTGAAGACATTTACCAGCGCGGTCTTGACGACGACGTGCTGGTGATCGTCACCGGCGAATTCGGACGCACCCCCCGCGGCAACGAACAGAAGGGGAACAACAACGGCGGCAAACTCAACTGGGGCCGCGACCACTGGCCGCATGCGATGTCGATTCTCGTCTCCGGAGGCGGGAAGCGGATGGGCCAGGTGATCGGCGCCACGAACTCGATGGGGGAGCATCCCGTTCAGCGCGAACTGACGCCGCAGAACTTCCGCTCGATGATCTTCCACCACCTGGGCATCGACTATCGACGGACGTTCAACGACGCCGCCGGCCGGCCGATCCACATCTCCTACGGGGACCACATCCCCGAATTGGCGTGAGCCGCTCCCGACCGATCGGGCCTTCCCGTCAGACGGGCGTCGCCGCGCCCGGCGTTGCCGTCCGCGGCGACCAACGACATCATGGGGAGCGTCGCTGAGTCATTCCTGGAAGAAGCTGGATCTATGGTCACTCGGATTGTGGGATTGTCGGCGCGCGATCTGCGGTTCCCGACGTCGCGGCATCTCGATGGGTCGGATGCCATGAACCCCGACCCTGATTATTCGGCGGCGTACGTGACGCTGCAGACGAATCAGGACGGACTCGCCGGCGACGGCATGACGTTCACCATCGGCCGCGGCAATGAACTCTGCGTGGCGGCGATTCACGCGCTGGCGCCCCTGGTTGTCGGCAAGACGCTCGAAGAGTTCGCCGAGAACCCCGGTCGATTCTGGCGTCACATCACGGGAGACAGCCAACTGCGGTGGGTTGGTCCCGAAAAGGGGGTGATTCATCTGGCCACGGCGGCGGTCGTCAATGCGCTGTGGGATCTGTGGGCGAAGTCGGTCGGCAAGCCCCTCTGGCGACTGGTGGCGGACCTCGCCCCCGAAGAAATCGTCCGCTGCATCGACTTCCGCTATCTCACCGACGCCTTGACGCCGGATGAAGCGCACGCGCTGTTGCAGCGGCAGTTCGCCACCCGCGGCGAGCGGATCGCCCATTTGGAGCGCGAGGGCTACCCGGCGTACACGACCTCGGCAGGCTGGCTGGGATACTCTGACGACCGGCTGCGGGAACTCTGCCGCCAGTGTCTCGCGGAGGGCTGGAACGTCTTCAAGATCAAGGTGGGACGGGACCTCGAAGACGATGTCCGCCGTTGCCGGATCATTCGCGAAGAGATCGGCTGGGAACGTCGTCTGATGATGGACGCCAACCAGGTGTGGGACGTCGCCGATGCGATTCGCTGGATGTCGCGGCTGGCGGAGTTCCAACCGTGGTTCATTGAAGAACCGACCAACCCCGACGACGTGCTCGCGCATGCGGCGATCGCCCGGGCGGTCGCGCCGATCCAGGTGGCGACGGGCGAGCACTGCGCGAACCGAATTCTGTTCAAGCAGTTCCTGCAGGCCCAGGCGATCGGCGTGTGCCAGATCGACAGCTGCCGGCTGGGCGGCGTGAATGAGGTCCTGGCCGTGCTGCTGCTGGCGGCGAAGTTCGGCGTTCCGGTCTGTCCACACGCCGGGGGCGTCGGGTTGTGTGAGTATGTGCAGCACCTGGCGATGATCGACTACATTTGCGTCTCGGGATCGCTGGAGAATCGCATCTGCGAGTACGCCGGCCACCTGCACGAGCACTTCATCGCTCCGGTGGTCATGCGTCATGGACGCTATCAACCGCCGACGGCGCCGGGCTACAGCATCACCATGCGTCCGTCGTCCATCGCGGAGTACGAATACCCCCGCGGGGCGGCGTGGCTGGAGTAGCCGCCGACGAGCCACCGCCGGAGCCAACGAGGTTGAGGATTCGGGGAATCGGAGAGTGCAGCCCGGCGCGGTTCCGCGCCGTGGGGGCGGCTCACAATTTCCGGCGTCGCTCACAGTGTGGGACCGTCTGAGCCTCTTCCGGCTGTCATGAAGCCTTGATTCCTCTGCATTGGATCTGTGACCACGCGACGGCGTCGCCGTTGATCGATTCCGGTCATCAACGTCGAACATGCGGCCGAATGACCCGGTGGAGTGGGTGGACTTCGATGTCGGATTGCGGCGAGAATTTGTTCCACACAGACAGCACCCAGGAAGTCATCGGTGCGGCCATCGAAGTTCGCCGAGTGCCGGGTTAGGGTTTCCTCAACAGGGATTATCAACGTGCCTTGCCGGCGCGCGGGCTGCCCGTCGATCTCGAATCTGAGATTCGCGTGCGGTACAACGGAACGGAAGTCGGCCTCTCAGCGGCTGATTGGCTCGGGAACGAAGTCGTTGTCGTCGAAGTCAAAGCGGCCAGGTCGTACAACACTGAGGATGAGGCGCCGTTGCTCAACGAGATCAAGGCCTCGGGCATGCGCCTCGGGCGGCTGATCGACTTCGGCCGCACACACAATTCAAGTTCAAGCGACTGATCTGCGGAAGAGCGGAAGAATGGGACTTGAGCCACGGATGAAACACCGACGACACACGGACTTCGGAGAGACAAGCAGAGCTTGTGCGGGTGCTCGTTCCGGAGCGACCGTCACTGCGGTGACCAGCGACGCTCGGCGGTGCTGCGGCAGGTCGCAACATTCCGTCGATTGCCTGCTGAATCTGTGTTTGATCCGTGGCTTAAGTCGGTGACGAAGCGAGATTGCCGTCAGTGGACCAGTTTATGCTCGCCTTCCTGATTGTTTCCCGGACCGACTGGCTCTGGCCGGCGATTGCTGCCGCTGCGGCGCTGGCGGTGGTCGTGGCATGGAGCTATCGCTCGTTGTGGCGCGATGTGCCGCGGTTTCGGTGGGGGGCGGGGGGGAAGGTGCTCGCGCTGATCCTGATCGCGGCTTGTCTCGGCGAACCCCTGTGGAGCAGCACGCGGGTCCGGCCGGGGGCGAATTTGTTCCTGCTGCTCGCGGACAATTCGCGCAGTCTGACACTCACCGATCCCAATGCCCCGCGGCCGCGCGGCGAGGTGCTGCAGTCGCTCCTGACCAGCGACGCCGCGCCGTGGCATGTTCGACTGGAGCAGGACTTCGACGTCCGACGCTACCAGTTCGACGCCCAACCCAAGTACGTCGCCGACTTCGCCAGTCTCGATTTCACCGGGGATCGGACCGAACTCGGCGCTGTGCTGCGGACCCTTAAAGAGCGGCTGGAAGATCGGCCCGTGGCGGGACTGCTCCTCTTCACCGACGGCATCGCGACCGATGAGATTGCCGATGCCGACCTGGCCGGGCTGCCGCCGATCTATCCGGTGCCGATCGGTGCGGCGAGCGGACACCGCGACCTGTCGATTGTGGGCATCACGTCGACGACCACGTCGTTTGAAGACGCCCCGGTGACGCTGCAGGTGGAGTTGCGTGCGGAAGGGCTGCCGCCGGGGCCGGTCACGGTGCGGGTGGATGATGAGACGGGAACCGCCGTCAAACACGAGACGCAGTCGATTGATCGCGACGGTCGCTTGCCGCAGTTCCGCTTTCAACTGCGTCCCGTCAAAACGGGAGTGTCGTTCTACACGGTGCGCGCGGTCGCCGGGAAAGATCTGGCCGCGTTCGATGCCGCACCCGAATTTGCGGAGGCGACGTTCGAAAACAACACGCGTCTCATGACGGTCGACCGGGGGACCGGACCTTATCGACTCCTGTATCTGGCGGGGCGTCCCAACTGGGAACTCAAGTTTCTGCGGCGGTCCCTGGCCGAGGATGATCAACTCAAACTGACCTCGATCGTTCGCATCGCCAAGAAGGAGGCGAAGTTCGATTTCCGCGGCCGCGAAGGGGAATCGGCGAACCCCCTCTTCCGCGGCTTTGATGGCGTCAATGACGACACCGAACGTTATGACCAGCCGGTCTTGGTGCGACTCGACACGCTGACCCCTGACGAGTTTCGCGATGGGTTCCCCAAGACGGCCGAAGAGCTCTACCGGTTTCACGCGGTGATTCTGGATGACATTGAAGCGGCCTTCTTCACCGCCGAGCAGTTGTCGCTCCTGGAACGTTTCGTTTCCGAGCGGGGGGGCGGCTTCCTGATGTTGGGGGGACTGGAATCGTTCCGGCAGGGGAAATACGAGAAAACCGCCGTGGGTCGCATGTTGCCGGTCTACCTCGACGCCCCGCCCGCGTTGCCGACGCCTCAGGGCTATCGCCTCACCCTCACGCGTGAAGGCTGGTTGCAGCCCTGGGCGCGACTGCGGTCGACCGAAGCCGATGAAGTCCGCCGCCTGCGCGAGCTGCCGGGGTTTCGCACGCTCAACACCATCAGCGGCCTCAAACCCGGGGCTTCCGCCGTCGCCGAAGTGACCGATTCGCGCGGCCGCAACTCCCCGGCCCTCGTCGAACAGCGTTACGGACAAGGACGGGCCGCGGCCCTCCTCATCGGCGACCTGTGGCGCTCGCAACTGGAACTCGCAGACGATCAACGGGCCGCTGACGACCTGGGCAAAGCCTGGCGACAGATGCTGCGGTGGTTGATCGTCGATGTCCCCGACCGGGTTGATCTCAAATCGATCAGCGACCATTCCTCGGGGGTTCCGTTGATGCGGCTCGAAGCCCGCGTGCGAACCCCGGAGTTCCGTCCGCAGGACAATGCGGCGGTGACGATCTCGGTGCAGCCCCCCGAAGGCCCGGCCTTGTCGATGCCCGCGGAACCGTCGCTGCGGGAGCCGGGGCTCTACGAAGCGGTCGTGGCGAGCCGACCGGCCGGTCCCTGGACTGCCAGCGTCGAAGTGCAAGACCCGGAAGGGAAGCCCCTCGGTTCCGCCGCCAGCGGTTGGGCGGCCGACCTCGCGGCACGCGAACTGCGGCAAGTCAGCCCCGATCGGGAACGCCTGCAGAAGCTCGCGGAAGCGACCAATGGCCGAGTGGTCGAGGTGTCGGAACTCGAAGCGTTCGTGCAGACCCTGCCGTCGCTGGAAGCCGCCTTGACCGAAACGACGACCTCCCCCTTGTGGCACAATCCCCTGGTGATGCTGCTGATCGTCGCCGGACTCTGCCTGGAATGGGGCGTGCGGCGTCGCTTCGGGCTGCCATAGAGCGCAGGGAGATATTGGACATCTTCGACATAGGCCCGGCCTTCAGGCCCGGTGAACGGGACGACAGCAGATTGGCACAGCCCCGTTCACGGGGCTTTCCGACAGTCGACGAGCGAGAATGAGTGTGACACGACTCTGTGGCACACGTGGAATGGAGACCCGGCCTGAAGGCCGGGCGAATGTGTTCGCCGAGAGTATGAGAGTGGTCCTGATGCCGACCTTCGCCCTCCTGATCGCCGCCTGTCTCGCCGCGGACCCCGTCGACGTCGTCGTTGTCATCGGCGCTCCCGGAGCCGAGGAGTACGGTGAAAAGTTCGCCGAATGGGCGGCGCCTTGGGAAGGCGCCGCGACGAAGTCCCAGGCCCGGTTGACGGTCATCGGCCGCGACGAAGCCCAGGAGCCGGCCGATCGCGAGCGCCTGCAGGCGTTCTTGTCCGACCACAGCACCGGCGACGCGGAACTGTGGCTGATTCTCATCGGCCACGGCACCTTTGATCGCCGCGAAGCCAAGTTCAATCTCCGCGGGCCGGATGTCTCCGCAAACGACTTGAAGGCCTGGCTGGCTCCCATGAAGCGGCCGGTGGCGGTCATCGACCTGTCGGCCGCCAGCGCCCCCTTTCTGCAGACCCTCGCCGGTCCCGACCGCGTGATCATCTCGGCGACGAAGTCCGGCGGAGAACAGAACTTCCCGTACTTCGGCGGCTATCTCTCCGCAGCGATCGTCGACCCCGCGGCGGACCTCGATAAAGACGAGCAGGTCTCCCTGTGGGAAGCCTATCTGTTCGCTTCGCGACGGACGGAAGAGTCTTACAAGACGCAAGGCCGTTTGCAGACCGAACACGCCCTCCTCGACGACAACGGCGACGGCCAGGGAACTCGTGCCGACGCCTTCCAAGGTCTCGACGCCGTGCAGGCCTCCGCCGATAGCAAGCAGAGTCTCGACGGCGATCGGGCGCACCAATGGCACCTCGTACTCAGCGCCGCCGAGGCCGCGTTGCCGCCGGACGTCCGGCGGCAACGGGATCAATTGGAGCTGCAGATCGCAGCCCTCAAGCGACAGAAGGCAGAACTCACAGATACGCAGTATTACGCCCGGCTGGAAGCGCTGCTGGTTCAACTGGCAACGCTGTTGAAGGACGTTCCCGCGAAACTGGAACGTGCTCATCGCAACAACTGAGCAGTCGTTCTCAAAGCGAGAGGGCTTCAAGGTATTTTGTAGCTGAATTCGCAAGAATTCAGTCGTCTGCTCGGGACGTCTGAATTCTTGCGAATTCAGCGACTGGTTAACATTCTTGGATGGCGCCTGTCGGTTATTCGCCGACAAGTTGCTCCAGCGCCGCCAGCAGCCGATCCAGATCCCTCCGGTCGTTGTACAAATGGCACGACACGCGGATGTGCCTGCGGCCCTGCCAGTCGACCACAGGGATTTCAATGCGGTGGTCGTCCCACAAGGTCTTAGTCCACGGGTCCCACGAGTTTGGAGACGATCGCAGACTGGGGCCCGGCGGCAAGGGGACGGTGATCATCGTCCCGTACCACGCCGGGTCGTCGGGGACGAGCGCGGTGTTCCCGCACAGGGCTTCAATCCGCTGCCGGGCTTCGTGGGCCAGCGCATGCCCATGTTCGCGGAAGGTCGCCAGTCCCACGGACTCGAGGAAATCGATCGCGGCGGGCACAGCAAGGAAGCCAGCCGGATCGCGCGTCCCCTGCCAGTTCCACTCGTCCTGCCAGCGCCCCGGTCGACCCGAGAGGCTGCGCCCCCAACTGAGGACCGGCGACGTCAACTTCGACTGCCAGCGCCTGTCGACGTACAGGAACCCGGTTCCCAGCGGGGCACTGAGCCACTTGTGCAAGCTCGCGCAGTAGAAGGCCGCGCCGATCTTCTTGAGGTGCACCTCGCGCATGGCGATCGCGTGCGGACCATCGATGCACACGGGGATCCCCAGCGTCCTGGCCCGCTCGCAGATCGGCTCCACCGGAAAAACGATGGCCGTCGGCGACGTCACATGGCTGACGACGATCAATTTCGTGCGCGGCGTGACGGCTGCGAACAGCGCATCAAGCACATCGTCGACGCTGTGGATCGGAACCGGGATCTGCGCCGTGACCAGCTTCGCCCCCTGGGCATCGCACGCGCGCTGCCAGATGCGGCGGACGGCGCCGTATTCGTGGTTGTTGAGGAGGACTTCGTCCCCCGCCGCCAGCGGCACCGTTGCAGCGACGGTATTCATGGCGGTCGTCGCGTTGTCAGTGAAGACCAGATCCCGCGGGTCGGCATCGAGAAATGTCGCGAGTCGAGCCGCGGCCTCGTCGAGGGCCGGTTCCATCTGCCGCAGGAAGAAGTCCATCGGCTGCGCGGCAAGCCGGGCCGACCAGGCATCGCGCGCCGACTGAACGATGCGCGGCGTGGGACCGAACGAGCCGTGATTGAGATAGGCGACGTCGTCCGGCAGGGACCACGCGGCTCGCGAGATGGGTGCGTTCAACGGATTCATCCTCGTTTCTGAGTTTTGCCGGCGTCCGTCGTCAACGGGAAGGGTTCCATCGACGCATGACTCGGTGTTCCACGTCAACGGCAGGAACCGCCGATGTTCGCAGTCGGTGCGGTGGTCTGTGGAAAAAAATTTCGGCCGGCCGGTAGTTTGACAGGACTCCCGTTGACCGGATTTCTCGCATCACTATACTCCCGCCACGCTTGAACGACGTCGCAGCCGTAAACCTCTCCCTGTCCGATCCGACGGCTGGTCCTTCAAGTTCGCCATCTCCTCGACCAACACATCGATATTCGCCTCATAGACCTTTGATTGCTGGTTCCCTGTAGGAACCAGCCCAGAGTTGTCGTCGGCACCGGGTCTCGCCCGATTTGCCGCCACCACCGCCGGGCGGGCCGCCAGGTGACATTCGCCAATTCGCTGTCCCACGAAAGGATTCCCATGAAGACGTTCGATCTGATTCGCGGCGCCGCGATGAGCCTGGCGGCGGCGGGTCTGCTGTTGCCACAGGGCCGGGTGCTCGCCCAAGAAACGCAATCCCGGCCGCGCGTCGTCGCCAAGGCCGACAGCAAGCTGGCGGTGGACGTCGTGCTCGTCGAAGGGGCCTTCACCGGCCGCGTCGTCGACCACACCGGCACCCCCCTCAAGAACAAAGAAGTGGTCGTCAAGCAGGGGACCAAAGAAGTCGCCCGCGTGACCACCAACGAAAAGGGCATCTTCTCGGCTCCCAACGTGCGCGCCGGGAACTACATCGTCGGTTCGGGCAACACCGCCGGCAACTTCCGCGTCTGGGACGAAAAAACCGCTCCGCCGTCGGCCAAGGGTCACGCCCTGCTGGTGATGGGTGAGAACGGCGCCCGCGGCCAGGTCGGCGCCGTCGATCCGACGCTGGTGCTCCTCACGATCGCCGTCATCGCCACGGTGATCATCTCCGCGATTTCGCTCGACAAGATCAACGACGTCGACGACAAGGTCAGCGACACCCCGACCTCGCCGTAAGCCGTCGATTTCGCTGCTGAAAGAATCCCACCTGCAGACTCGATCGCGGTTGTTCGTTTCCCCCCACGACGCTGCGTATCGACTGGCCGGTCATTCCCCGCCCCCCGGGAATGGCCGGCCTATTTTTTTTCCGTGGTCCGTGGTCCGTGGTCCGTGGTCCGTGGTCCGTGGTCCGTGGTCCGTGGTCC
>JANRLN010000491.1:0-4703 GCA_033762515.1 Planctomycetaceae bacterium
CGTCCCCGGAACCGACTTGCGTTTGTCGGTCATCGAAAAGGAATAGCTGACCGTGTCTGCAGACATTGTCTGCCCCCGCTGCCGCCGACCGATCCCAGTCGCTGACGACGAATTGGGAGAGCGGGTGGAGTGCACCTTTTGCGGCACTCAAGTGGCGGTCCCTCCGGTGAGCGCACCCAAGGTCATCTCACCAGGTCCGATCAGCACGCCGCGAAATGCTCCCCCCCCTAAAGACGACTCTGAGGAGCAGGAAGCGCCGTTGGGGCGGCCGCCGATGGAGATCGATCACGAAGATCTGATCGACATGACCGCGATGGTCGACATCGTGTTCTTCCTGCTGATTTTCTTCCTCGTTACGTCGCTGCACGCGCTCGAGTCCTCGATTCCTTTCCCCGTCCCCAAACCGATGGCCGACGGTGCCGGCGGGCAGCCGAGCCTGGTCCCGCGGGAGGAAGAAGACGACCTGTCGATCGAAGTTACCATCGGCAGCCGCGATGAAGTCCGCGTCGAAGGGGTTCTCGTCGACGGGGACGAAGACCTGTTGGTCCGCCTCCGCCAGCTCCTTCGGCAGCCCGATCAGCCGCGCAAGATGATCGTGGTTGGAAACGGCGACGCCAGCCATGGCAAGGCGGTCTCCGTCATCGACGTGGGTTACGAAGCCGGCTTCGAGAAGATCGGTCTGGCGATCAGTGCGGCGGACAGCGAGCAGTAACAGCCCGCATCTAGACGACTGGCCACACTTGTGTGAAGCCACCCAATCTCAAGCATCAAACTCCAAAGAAATCCCAACCGTCAAATCTCAAACGTGCTCGACGTGAGGTCTGGTTTGGAGCTTGGAACTTGTTTGTGATTTGTCACTTGAGACTTGGAGTGTTTCCCTTCGGACTTCGGTCAACTGGCTCGGATGCGGGCCCTGGGTCGCAGCAGGTCACGCGGCGTTGCTGAACGGATGGGATGGGTTTCGCACGGTCAGCAAATGGATGGCCGCCGTCAGCCCGTGCAGCGCGGCGTCGATCTGCTTGGTTTCGTGCAGCACCCTCAAGTTCTCGGTGAGGGTGGCCTGCAGTTCCGCGAGGCGTCCCTCGCCGCGGGCGATGTTGTTGAGAGTCTTGGCCAGCGCGCCCACTTCGGTGCTGAATTGGGAGGCCTGTTCGAGCGCCCGGTGAATCTGCGCCAAGTGCTGTTCCTGACGGGCGTCGGCCAGCGACAGCATCTGCTTCAATCGCTCATCGCGGGCGGCGTCGTACGTCAAATGCCGGTCCTGCAACTCGACGCAGAGCGCTTGCCAACGCTGCTCGTCGTGCTTCTGGCGTTGATCAAACTGTTCGAACAAGGCCCGCAGCGCCGTCGACCAGGCCGCGACCTGCTGCTGCAGCGACTGTTCCACCGCGGCATGAAATTCCTTGTTGGCCCCTTCCAGAATGGCAAGGAAGGGAACGAGGTTGGCGTCTTTGACCTCAAAGCGATTCTGGAGCTCGCGTTCGGTGAAGCGGTTGATTCGGGAGATCATGCCGTGTTCGGCGCGTTCGCACAAAAACAACGCAAACATTGTGAACATCGCCGCCCCGAGGGCGATGGTGGTGGTGTTGAAGGCGGTCCCCATCTCGGACACGACGTGCGACAGTTCGCTCTCCAGGTTCGTCATCGACAGCCCGCTCAGGGCGGTGCCGAAGTGCACCACGGTTCCCAGGAAGCCCAGAATCGGGGTGACGGCGACGACGAAGCGCGCCAGCGAGTAGCGGTTGTAGGTGCGATCGTCGTCTTGTTCGGCGAGATAGCGCAGGTGCTCGGGAAGCTCTTCCGCCGACTTGTTTTCCACCACGTAAGACAATGCCTGCACCAACCGCTGACCCATTCGTGAGTGGAGCGCGCGGGGGGGTTGTGCACGGACCTGATCCAGCAGGACTTCCGCCTGCTGCGCCGGCACGCGCCCCGTGCGTTGCGGCAACCACGGGCGGCGCAGGGCCCACAACTCTCGGGGAAACGAACACGATTTGAGGAAGACGTCGATCATGCCCCACAGGAACATCGCGACGATCACATACTCGACGGCATGCACGCCGGTGTAACGGTACAGCACGCTCTCGCGCATGGCCGGTTGCAGCACAATCGCGTAGTAGATGCCTGTGGCGGGGATCGCCAGCATCAGCGACGGATCGCCCAGGTAGGACGAAAGTTTCGCACGATCAATCATGAAGCCGCACCTGCCAGCGCACAAGAAACCACCAATCCCTGTCGGGGGGCGGCGAATGGAACCACGATAGGGTCGAATCGTCAAGACCGATTCGAGCCCTTGACAATCGCGGCCGGACCAGTTTTCCCCGCTTCCGTTGCCCGAGGACTGTGCAGGCCCCGGCTGCCGCGGATACAATCTCCCCCACGGGAGAGTGGATTCTTCGGATCGGAAGCGGTCTTGGCCGCCTCATGCGACGATCGAGAGTCTGCAAACCGAGCGGATCGCGCCCGACCACGCGGCGCGCGGGTGCACTGTCGCCCCAGGAACCCTCGGCCGCCCGACCAGGCTCGCGGACAGTATGACTGCAGAAACGCCAGCGGCTCAAGCTGCGGGGACGAGCGTCTCCAATCCTTCCCCCACTCACGGCCACTCCCCCGCGGGAGCCCATAGCCAAACGCCTGCGACAGCACGCCGGCCATTTTATCTGCTGTGGCTCAGCCTCACGGCATTGGGGGTCGTCTACGGCGACATTGGTACGTCCCCGCTGTACGCGCTGCGGGAGTGCTTTCACGGGACTCACGGGATCGCCGTCAATCCCGCGAATGTCTTTGGCGTCTTGTCGCTCGTGTTTTGGGCGCTGATCGTCGTCATCTCCATCAAATACCTGATCTTCATTCTCGAAGCCGACAATCGCGGCGAGGGGGGGATCCTGGCGCTGATGGCGCTGGCAACACCGATCAAGTTCGTCAGTCCTCGCGAACGCTGGTGGCTGATCGTTCTGGGGATCTTCGGGGCCGCACTCTTGTACGGCGACGGCGTCATCACTCCCGCCATCTCCGTCCTGGGGGCCATGGAAGGTCTCAACGTCGCGACCAGTGTTTTTGAGCCGTTCGTGGTGCCCATCACTGTCGCGATTCTGATCGGGCTGTTCGCCATTCAAAGCCACGGCACGGCCGGCATCGGCCGCTACTTCGGGCCGGTGATGGTCACCTGGTTTATCACTATTGCACTCTTGGGGATCGGCGGAATGGTGCGATACCCCGCGATTCTGGGCAGCTTCAATCCGCTGTACGGATTGCGGTTCCTCTTAACGAACGGCTGGCACGGCGTGCTGGTTCTCGGGTCCGTGTTTCTGGTTGTCACGGGGGGTGAAGCGCTCTATGCCGACATGGGGCACTTCGGCAAGCAGCCGATTCGGCTGGCCTGGTTCGGTATGGTCTTCCCCGCTCTGATCCTGAATTATTTGGGACAAGGGGCGCTCCTGATCACCAACCCGGCGGCAGCCGCCAACCCCTTCTTCTATCTGGCGCCGCAATGGGGTCTCTATCCGCTGGTGCTGCTGGCGACTCTGGCGGCCGTCATTGCTTCGCAGGCCCTCATCTCCGGAGCTTATTCCATCACGATGCAGGCCATGCAACTGGGTTTTCTGCCCCGACTTCAAATCCGGCATACGTCCGCCACGGAATACGGACAAATCTATATGCCCGCCATCAATAACATCCTGATGGTTGGCTGCGTGGTCACGGTGATCGGGTTCCGCAGCTCCAATGCGCTGGCCGCCGCCTATGGCATTGCCGTCACGTCGACGATGGCGATCACCACGATCATCTTCTATATCGTTGCCCGCGAGCGCTGGCATTGGTCCCGATCCTTCGCCGGCTCCCTCTCCGGAGCTTTTCTGCTCATCGATCTGGCCTTTTTCAGCGCCAACATCAGCAAAATTCCCGACGGGGGCTGGTTCCCGATCGCCGCCGCAGTGGTGATCTTCGTCGTCATGACCACTTGGAAACGGGGTCGTCAGATTCTCGCCGCCCGTCTGGCGGATCGAGCCTATCCCATCAAGAAGTTTCTGCTCGATGTGACGGAGTATCCTCCCCTGCGGGTGCCCGGGACCGCCGTTTTCATGAGCGGCAGCGGCGAGGGAACGCCTCCGGCGCTGATGCAGAATCTCGAACACAACAAGGTGCTGCACGAACGCGTCCTGCTGCTGACCGTGCGGACGCAGCCGACGCCGCACGTCAACGAATCCGACCGGCTCTCCGTCGAGAGCCTTGCGGAGGGCTTTTATCGAGTCATCGTCAACTACGGGTTCATGGAAGATCCCGACATCCCCAAAGCCCTGCGGCGCATTGAGCATCCGGGACTGGAGTTGGATCTCACGCGGACCACCTTCTTTCTGGGCCGAGAGACGTTGTTGGCCAGCGCGCATCACGAAGGGATGTCGATGTGGCGCGAGCGGTTGTTCGCCGCCATGTCGCACAACGCCACTTCGGCGACGCGCTACTTCGGCCTGCCGCCGGAATGCGTCGTCGAACTCGGATCTCAAGTCGAGATTTGAGCTCCGCCCGATGATTCCCGGTGATCTGGCGTACCCTGGGTGGACGGGAAAAACGGGTTGACGCACGGGGCTTCCCTCAACGACAATTACGGATAAGCAGTGGTTCATGCGTCGCCGGCCGGGAATCGTCCCAGGATGTCATTGATGTTCCGCCCACCGTTCCCCAACCCGTCGCGTCGCGCCCTGTTG
>JANRLN010000492.1:0-3245 GCA_033762515.1 Planctomycetaceae bacterium
GCCATGGCCGCAGACCACTCGAATTCCGAGATTCCCTCGCGTCGCCCCTTCTTCGGCCAATTGGCAGGTCTCGTCGCGGGTGCCGCCTGGTCGCAGCTGAGCGGCGCGGAACAGGCCGCCGCTGCGCTGCAGCCGCACACCTCACCCAGGGCCAGGCGAATCATCTACCTGTTCCAGTCGGGCGCGCCGTCGCAGTTGGACCTGTTCGATCACAAGCCCCGTCTTTGCGACTGGCAGAATACGGATCTCCCCGAGTCGATCCGGCAAGGTCAGCGATTAACGGGGATGACGGCCACGCAGGACCGCTTCCCGATCGCCGCCTCCAGGTTTCGCTTCGCCCAGCACGGAGAGAGCGGGACCTGGTTGAGCGAGTTGCTCCCCGCGACCGCGCGGATTGCGGATGAATTGTGCATCATTCGCAGTCTCCACACCGAGGCCATCAATCACGATCCCGCGGTCACCTTCCTGCAGACCGGCGCTCAATTGGCGGGGCGCCCCAGTATCGGCGCGTGGCTCAACTACGGCCTGGGCAGCGTCAATCAGAATCTGCCGGCGTTCGTGGTCATGATCTCGGGCACGGGCGACCAACCCCTCTACGACCGGCTCTGGGGCAGCGGCTTTTTGCCGTCGCGGTATCAGGGGATCAAGCTCCGCTCCGTGGGAGACCCGGTGCCGTTTCTGGCGCATCCCGCCGGATTGAGCCCCGCCCTGCGGCGGCAGATGCTCGATGATCTCGCGGTCCAGAACCGCCGTCATCTGGTTGCTGTCGGCGATCCCGAAATTGCCACGCGAATGGAGCAGTATGAGCTCGCCTTTCGCATGCAGTCGTCCGTCCCCGATCTCGTCGATCTCAGCACTGAAACCCAGGAGACGTTCCGCCTGTACGGCGACGACTCCCGCACGCCGGGAACATTTGCCTATCACTGCCTCCTCGCCCGGCGACTCGCGGAGCGCGGCGTGGGCTTCATTCAAGTCTTCCATCGCGGCTGGGACCAGCATCGCTTCCTCCCGCGCGACATTGAAAAACAGTGCCAGTTGACTGACCAGGCCTCCGCGGCGCTCGTGCTCGACTTGAAGCGGCGCGGACTCCTTGAAGACACGCTCGTCGTCTGGGGGGGCGAGTTTGGGCGGACGGTTTACTGTCAGGGACCGCTATCGGTCGACGACTACGGTCGCGACCATCACCCCCGCTGTTTCACCGTCTGGCTCGCCGGCGGCGGCGTGAAAGCCGGCCTTACCTACGGACAGACCGACGACTACGGTTACAACGTGGTCGACCAACCGGTCGACGTCCACGACTTCCACGCCACGCTACTGCAGCTCCTGGGCCTGCATCACGAACGCCTGAGCTACCGGTTCCAGGGCCGCGACTACCGTCTCACAGACGTCGCCGGGCGGGTGATTCCTGAACTGCTGGCGTAGTCCGCGAACGTGTCTCAAGGGGAAGGCGGCGACGCGTGGTTGGAATGAACATCTGGGCGCACTCGCGCTCCGAAGCCCTCAGTTGGAGCCGTCCCATTCAATATTGCAGTTGGGCATCGCCCTCTTCAGCGTCGCAACACCTGCAGCGGTCACCTTGGTCTGCTGCAATTGCAGCGAAGTGAGACGTTTCAATCGCGACAGAGGCGCGATCGCCGCGTCGTCGAGTTGCCCGTTGTTCATCAGGTTGAGATTCTTGAGATTCGGAAACGACTCGGAGATCGCGACACAATGGCGATGGCTCACATCGGACTTCGCCAAAAACAGACCCACCAACTTGGGAAATCGCGAGGCGGCTTTGAGCGCCTCGTCGGTGATCGGGAAGCCGCCGAGGCTGAGTCGCTCAAGCTTGGGACAACGCTCCAGACGCGCCAATCCCGCGGGCGTGACTCTGGTCATGTCCAGCGAAATGGAGACCATCTCGGGGAGCGCCCCCAGATCCGCCAGATCAGCGTCAGTCCCCGACAAGGGCTTCTTGAACGCGATGTATTTGATCTGCAGCGGCCCGGCCGGAAGTTCATCGACACTGGCCAACGTGCGCGAATCGTAGGTGAGTTCCAGCGTCCCCCCGCGGCTGATGACCCATTCCGCGGCACGGCGTTCCATACCGGCAGGAAACGAATTCGAACTGGCATCAGACACTGTTGACTGCTGGTCAGAGGGATGCATCACCCTGGTCGCATGCAGTTTGCCCGCACCCGAAATCTCCCGAACCGTCGCGGAATGGAATGTCGCGGGTCGCCGCCAGGAACCGATTCCCAGCCGACCCGGAAACGGCATCGGAGTCGACGCTTCCATCGACAGCCGTTGGAAATCGCCAGACCATTTCACCAGTTCTTTGCCGTCCAGCAGTGCTCGCAAAGACCCTCGTCGGACCTCCACCGTAGATCGATAGCGGCGGCCGTCCACCAGGGCGTCCGTCATTTGCATGGCCGCTTCCTTGAAATCTTTGGCCATCTTGCCATCCAGCAATTCAAACCCATACAGCGGCGGCGTCACCCGGTGCGAGTTGAGTTTCCAAGTGAACATTCGCCCGTTTGAGACCAGGTATTGATTGACGTTGTTACCCACGCCAGTCGTCGTGAACTCGATTTCGAAGTCGTATTCCTCCGGCGGTTCGTAGGGGAATTGCAACACGCTCCCCCCCGCGGGATTGGCGCAAGCAATCCCCTCGGCATTGCGACTCCAGTCGCCAATTCCGGCATCGCGTTTCAAGTCCACCAGCGGTAACAGCTCCACACGTTGAATGGATGCGCCGGCCGACGGCAACGTGACCGGCGTGAAACGGGCTTGATGCACGACGTACGGCCCCTGGAATCCCAGGAAAAGTCGATCTTTCTTCGGGACGTCCCACATGGCATGCGTCGTGAGTCGTTCAGATTTCCCCTTCCAGGAGAAAACGGTGGCCCCGTCGCAGAGTGCGGTCACTCCGTCGTGACGGACTTGCACGACCACGTCGTGGAGTTTTCCAAAGGTAATCCGCTCTCCAGGCTGGTAGGTGCCGTTCGCTTTCACATTCACGCCATCGATCAGTTCCAATCCCCACGCCGGTGGATTGCTGAAGCCGTCGGCGATGATCGAACCCTGTCCCCCTTGCCAAACGATGCCAATCATGAACGCTTTGCCGCCGGCCGCCTTGCGTTCGACCACCAGTTGGAGATCGTATTCGGCGGGCACGGAATCCACCGGAAGGTAGAGGCGCGGCTCAGTGAACTCACCGTCGGGGTGCAAGCCGCTGGCGAGCGTAAACTTGCCAACCACCGCGT
>JANRLN010000493.1:0-20893 GCA_033762515.1 Planctomycetaceae bacterium
TGCGGGTGGAACACACTATTGTGAACAGATCCGTCTGACAGGCTGTCGAAACCTAGTCCATCATTCACAGTCCGCGATTTCAAGCCCATCTCGCCATCTCGACGCACGTGAAAGTCGGTGTAGAGAAGGGTGCGCCCATCACTGTCATTGGCTCCACCCCGGGACAAGAACGCCTCAAGGCGCCAACGGTAGATGCGGGCTTCACCCCCGAATCCTTCGTCTCCTGACAGAGACCTGCCGTTGTTGAGAGGGACTGCGGACAGTCATCATTGGGTGGTCGTGGGAGCCTCAAGTCACGGTTGATTGTTCCCGAGGTTGTCCATCGGCCCTCACCGCATGCGGTGCGAAACGGCTTGATAAGAAGTGTGCCGCAGCCAACCCATGGCATGACGACTTTCCATCGGATTGCGTGCCGCAGGTGATCCGTTTGGTAGGTGTGTCGAGCTCGAGACGTTCAAGCGGCTCGCGAAGCGAATACCTACCGAGAAGTGGACCGGTCCTGCCGGCGGACTATTGAAGTTGCGGGGGGCCGGGAATCACATGGGCTTGATGGGCCTTCACGGCTGCTTGAATGCGAGCGAGAACATCGGGATGTGCGGCGGCGACGTTGCGTTTCTCGGAGGGATCGTGACCGAGATGAAAGAGCAGTTCCGGCTCATGCCGGTCGGGTTTGGGGGCTCCATATCCCGTCTGGGTCTGGTAATGAGCCTTCCATTCACCGAGGCGGCAGGCGAAAAGCTGATCGCCTCGATAGTAGAAAAACGGCCGCTCAGGCAGCGGCTGGGATTCAAACAGCAACGGCGCGAGATCGACCCCATCGAGCACGATGTCCGTTGGGAGGGATGTCCCGGCCAGGGCCAGAGCGGTGGGGAACACGTCCATTGCCTGGGCAAGCTGACTGGTTACACCGGGTTTGATCCGGCCCGGCATCCAGGCGATCCCCGGCACGCGCATCCCGCCTTCCCAGGTGCTGCCTTTGCCATCCTTGAGCAGACCCGCGCTGCCGCCCTGATCGCCCATGATGAGCCAGGGACCATTGTCGCTGGTGAAGAAGACGAGCGTGTTCTCGGCAATACCTTCCCGACGCAAGGCCCCCAGCACCTGTCCCACACTCCAGTCCAGCTCTTCGACAGCGTCACCATAGATGCCCGCGCGGCTCCTGCCCTTGAAGTCGGGCGAGGCAAACATGGGCACGTGCGGAAAGGTGTGCGGCATGTAGAGGAAGAAGGGGGCGTTCTTCTTCGCGGTGATAAACTTGATGGCTTCTTCGGTGTAGCGTCTCGTCAATGTGGTCTGGTTTGCGGGTTGCTCGACGACTTCGCCATTCCGCAAGAGCGCCACATTCCAGCCGTCGAGAGGCGGATTCGGCGAGCCGGTCGAGCCTTTCGGCAAATCGGCCCGCGCATCCATGTCATTGGAATACGGCAGGCCAAAGCTCTGATCGAACCCCTGATCCAGCGGTCGCGATCCCGGGTGAATCCCGAGATGCCACTTGCCGATGTGTGCGGTGGCATAGCCCTTCTCCTTCAATGCTTCGGCGATGGTGATCTCCGCCGGGGGCAAGCCCCCTTGGGAATTGGGAAACAGCACGCGCCGATGCCCGCACATGCCGTTGCGAATCGGCAGCCGTCCCGTCAGCAATGCCGCCCGGCTGGGGGTGCACACCTCGGCGGCGGAATAGAAATCCGTGAAGCGCAATCCCTCCGCGGCCATCTGGTCGAGGTGCGGCGTGCGGATGGTCGGCGACCCATAACAGCCGAGGTCACCGTAGCCCAGATCATCGGCAAAGATCACGACGACGTTGGGCCTCGCAGCCTCCGCGGCCCAGGAGGAACCGCAGAGGACACAAAGACTCAGCAGGAACACCATCAGACGGCATGCGGCAGAAGCGAAGTCATGAGTGGGTGACATGTGATGCCTTTCGCGGGGTCGCGCCGGAGAAGTCTCTTGGTCTTGGCTCTTTTGCAGCAGCGGGGAAGCGGGCTCGACGCCGACAACGATGCGGCCCCGAACGTCCCGGAGTTTACCGCCGCCGATCCTGATTTGTCTGGTCCGGTCCCAAGTGTCGCCGGGAAACATAACGCGGGTTGGTAATCTTCCGCCGCCGCAGTGGGGATGCAATCGGGCCCGCCGTCCGATCCGGATGAGGTGTTCCGTCAGTCCTGCGGCCATGCGAAGCCGCTTCGGCGCGGGCGATCGAGCCAGCAGTTGGCGTCGGCGAAGTCCTCCCCTTCCGCATGGCAGCCGAATCCTCGACTCAGTTCGCGAGCGTTGATGGTCGCAACACCCGGTTCCCGGAGGCGACTGCCGACGCCGGTCGTCGCCCAACGGGGCGCCTCAGACAATTCCCGGGCAGGCCCCTCCATGGCGTTGTTCCGCTCGACGATCTTTGCCTCGTCGTGATGAAACGAAATCTCCAACGCCCGCGCCGACTGCTGTAGCCGAGCACAGCGGACACTGTGAACCAAAGTCGCTCACTGAGGAGTCGCTCCACGTCCTCGTGGAAGCATGCCCCCCGATCTCCGCACCCCGCGACGGTCGTGAGCTGAGCGCCGTCGCGCATCGCGACACGGTCGGCCTCAGTCTTGATTGCGCCAAACACCGACGGGCACAACGTGAGCGTGACGACGATGAAGAACGAGGCCTTCGTGGTGGATGTCACCTGCAGAGTTCGTTCAAGGTCCCGGTGCTCGAACCGAAGGTCTCCGTCTCCAGCCCCATGTTTTGCAGCATGGTGACGAAGAGATTGCACAGCGGTCGGTTGTTGTCGTGCGCGAAAGCGAGATGCTGGCCGTGCTTTAAGCCGCCGCCGGCCAGCAGGACGGGGAGGTTGCTGTTGTCGTGCGTGTTCGCGTCGCCCATGTTGCTGCCGAAGAGAACCATCGTGTGGTCGAGCAATCGCGCTGCTCCGTCCCCCTTGTCGGCAAGGTTCTGCAGCAGCTTCTTCAACAATGTCATCTGCCGCCGGTCGGCCTCCTCGAGTTGCCGCACCTTGTCCGCCGCCTGGCCGTGATGACTCAGGTCGTGGTAACCGGTGGTCGAGTTCTCGTTGTCGCGCAGCTTGAAGGAGGGCGTCGCGAAGGCATCGACCATCAGCGTCACAATGCGAGTGGAATCCGATTCCAGCGCGAGCTGGGCCATCGACAGCATCAGGTCGAACTTCTCGAAGAACAGCTTCTGATCGTGAATGTCGACCGGAGGGGATTGCATGGGAGTCGGCTTGGGCCGCCGTTCCCACTCGCGCGCGGCGTGCAATCGCTGTTCGATCTCGCGGACGGAGGTGAGGTACTGATCGAGCCGTGCCTGATCATCGCGGCCGAGGCTCTTGCGCACCTGCTCCGCGTCATCGAGCAACGTGTCGAGGATGCTGCCGCGCTCTTCCAGCTGTTTCATCTGCGACTGAACTGCGGCGGCATCCCCCTGGACGAACATCTTGTGAAACAGCGCGGAGGCTTTGTCTTCCGCAGGCAGCAGCACTCCGTCACGTGTCCAGGCCAGACTGCGGTTGGCCTTGTCGATGTTCACGCCGAGATTGAGCGTGGGAAATCGCGTGACCGGGCCGAGCTTTTCGGCGGCGAACTGATCAAGCGAAATTTGATTGCGGAAGCCGCTCTTGGTCGGTCCGCGTGCTGCGGTCAGGAAACAGTTCTCGGTGCTGTGCCCGCCCACGACGCCGGGATGCGAGAGGCCGCTGAAGACGGTGAAGTCGTTGCGAAACTCAGCCAGCGGCGCGAGGTAGGGGGACAGCTCGTAGTCGACCCCGGTCGTCTGCGGGAAGAATGGTTTCGGCAGCACGCCGAGATTGTTTGAGATGAGCAACATGCGTCGAGGACTTGCCGACTCCGCAGCGCGCACTGACTTCGGCGACAATGAATCGAGCAGCGGCAGGGCGAGCATCACACCCGCACTGCGCAGAAAGCGGCGACGATGGAGGCGCTGGTCAGTCACGAGGCGGCTCCGATCCGTGAAAAATCCGACTCTGCACAAAAGCCTGCAACAGATCGCGCACGCGGTAGCCGTCGGCGGCGCAACCATCGAGCATCGCCTCGATTTCGACGCGGTCGGCGAATCGCACGGGGGCGCCGGTCGCGTAGAGCGTGAACTGGTGCAACAGATTCCGAGCCAGCAGTCGCGGGTTGGAAGCGAAGATGGCCTTCAGTTCGTGGATGTTCTGAAAAGGGCGACCATCCCGCAGTTGTCCCGCCGCATCGACGGGTTCGGCGAGCGTGTAGACGAAGTCGTGTCCCGCGCGGTCGATGCCCGTCATGCGTTCACCCTGCTCGACCCCGCGATACCGCGTCCGCCAGCCTCCAAAGATATCGAAATTCTCCAGTGCGAGGCCGACCGGATCGAACCGCGCATGACATCCCGCGCAGCTCTCGGATCTCGTGTGCAGAGCCAGCAGATCGCGGATCGTCTTCGCGCCGCGGATGTCGGGTTCGACGGCAGGCACACTCGGCGGCGGTGGCGGCGGCGGTTCGCCGATCAGGCGTTCCATGATCCAGGCGCCGCGAACCACAGGGGAAGTGGATGTCCCGTTCGCCGTGACTTTCAGGATGGCCGCCTGAGTCAGCAGACCGCCGAACGGACTGTCCGGGGGGAGCACAACCTTGCGCATGGCTGAACCGGTGATGTTCGCGGCATCGGGCAGTCCGTAATGCCGCGCGAGTCGATCGTTGACTTACGCGAAGTCGGCATCGACGAGCACTTTCGCAGGCAGATTCTCACGGATCATGGCCGCGACAAAGGTGCGCGTCTCCCTTTCCATCGACTCGACGAGGTAATCGTCAAAGCGGTACTCAGGATAGAGCCGGATGTCGGGCTCATCGCGTCGGAGGTGTCGCAGACTCAGCCAGTAGTCTGAGAAATTCTTGATGAACCGCTCGAAGCCGGCACTGGCGATCAGACGTTCGGTCTCGCCGCGAAGAACTTCCGCGTCGCTGAGCCGCTGCGTGCGAGCCAGTTCGAGCAATTCGGCATCGGGACGCGAGTTGATGAGGAAGTGCGACAACCGCGAAGCGACAGCGTAGTGATCGTCGGCCCCCTCGGGTTCGCGCAGATATAAGAAGTGGCTCGAACACAGGAAGGCCTTGTAACCCGCAAGCACGGCCTCGACGAAGGGCTCCTGCGCTTCCAGACGTGCCTGGATCAGCTTCTCGAATTTCTGAATCGCCTCTTCCGGTACAGGCTCGCGCGCCGCAAGGTTCACAAAGCGTCGGAGCAGACGAGCGGCTGCGATGCGATCGGCTTCCAACTTGTCGGGAGCGGGCCTATCTGCAGTGGTGCTGTCGGCACGCAGGAAGCCGATACCGCTCTGTTCATCGAACAACACGCGATGAGATGCGGGCGGCCACTCGTCTGAGGAGATGGGGCCTTCCACTTCCAGCCACTGAAACGCGACGCCCGGCTGGCCTTCGGCGGGGAACGGCGGATAGCGATAGGTCGGCGGGCCGCCATCGACATTGCGAGCCAGAGGCACGGGCAACCCCAGCAGGCTGTACTCAAAGGTCTCGCGCTCGCGCAGCCGGATCGTGGTCTCGTAGGTGGCAACGTCAGGCTGAATATCGAGGATGCCGCCGGTCGCGCGGACGTCGCCCGAGACGTCGGGCCCGGAAGGTTTGCGCGCTCGAAAAGTCATGGGGACCGGTTGAGCGGCGGGCTTGATTTGGAAGCCCGGAAGTTGCAGAACCGCACGGGCTGAAAACCGTACGCGATACTCGCCCGACAATCGGGCGACGAACCCGCGCGGATATCCGTAATACGGCCAGTGGGCCGACCGGAACAGCGCCAGCTCCACCGTCGGATCATCCTTCGACTCATCGAGTTGCTTGCCGTCAATCGCCTTGTTCTCCCTGGCGAAGAACATCGCCTCGCGTTCGCCAAACGTCGATCGTTCGGGGAACAAGCTGGTCGCGACGGCTCGAAACTTTGTGACCGGAGGTTTGGGTCCGCTCGCCATTGCCTGGCGCAAGGCAGCGTCTGCGGCGTCGAGATAGGCCGCCAACTGCACGCGCGACATGTCGAGCGTTTCTGACGTCTTGTTGAAGCGATGCCCCTCGCGGTCTTCGGGGAGGATGTCGCGAATGTCCAATTCCGGCAGCTTCAGCACATCGCGCAGGTTCTGCTCGAACTCGTCCCGATTGAGCCGCCGCATCGGCCCGCGACCATGCGCCCGAATATCGGCCAGATCTGCATCGTAAAGCGCCCCCTGAAGCGACTTCACCAGAGCCGCCCGCGATTCCCCGGGCAGATCATCCGCCTGCGGGGGCATCTCTCCTTTCTCAATGCGGTCATGAATCCGCACCCAGCGTTCGCGCACAGATCGGTTGGTCAGATCAAACGACAATGCCGTGAGGTCCAGTCCACCTTCACTGGTCTCTTTGTCATGACAACCGAAACACACGTGCCTGAGGAGCGACGACGCAGAGTTCGGCAGTTCCCCTCCGCTTGCCGCGAAGGGAATGACGACTGCGACAGCAATGAACAACCCCCTCACGCCGGAAACTCCTTCACCAACGACCGGTTCACGCCAAGATTTCCTGCACCACCGAGCCATGCACGTCGGTGAGACGGAAATCGCGGCCGACCTGATTGAACGTCAGCCGGGTATGGTCGATGCCCAGCAGGTGCAGCATGGTCGCGTGCAGGTCATGGATATGAACCTTACCCTGAATGACGTTGTAGCCCAGGTGGTCGGTCTCGCCCCACGTGAAGCCGCCCTTCACGCCGCCGCCGGCCATCCAGGCGCAAAAACTTTCCGGCTGATGTTCGCGGCCATGTTTGTCGATCGGAGCGGCGCCGCTGAGATCCTGGCTCCAGGGCGTGCGACCGAACTCGCCGCTCCAGAGCACGAGCGTGTCGTCCAGCAGGCCGCGCTGCTTCAGGTCTTTGAGCAGCCCGGCGGCCGGTTGGTCAGTCTGCCGACAAAGTCGGGGCAGATTGCCGCGAATGTCGCCGTGGTGGTCCCAGCCGTCCATCGTGACTTGCACGAACCGTACACCCGACTCGCTCAGTTTGCGGGCCAGCAGACACGCGCGGCCGTGTTTGTCGCTCTCCCGACCGCTGCCGATGCCATAGAGGTCGAGCGTCCCCTGCGTCTCGTTCGAGAGATCGACCAGTTGCGGCGTGGTGGTCTGCATCCGGAAGGCGAGTTCCATGTTCTGGATCATCCCTTCCATATTCGCGTCGCCGTGCAGGTCGTCGATGAGCCGCTGATTCAGCCGTCGGGTCAGATCGATCCGTTGCCGCTGGATCGCCTCGCTGGGCGAAGCGTTCCGCAGGTTCTCGATCGGCAGCGTCTTGTCATTCAGAGGCACCGTCAGCGGCGTTCCCTGATGTGCCGCCGGGAGAAATCCAGCGCCGTACGTTCTGACGCCGGGTGCGTGAATGCTGACGAAGCTCGGCAGGTTCCGGTTCTCGGTCCCGAGTCCGTAGCTGATCCAGGCGCCCATCGACGGCCGCACTTCGGTGAAGACTCCCGTGTGAAACTGATTCGTCGCGCTGGCATGTTGCGGATTGTCGGCATTCATGCCGCGCAGCAGGCAGAGGTCGTCGGCGACGCTCGACAGGTGCGGCAGGAGATCGGAGATCATCAACCCCGATTCGCCGCGCGGCCTGACAGGCGCCGCCTCGGCCAGCGCCAGATATTGCTCGGTGCCGACCTGAATCACTTCCTTCCGCAACGGCGAATCGATCTTTTCGCCATGTTTCCGCCGGATGAACTCCTTGGGGTCGAACAGATCGTGCTGCGAAGGTCCACCCGCCATGAACAGAAAGATCACACGTTTGGCTTTGGGGACCATGCCGGGACTACGAATTGACTGCGAACCGGTCGTCGCCTGCAAAACGTCGGCCAATGCCAGCGAGCCGAAACCACACGCTGAGGCGGCAAGCATCCGGCGGCGGGAAAAGCAACGTGCATTCATCATCGGGGTCGCCTGGTCGTCAATGGATTGTCAGTGTGAGGCCCGTGGGGTTTTCGGGGGTGGAACCGGCTCGCCTGCTCTCCGTCGGCAGGGCGTCGACGGCTCGACCGCGTCAATATTTCGGGAAAATGGCCGGAGTGGGGAATCGTTCTTCGGGGCTGCCGTCCCCAAGGTATTCCTCGCGCGGCACCTGAACCTGGGGCCAGTTGCCGGGACGGACGCGGACGACTCGGCCGGGGCGGATGCCTTCGATGATCAGATCCGTCTCAAAACGGATCTGGATGCCGCTGCTGCCCAGAGGGACCTCGCCCTCCGCTTTGGTGACTTCCAGGATGGCGCCCCGTGATGCCATGTGCGCGGGACCGTACGCGCCGTGAGTGTGCTTCAACGTGTTCTCGACGGCGTTCATCATCGCCGACGCGCCTTGCTGGAAGTCGGCATAGAGCGAGTCGTCCATGCCGCCGAAGAGCGTTGCCGTCACGGTGGCGCGACCGAACTTGCCGTACTCAACGGCGTCGATCCAGGCGGGCATCCAGCGACTGCGGATGAAGGCCTTATGCACCTCCGTCTGATGGCGGGCGGCGCGCTGCATCGCGATATCGTCCAGCCAGATGTCTGAGATGTGAAAGCGGGTGAACACGCCGTCCGGGGTTGGTTTCCAGGTGATCCCGAGCAGGACGGCTTGGCCGTCAAGCGATTTCTTTCCGCTGGCGGGCCACTCCCCCTCGCTGATCAACTCCTCGACGGCAAGGCACTCGCGGCCGCGCCAGATGCGGGTGGCGGCGTCGAACGTCAACTTCTCCTCGCTCCCCTGGGCGTCTCCGCCGTGCTTCGGTTCGCGACGGGCGACGATCATCCCTGCAGTGTTCTGAACGTCGACCTCCTTGAGCTTCCAGACCAGCCCCTCGCGCAGGCAGTGGCTGGGTTCATCTTCGAGGAGAAGGATGTGGTTCTCGGCGGGTGCAATGCCGGCGCCCCGGTTGTGGTTGGCGTCCTTCGCCTTACTGTCCACCGGCAACACCGGCACCGAGGATGTCTTCGGGTCCGGGGGAAGAAAGGCGCGAACGTGCAACACGACGCCCAGCGGGATGTCCCGCAACTCCGCCGTGGCTCCGTGGTACCGTGCGATCCCGTAGGGGAGCATCGCGACGGGATGCGGATCGTTGCGGAAGAACATGCCCGACCCTTGCAGCCGGATGCTGCCGCGGCGGTTGGCATGATCCACAAAGACCAGTTCACCGCGATACGAGTGGGCCTTCTCCAACGGCGGAAACTTCCCTGGTTCGGGTCGAAACGGCTCATCGGCGGCGACGGCGTTCGTGAGCAAGTAGAGGCCGAGTTGCAATACCGCGAGCCGGTGTGCGTAGCGCATGGTTTTTGTGCCGGGATGGTGGATCGAAGCGTCTCGGTTCCTGGTTCGTCGTTGGTTGTCCCGCCTTCTGACGAAGCCCGGGAGCCATCATGCCGCAGGCAGGACGACGAATCGGATCACAGCTCCATCAGCGAGTTGCTGTCGCCAAACTTGTCGGTTTCCACGCCCATGCGTTGGGCCATCAGGAGCAGCAGGTTGCTCATGTGAGCGTTCGGGTTCGCTGGACGGCTGCAGAGGGAGTAGTGCTCGCCCGGCTTGTCGAGTTGGTAGCCCTGGAAGTGACCCTGATTGAAATCCAGATGGCTGCCGTGCTTCAGGCCGAGGTCTGAACCGCCGGCCAGGACCAGCGGCAAGTTGGCGTTGCCGTGGCTGTGGCCGTACGACATGCCGCTGCCGAAGAGGGCCATCGTCGACCCCAGGAGCGGCTTGCCGTTGAGGTCATTGGTCTCCGCCAGCCGGGAGAGGAAATAGCTGTACTGCTCGATGGCGAAGGTGTCGTAGTTGGTGAGTTTCTCCATGTAGCCCGGATCGCCGCCGTGGTGGCTGAGTTGATGGCGCGACTCGGTGATGCCGATTTCGGGAATCGCGAAGGCATCCCCTTCGCCGCCGAGGCTGAACGTCGCCACGCGCGTCACATCGGTCTGGAAGGCCAGCACGATCAAGTCGTAAACGGTCCGGAAGTAGTCGCCCGCCATCGCAGCGGGGACGTCACGATTGGTTCGCCGGCGATCGTCATCGGAAACCGCCGGCAGCGGCGTATCGAGCCAGGCGTCAGCACGCCGCGTGCGAACTTCCGCCTCGCGAACCGACGTGAGGTATTGATCGAGACGTCCCTTGTCGGCAGAACCCAGCGCCTGCTCGAGTCGCCGCACTTCGGCCAGATTGGCGTCGAGAACGCTCGCTTTATGCCGCAAGGCCCTCCGTTGCGCCGTTTTGCCTCCTCTCGGCTCTTCAAACAGCGACGCGAAAATCTCGCTGCAGCGTCGCATCGAGGGGAGTCGCACGCCGTCCGCCGTCCAACCGAGCGACTCCCCCGTGAGAGCAATCTCCATCGACGGGTAGCGCGTGTGTTTGGCCGTGATCTCGGCCATCTTCTGGTCGACGGAGATGGTGTTCTTGTCCGAAGGGCCCAGCTTTCCACCCGTCAGCCACACCGAGATGCAGTTGTGGTGGTGACTGAGGGCGCCGGGATGATGAAGACCGCTGATCGGAGTAATCACCGCGCGGTGCTTTTCCAGAGGCTTGAGCGACCGCGAGAACTGGTAGTCTCGGCCCGGCTGCGTGATCTGGTAGTTGAGCGAATGCACTCCGTTGGCGAGGTAAATGAAGGCGCTGCGCCGCGGCACGGCGGTGAGCGGCTCTCCCGCCCGGAGCGGAACCATGCACTCCAGAAACGGGAGCGAGATGCAGGTGCCCAAAGCACGCAACGCGAGGCGGCGGTCCATCAACCAGGACTGGGAAAGAAAGTGACTCATCAAGAGGCTCCTCGAGAGGGTCTGGCGAGCGTTGGCTTGCAGGACGCCCTTACCCGGGGCGTTTGTGAGGTCTTCAGTCTTCAAATCCAGGACGGCCGGAAATGGACGTCCCGCGGAATCGCGAACAGTCCTCAGCGTTTTCGAATCAACTCGGAGAGCGCGACCGCACGAATGACGTCTTGGATGCGGTATTGGTTCTTCTTCGCCTCGGCTTCAATCGACTTCAGATGCTCCTGATCGTCGATGGTCAGCACTCGGCGAAGAGCGTACGTGCACAGATGCTCGATAAACGCCCGCGCGACTCGGTCGCGGTCTTCCAGCAACAACTGCTTAAATTGAACGGAATCCTTGAACGAGCGGCCGTCGGGCATCACTCCGGAGGCGTCGAGCGGCGGATCCTCACCAACGCCCTTCTCCACTTTCTCGCGGGTCCGCCACTGGCCGATCGCATCATAGTGATCCCAGGCGAGGCCCAGCGGGTCGATCTGCGCATGGCAGGCGGCGCAGCTGGCATGGTTGCGGTGAGCTTCGATCTTCTGGCGGAGAGTCGCCTTGGGGCTTTCCGGCGGGCTGGGTTCGATCGCGCTCACGTTCGCCGGCGGAGGCGGAGGCGTCTTGCCGAAAATCACTTCACTCACCCATACGCCGCGATGCACCGGACGATGGCGGGTGCCGTCGGACGTCAGCCCGAGCACCGCGCCCATCGTCAGCAACCCGCCGCGATGGTCGTCGGGTTTGAGCGAGACGCGCTCAAAGCCCCCCGAGGCGGGTGCTGGGAGCCCGTAAAACTCGCACAGCCGCGCGTTGGCCATCGTCCAGTCCGAATCGACGAAACTGTCGACGGGCAGGTTCTTAGAAAACATCTCGCGGAAAAACTCGACGGGTTCGGCGCGCAGGCTGGTCTCCAGCCAGGCGTCATAGGTCGGGTACAGCTTCCTGTCCGGCGGGAACATCCCCAGGCGATGCAGCTGCAGCCATTGCCGCGTGAAGTCATTGATGAAGCGACTGGACTTGCCGTCTGCGAGCATCCGGTCCACTTCTTTCCGCAGACCATCGCCTTGCAGCGCGCCGTTTCGTGCTGCAGCGAACAGACCATCGTCGGGCATCGAACTCCAGAGAAAGTACGAGAGCCGTGAGGCGAGTTCCGAGTCATTGAGCTGTTCGCGCGCCGTCGGGTCCCCCTCGACGAGATAGATGAAATGCCGCGATGTCAGCACGCCCTGCATCGCAATCCGATAGGCGTCTGCGACCTTCTCCCCCGCTTCCCGTTCCGAACGGTAGGCCTGCAGATAGACGTCCAACTCATTCGGCGCGACTAGTCGTCGCCAGGCCCGCTCGGCGAACCGCTGCAGTTGCTCGGCCACCAACTCAGGCGCCGCCTCATCGGGCGGCAAGAGCCCGTCGCGGCGCGACTTCTCCGCCTCCGTGACGATCGGACCTTCCCATTCGATCCAATCCAGCAGCACGGTGGAGAAGAGACCGTTCCCTTGGTCGTCGAACATCTGCGGTGCGTTCGGGTTCAGCAGTCCAGTCTCGCTGCTGTGCGTGAAGATGTAGCTGCCGCTGTTGAGCGCGTTGCGGAAAGCGGCGCCCCCTCGGCGGTCGACCACATCGGTCGCGACCACGCAGAAGCTGAGCGACGCGGGCATCTCCAGGAACACGTCGAACTCATACACCTGCGGACTGTCCTCAGGGGCGGTGAGGTCAAACTCGATGAGCCCATCCACCGTTTCCTCTCCAGTCCGCTTGCCGATGCTCAGGTGCGCCGTCTGGCCGCCGCGCGGGTGAATTCCGCTCGCCTGAATGCGGACTTTATACAGACCGCTGTGCTCCGGCCCGGTCTTGCCGAACCAGTGAGGCGCCAGGGCCTGATGGACGCTGCCGGGATAGAGCAGATAACGCAGCGGCCGCTTGATGCCGAACCGGTCCAGCGCCTCTTGCTGATTCTTCCCGCCGGTGTAGCGCAGTTCCGCCGCCGTCTTGCGGACCTTGCGAACGTCGCCGGATGTCGCAGGAAAAGCTCGATCCAGCACCAGCCCCGCCGCGCGGTAATAGCGATCCACATGCGATGGGGACAGCGACAGTTCCGAACCGATGCGCTCGAACCCGTGCCACAGGGTGTCCTCGTTCAACTCGCCGGGATTGGTGGGATCATAGCGGACGCCGAGCAGGTCATAGACCGTATTCTGATACTCCCTGCGACTCAGCCGATAGTGGGCCACCGCCGGACGTGCCGCCATCCGCGCCGCTCGCCCCTCCTTCACCCGCGCATGGAGGCTCGATACGAATTCCAGGATCTCCCCTTGCGCGGGTTGCGGCTCCTTCTTCGGCGGCATCTCGCCGCTGTTGACCTTGTCGAGCGCCTCGGCCCAATGATGCGTGTCTGTACCCGCCTGGAAATCGCGCGACAGACGGTCGAACCGAATGTCCCCTTCTTCCCGATCAGGACCGTGACAACGAAGGCAATGTTTCGCCAGAAAACCCTCAAACGGTTCCGCTCCGCAAACGTCGCGGGCCAGACCGAGAGAGACAACGACCGCCGGACACGCGAGCCGCAGAACAGTGAACAGGGTGCGGTGGATCGTCATGCTCAAGACCTTCGTATCAGATTCGAAACAAGAACTCGTTGGACGCCATCAGGGAGTGGCAGAGTTCTTGCCAGCGGAGCGATTCTCGTTCTGCGGCGTCTTTGATTTCAAGGGTGGAGTCGAGCTGCGTGAGGAATGTCATCACGCCATCTCGCTCTTCAGGCGCTATCGGACGATTGAACACCCGCAACCAGAGCTGATTCAGTCGTGCGTCGGGCGGCAGCGCTGCGGCGATGAGCTGGTCGGCCAATGTCCTGGCCCGTTTGCGGAACAGATCGTTGTTCATCACGAACAGTGCCTGCGTCGGCACAACGGTCTGGCTCCGCTGTCCGGCGATCTGAGCCGGATTCACGAAATCAAAGAACGAACGCAGGCGATCGTGCGTCGCCGTGTTCGTCCGCATGACGGGAAGAAAGATCGTGCGCACGAACTCTTCGTCGGCTCGCGGCTTGCGGTGGGCATAGTTGGGAGGGTTGACCCCTTTCTGGACGAGTTCCCCGCAGTTTTCCGGCTCCTCCAGCACGAGCGCCGGACCGCCCGCGCTCGGCTTGAGTTCGCCGCTGACCGCGAGCAGTTGATCGCGGAGTGTTTCGGCGTCGAGCCGCTGGCGATTCATTCGCCACAGCAGCCGGTTGTCGGGATCCACCTGCAGCGCCTCGGCGTCGTTCGCACTGCTCAGGCGATAGGTGCGACTGAGGACGAGCGAGCGAATCAAGCTCTTCTGCGACCAGCCGTTCTGCAGGAATCGCATCGCGAGATGATCCAGGAGTTCCGGATGCGACGGCGTCTCGCCGCGCGTGCCGAAGTAGTCGACGCTGCGGACGAGTCCTTCCCCGAATAGCTTCTGCCAGATGCGATTGACCGCGACCCGCGGGGTCAGGGGATTCCGCTTGTCCGCCAACCAGTCTGCGAGCTGCAATCGACCGCTTTGCCCGACGGGGATCGCGGGGAACTTGTCCCAGGAAACTACTCGGATCACTCCGCGCGGGACGATCGCGCCGGGGGCATATGGGTTGCCGCGAATCAAGATCGGCATATCCGCCGGTTGCTCCCCGTCGCGCATCGCGAAGGCACGGGGGACCTTCGATGCGAAGAACTCCGCATGCTGAATCGCCTTGCCAAGTGTCTTGAGCTGTTCGGTGATCTCATCGCGGCGTTTGAGGAGAGCGGTTCTTTCGGCTTCCGCCTTCGCCTTCGCTTCGGCGGACTGATCGGTGGTCTCCGTCTTGCCGGGCGGTGTTTCGCCCGCCGCGGCGGCAGCGGCCTTCCCCGCCTGTTCCAACCGGGCGAGTTCGTCGGCGACCGTTTTCCTCTCTCCCTCCAATCTCGCTCGCTCGGCTCTCATTTCCGCCAGCTTCTCGGCATGCTCCGCTTCGAGCTGTTGCCGGGCTGCGAGTTGGGTGGCTGTCTCGGGCAATTCGGTGGAGTTGAGCAGGCTCCAGACGCCGAACGGAATCTTGTGGGTCGACGGCGAGCTGCGCAGCATGCCCGCGATGCCGTAATAGTCGGGAAGGCCGATGGGATCGAATTTGTGATCGTGGCAGCGCACACAGTTCAACGTCATGCCCAGAAACGCCGTGCCGATTTTCGCGACCTGCGTGTCGATGTGATCGGCTTCCAGCTTCGCTTTGTCTGGTTCGACGATCTCAACATCGCCGACCATCAGGAACCCGGTCGCCGTGATGTGCTCGGCTCGCCGTTGCGGAGAATCAGCCGGCATCAGGTCGCCGGCGATCTGTTCGCGGACGAAACGGTCGAACGGCTTGTCGTTGTGGAAGGCCTCGATCAAGTAGTCGCGGTACCGCCAGGCATGTTCCGCAAAGACGTTGTTCGACGTGCCCATCATGTCGGCATAACCGGTCAGATCCAGCCAATGCCGCGCCCAGCGTTCTCCAAAAGCCCGAGAACCGAGCAACCGATCGACAACGGTCTCGCGGGCGCGCGGCGAGTGATCGCGAACGAACGCTTCGATCTCAGCGGGTGTTGGAGGCAGTCCGGTCAGGTCCAGACTCACCCGCCGCAGCCAGGTGTATCGATCGGCGTCGGCAACCGGCCGCACTCCACTGGCCTCCAAGCGCGCCAACACGAACCGATCGAGTGGATCAACCGGCCAGGACTCGTCTTTCACCGCAGGGGGCGGCGCATCGGCGACTGGCTGAAACGCCCAGTGCCGCCGACCTGCTTCGATATCGATCGTGCGCGCTGCTTTTGGCGCTTCGACGACGCGGGGATCGGGCGCTCCCATTGCGATCCAGGTCTCAAAGTCCTGAATGACTCCCGCCGACAGCCTCCCCTTGGGCGGCATTTCAATCCCGTCATACCGCAGCGCTTTGATGAGCAAACTCTCGGCGACTTTCCCCGGCGCCAGGGCCGGACCGGTGTCGCCGCCCTGGAGCAGTCCTTCACGAGAATCGAGCCTCAACCCCCCTTGCACGATCTTCGAGTCCGCCGCATGGCACTCGTAGCAGTGCGTCACCAGCACCGGGCGAATCTTCGTCTCGAAGAACGTCAACTGCTCGTGCGTCGGCGCAGGGGGTTCTTCAGCGGCCGACGAAGCGGCGAGACTATAGACGCCGACGCCGCACAACAGCAGCAGGCGCAAACTCATACCGGAATCTCCTTGACCGACAACCGGTCGATGACCGCTTGCATGTGTTTCTGCATCGCGTCCGCGGCGGCATCGGCATCGTGCTCCCGGACCGCCCGCAGAATCGCCCTATGCAGCCGGCGGCCCAATTGGTTGTCACGCGGCGACGGCGTCGTCCGGGCCATCTGCGTCAACACGAATTCGTAAATCACTTCCATCATGTTCCGCATCAGCGGATTCCCCGCGATGTCGATCAGCTTGCGATGAAACGCGAAATCGAGTTCCAGCGCCTCGGGGTAAGGCAGATCGTCGCTGTCGAGCTTCTTTAATATGCCGGACAACTCGGCAAGATCTTCGTCGGTGGCCCGTTCTGCCGCCTGTCGCGCCGCCTGCACTTCGATCGCCGACCGCAACTCGGCGTAGGACAGCAGTTCCTGAGGCGAGATCGCGACCGCCGAACGCAACAGCCGCACGCAATTCGCCAGGCTGGTCGCACTGCCGACAAACGTTCCGCGGCCGCGCTGGATGTCGATGAGTCCCATGCTCTGCAGCCGCGCCAAGGCTTCCCGCAGAATCGGCCGACTCACCTGGAGTTGCTCGACCAGTTCATGCTCGCCCGGCAAGCGCTCCCCGGCCGCGAGCTTCCGCGACTTGATGACGCTCGCGATCCGCTCGACGACGAGGTCCGCCGTGGTCTGCGGCGGCGCAATGGCTTCGATCCGCATCTCTCTTCCTCTGGCCACACTGTCTACATGTCAGACATGTTAACGTCCACCTCCGATGCTGTCCATCGGCGGAAGTGATTGGAGAGATGAGCGCCCGGCCGCTCCCGATCCCCGAATGTGGACTCGACTCACGGGCTCTCACAGGGGAGAGATGACACCCCGTGACGGAGTTCCCTCGATGCGAGCGACCAGCCGGGCTGGTGATCAGCCGGGATGGTGATACAGAGAAGCGGTGACGAGCTCAATCGGCGGTCAGGTCGGCCGAAAGCCCTCGGCGAGAGTTGTCAACCTGTCGCCGGGCGGACCAGAAAGGGAAAAGCGACGGGGCAGTCAAGTCCTCAGGCCAAGTCCCACACTCGGCAAGGCTTTCAAGAGTGCCTTGTGAGGCATGCGGGATGAAATCGACCGGAGCGGTGGTGAGTGGGCGGAGACGGGCGAATCGACGAAAGTTCTTTTCAGATTCCGCATCCGCATTAGAAACCCGCCGGCGCTTCAAATCCAAGCGCCGTTCAACTTTTCTGTTTGGAGCATCGTCCGAGTACCCCCGACGTGATTCGAACACGTGACCTGTGGTTTAGGAAACCACCGCTCTATCCAGCTGAGCTACGGGAGCAGAGACCGACGTCGACGCGAGACCTTAGGAGTGTGTCGACGGGCGAGGCTGTGCGACGAGAGTCTAACCGATTCGATCGCGCTCGGAAATCGGTCTGCGAACCACCGCCGAAAATCTCTCGAACCCTGAGGGGCCCCGTGTCGAGAGGTTTCGCTCCGAAACCAGCGGCGGGCGCCCATTGTGTGGATGCGCTGCCGATCACCGCGGGGGCGTGCCTTCGATGAGTCGCTGCAGCAGGGCGGGCTGCACCCGGCCGCGGAAGCGGACTTTGCCGTCGCAGACGACGACCGGAACGCACGTCCCGTATTTGGCGGCGAGGTCGGCGTCGTGGTCGATGTCGAGTTCGGTGATCGCGGGAAGCCAGCGCTGATGCGCCGCGAGGAGCTGCAATGCCTCGTCGCACAAGTGGCAACCACTGCGGGTATAGACGAGGACGTGCTGAAAGCGAATGCCCGGACGCGAGGGCTTCCAGCGGACGCGCGGCGCGGCGTCGACGGGGAGCAGGCAGCGCACGCCGGCGACAACGCTCCCCAAGCCCATCGCCCACCACAGGATCCGATTGGAGTACCAGAATCGCGGCATCCCCGGCACACCTTCGGCCGATTCGATGCCGCAGAGGACGAGCAGGACGACCCCGCCAAACAGGAGCAACGTCCCCAGGCCGGCGTAGGATCGCTGTTCCGGATGAGTTTCAGCAGACATTCGCGACGAGGACCTCCGCGATCATTCTACGCAGCGACCTTCAAGAAGGCAGCCCGGCTGCCGAGGGGCAGCCGGGCTGGAATTCGATCCGGAGTCGTCGTTGGCATCGCAGGGAGGCCAACCTATTCGGGCTTGGCTTCCGGGGCGGCTTCCGGCTTTTCTTCGGACTTCGAAGCATCATCAGACTTCGGAGCGTCGTCTTTTTTCTCTTCCTCGACCTTGGGAGCGTCCTCTTTCTTGGCGTTGTCTTCGGTCGGCGGCTTCGGCTTGGTGGCTTCCTTCAGCTTGGCTTCGGTGTCGGCGAGGTTCTTCTTCACCGCCTCGAGTTCCGCGACGGCCTTGTCCTGGGCCGCCTTGGCTTCGGTGGCTGCGACTTGAGCCGCTTTCGTGTCGGCTTCCGCCTTGGCTTGAGCCGCAGCGGCTTCCTTCGACGCCTTCACAGCGGCGGCGGCCTCTTTCTGGCTCTTATCGGCGACGGCCTTCGCGGCTGCTTCCGCCTTCTTTGCCGCGTCCGCAGTCGTCATCGCTTCTTTGGCGATGGCTTCCTGCTTCTTGGCGGTTTCATCGGAAGCCAGGGCCCTGGCTTCCATTTCGGCGGCCAGCTTCTTGGCGCCGTCGCGCTCGGCTTGAGCTGCGGCGAGTTCGGCCTGCAGTTTCGCGAGCTGTTCTTCGAGGGCCGCCACCTTCGTTTCCGCCACAGTGGCGTCAGCGGCACGCTTCAGGGCTTCCGGGTAGGTCAGCGGGAAAACATAGCAGCAGTTGTTCGCGGGGCGGCACGGAACGCAGTGGGTCTTGCCGGCTTCGACCGAGGTGGGAAGTAGCCCGCAGGCCAGCGAACAGGCCGACAACAAAGCGAGAGTACGCATGATCGGAGTCCTTTGGATGCAGAGATTCTGGGCAGGATTTTCAGCGGTATGTGGATGGAGCCTTCGCCAGACGCACGAGAATTGACGGTCAGACGGCCCGTGGAGCGGCTCGGACCTCGGCTGACGAAATCTCGGGAGGCGATTCTCGCCGGTGAGCATAACAATCGTTCGGACAAATTGTGATGCAACCTTACTAAACGTCACAAAAAGCCGGGTTTCCCCGACTCACCAAACCTGCGTGCCATGCATAAACGTTACCAGTGGAGTTTCGACTCTCCTGCAGACGACGTATCGCCGACCCGATTTGAGGCGTCCCCGTCGCACCACCGAATCTGCGGTTCGAATCGCGGGTCGAGATGGCTTCGTCCGCCTCACTTGCTGGCGACCGTCTGTCGAGCCGCGTATCGTATAGACGCTTGGTGATCCGTTCGAGTCGAGCAAAGGTGGGCGTATGCTCCGCGGTGCGATGACGGTGAGTTCGGTATTGCTGGGGATCGCCTCGGTAGTCGCTGCGGACCCGAACTATGAGACCGAGATCAAACCCCTGCTGGCGCGGAAATGCACGTCGTGTCACGGGCCGTTGAAGCAGGAGGCGGACCTGCGGCTCGACGCCGCCGTGTGGATTCTCAAGGGAAGCTCGGACGGGTTGGTGGTCCGTGCGAAGGAGCCCGAGCAGAGCAAGCTGCTGGATCGGGTGCGGGCAATCGATCCCGAGCATCGCATGCCCCCGGAAGGTGACGGGGAACCCCTCACCGCGGCTCAAATCGAGCTGCTGACTCGATGGATCGCCGCTGGCGCCCCCGCCCCCGCCGAGGAAGCAGTGCTCAATGATCCGCACGAGCATTGGGCCTATCAGCTGCCGACGCAACGCCCCATCCCGGTTGATGTTCCGGCAGATTGGTCGTTGACGCCGATCGATCGATTTCTGGCGGAGGCCCATCGTTCGGCGGGTTTGACACCCGCCCCGGTTGCGGACAAAGGGACTCTCCTGCGGCGCGTGACGTTCGACCTCACCGGGTTGCCTCCCACGCGGGCGGAGTTGGCGGAGTTCCTGGCGGACGACGCACCGTCGAGCTGGGACCGCGTAGTCACTCGCCTGCTGGAATCACCGGCTTACGGCGAACGTTGGGGTCGGCATTGGATGGATGTCTGGCGCTACAGCGACTGGGACGGTTACGGCAACGAGCTGCGCGGGAGCCAGCGCCACATCTGGCGCTGGCGCGACTGGATCATCGAATCGCTCAATGGTGACAAGGGCTACGACCAGATGATCGTGGAAATGCTCGCTGGAGACGAAGTCGCCCCGGATGATGTGAACACTCTGCGCGCCACGGGATTCCTGGCCCGCAACTATTACAAATTCAACCGCAACAACTGGCTGGACAACACGGTCGATCACACGGCGAAAGCGTTCCTGGGGATCACCATGGAATGCGCCAAGTGCCATGATCACAAGTTTGATCCGATCGCTCAGACCGACTTCTATGCCCTTCGCGCGGTCTTCGAGCCGCACGAGATCCGCACCGACATCTTGCCGGGGCAGCCGAACATCGAAAAAGACGGACTCGCCCGGGCCTTCGACGCCCAGCCGGAGCTGCCGACCTATCTCTTCGTCCGCGGCAACGAGAAGCAACCGAAAAAAGAACAGCCGCTGACGGCGGGGTTGCCGAGAATCTTTGGGGCGACTTTGACTCCCGCTCCCGTGCCGTTGCCCGCCACGACGTACTATCCCGCCGTGAAGGCGCACGTTGTCGAACAGATGGAGCAGGCTGCCGCAGGCGAGGTGGGTGAAGCCCGCAAGAACGTCAAACTGGCGGCCCTCGGTCTCGAAATTGCCGAAGAGAGTCTCAACAAGTTCGAAAACCAGCCTGCCGACGCGCTGGAAGCCGTCACGCCGCTGTACCTCGCGGATGATTTTCGCCAGCGCCGCGATGACGTCTGGACGATTCGTTCCGGCGACTGGTCGTTCGGACCCGACGGAGCCAGGCAAACGCAGGTCTCCTCACAGAAGAGCGAACTGGTCTCGCAGATCGATCTGCC
>JANRLN010000494.1:0-38066 GCA_033762515.1 Planctomycetaceae bacterium
CGCGGTGGTTCGAGCGATCGCTGAGCAAGCACACTTCGCCAATGGCAAGCGCAGTCGCCTCACGATTCTGTATGAACCGCAGGACGCGCTGGCGGTCCAGGCTTTCCAGGCACGCCACCCGCGCTTCTGCAAGCCGAATCCAGCGGAGTTCCTCGGCTGGGACTTCCCCTCAGAGTGGGACGAATGGAGCTATTCTCCGCAGGGGTATCCCGAGGCTGAGAAAAACGGCGTGAGTTATGTGTGCAACGCAGCATTCATGCCGTTTCCCGCTGACTATCGTGACGCGGCCCTCGTCGATCAGTTGGAGCGTCTGGCGCGCAAGTCGGACAGTCGATGCGTCATCATCGCTTGCCACAGCGACGATGAGAGAAACGTCGCGTTGTCGGTCCATCTGAACGAAGAACTGTTGCGACGTAAGGCGCCGCTCCCAATCTTCGTCTCGATCGCCGTGCAACACCACCTGGCGGAACTCGTCGAAAAACGCTATCCGATGGGAGATCGTGCGAACACGTTTCCCCAGGGAGAGGTGGTTCCGTTTGGTCAATGCAAGAACAGCTGTGACCACGCGGAAATTGTCGGTGATGAACTGACGACAATTGCGAAAGTGGTCTATCGGAGCTACGAAGCACTGCAAGCGGAAAACGCCGCAAAGAAGGGCAAGACCCATGAATCACTGCCATGGGAGCGTCTCCGTTGGGAATTTCAGCAGTCGAACTTGCAGGCGGCCCGGCACGTTGCCATCAAGCTTGATGCGTTGGGGCTGTCGTTGAACCCGGACAACCAAGTTCAGGGAGCAATCGATCAACGACTCCAAGAGTTCGATGAGAACGTGGGAGATCTACAGGCGACGGTCTCTCGGATGGAACACAATCGCTGGATGGCGGAGCGCCTGATGAGCGGCTGGACTTTTGCGGAGGTGAGCCAAAACGAACGGCGAACGCGGGATTCTCTGGCCGCCTGGGAGAAGCTGAAGGATTATGACCGGGAAAAAGATCGCCGACAGATCCACGACGTTCTGGACTATTACCGCCGTAGAAACATTGGCGGACGATGAGGCTTGGCTCACGCATTTTGCAGAAGTGACGCTTCCGCCAGACCCCTGAACGTCGTCAACCGGCGGAACCGATTTCCACGAAAATACTCCTGGTCGACGTTTACTCCGCCCGCGCCACCCGTCGCAAAATGTACAGATCGATGGTCTCCGGCTCCGAGTCATCGAAACCCGCGGCGATCCGCAAGTCATCGTCGACATAGCGATTCCAGAGCTCCCCGGTCACTCCCAGAGGACCTGGAACGGGAATCGTTGGAATCAGCCCGCGGTCGACTCCCCGCACAAGGGGCGACAGCCGGATGCGGGCGGGGATCGTTCCCGGAAAGACGGAGTTTCCCACGAACTCCAGGTCAACCGTGTTGAGCCTCGGTTCGCCGACATTGCCGGGACCCGCCGGTCGCGCGATGGTGTACGCTCCTTTGAGGTAGTTGGACAGGATCAGACGCTGCTCAAACACGACCAACTGAAACTCGGAGACGTTGTAGTAGAACCCATCCTCAATGACCTGGAAGATCCGATCGCGCGGCTGCAACAACTGGAGCGGGCCGAACTGGAAATCGAACGAAATATCGGGATCGTCATACCAGAGGTTTTTCCAGGGGACTTGCGTCAGTGCGACTTCGTTGGCGGGTCGATTGGCGTTGAACCATGCCTCCAGCTGAGCGATCAACGGTTCCAGCTGGGCCCGAACCTCGGGCACGTTATCGGTCCGAGTCGTGTTGTTAGAGGTGATTTCAACGACCTGCTGTTTAACGGCCAGCAATCCCGGCGGCAGCTCGGCGGCGGACAGCGGCAGGTTCGTCGCGGCGAGCATCGCGGCAGGAAAAAGCCATTTACGACACAGCATCGGTCATGTCTCCGGCAGTGGGCATGGGAGTGTTCTCGAATCGACGAGGGATTGTTGTCTGCAGGGCAAGCCCTGAACCAGCAGTTTCTGCCAGTTTCCGCGTCCGAATCGGGTTCCCGCCGCGAATTTCCCAGTCAATCTCGTCTTTCCCCAAAGTGCCAAATGTGTTAGACGGTGGTTGCCCGCACGGTCTTCCGGGCCGGATCGTGGTGTCGGCGAAGGGCGTCGTCGGCGTAAGTCTTTTGAGAGTCGTGGGAAAGGATTCCCCATGGGCGGATTGTGGAAACTCGCTGCGATGTCGGCCGTGATCGGCGCCGGCCTGGTGGTGGTCTGGCAGGCGCAGCTCGGACTTCAACCCCAAGCAGGTGAACCGGCAGCCCCTGCGGGTTTGACCGGAGGAACCGGAGCCGCCCCGGCCCCGCAACAAGTCCTAACTCCCGATCTGCCGCGGGACGACGACGTTCGCCTCTCTGCCGCCAATCTTTCGGTGCCGCCGGAGGCCGATCCATTTTTTGCCGTGGAAGCCGCTTCCAAACAAACCGCCGCGAACACAGTCCGTCAAGATTCGGAGTCGCCGCCCGGCACACCCGCGAGTGCAACCGCCCCGCTGGGAACATTTCCTCCCGAGGCCCGCTACACCCGCGGACTGGACTTCCGACGCAGCCAGGAACTGACTCAGGTTGCCGCCGAACCGGGCCCGGCAGTCCATGCACAGGTCCTTTCCGAGGCGCCCGGCCCATCCAGTTCTGAGACCTCCCCGCGACGCTTGGCCGCGAATTCTGACGACATCCCCTTGCTGGCACCAGAGGATCTCCCCGTTGCGCCGGCAACCGCGATCCAGTTGACCGGAGGAGCGGACTCATCCGCGCCGGCAATGCTGGAAGTCGATCCCTTCTCGGACGCCGCTCCGCCGGACTTGCCGACGACTTCGAACACCGCTCCCGCGCCGAAGCCGACGGCCGCCGATCCCCTGACCGTGCCAGCTCCGGAGTCCGAGTTCGACCCATTTGGCACAAGCCCGTCTGCGAAGACTGAACCCGCTCCCGCTGCAATCGATCCTTTCGACGATCCTGCACCCCAGACGCAATCGCTTGAGGCGACCCCTGAAGAGCCTCGAAAGCCCGTCTCGCGGCCCCCTTCGCGTTCTCGATTGCAGGCAGCCCCGTCGGAGATGCCCGCTGAAGAAGAAGCTCCGTTTGATCCCTTTGCAGAAGATCCGGCCAGGAATCTCCCCCCCGAGAAAGCACCGGCGCCATTGCCGCTCGACTTCGAACCCGAGACCTCTTCGGCGCCGAACACGCTTCCAGCCGACTCTCCCGCGGCCGACCCCTTCGACGCGGCGGCCCCCCCCCGCGACGACTCCCGCGCCCAACCGCTCTCCCTCAAGAGAAATGCGCAGTTCATCCCCTCCGCTGACCACCGATCCGGCGCCGGCGAAGGTCGACCCCGAAGTCAAACCGCCGCCCCGGAAAGATCCCAACATTTTCCGCGGTGATGGCGAAATTGGGCAGGACACCCCGCGGGGAGTCCAGGAGCCGCGTTTGACGATCGAGAAGATCGCGCCGCAGAGCGCCGTACTGGGTCAACCAGTGATCTATTCCGTGATCATCAAGAACGTCGGTGGGAGTCCCGCCACCCAGGTGACGGTGGAAGACCGCATCCCCAAGGGGACGCGACTCGTCGGGACCGCTCCTCAGGCGGAAATGATCGAAAAGCGATTGGTCTGGCGGAAGATCGGCACGCTCCAACCGGGGGAAGAACGCAAGATCTCGATCAAAGTCATTCCCGAAGAGGAAGGGCCCATCGGCAGCGTCGCCAAGGTCAGCTTCATCGCCGAAGTCACTGCGGAAATCGTGGTCCAGGCGCCGAAGTTGAAGATCACCGTCAATTCACCCGGAGAGGCGAAAGTCGGCGAGGCCATCCCTTTGGTCTTCACGATCTCCAATCCCGGGAACGGCAACGCCGAGAACGTCATCGTTCGCAGCATCATCCCCGATGGTCTGCAGCACCCCGCCGGCAACGACCTCGAATACACCATCGGCACACTCGCCGCCAAAGAGACCCGCGAGGTCCGTCTGGAAGTGACGGCCATGAAGCCGGGACGCGTCAGCCCCGAAACCATCGTCACCGCCGACGGCAACTTGTCCACCAAGGCCCAGGTGGCCTTCGAGATCATCGGCGAACAGTTGCTGCTCAAACGGAGCGGCCAGGACCGCGTCTATCTCGGCCGCAACATCGTGTTCCACAACACGGTGACGAACGAAGGTCCGCGCCCCGTGAATGAAGTGCGGTTGACGGAAACCGTGCCGGAGGGATTCGACTTCGTTTCAGCAACCCAGGGTGGAAAATACCAAGCGACCGATCGCTCGGTGACGTGGAATCTGGGACTGCTTCCCCCCGCCGGGTCGACGACGGCTTCCATCACGCTGGTTGCCAAGTCCAAGGGGACGTTTGACGCCACCGTCACCGCCATGGGTCCTGCCGGCAGCACTGCGACGGTGAAACCCACCGTCGCCATTGAGGGTTACCCGGCCCTCGCCGTGGAGCGCCTCGGTGAAGAACGCCTCGTGGGCATTGGCGAAACTCTGACCACCAAGGTGGAAGTGCAGAACCGGGGGACGGCTACGGCCACGCACGTGGGACTGGCGATCGCAATTCCCAAAGAGCTGCGGCTCGTCTCAGCGAGCGGGCCCTCCAAGTACCGCGTTACCGGACAGCGCCTGGTCTTTGAACCATTGGAAACCATGGATCCTCGCGACGCCGCCGCCTACGAGCTCGTGCTGGAAGCCCAATCGGCGGGTGACAGTCGGCTGGAGATGGAAATCACCGCCGACCATCACCGCCTGCCGGTCCGACACGACGAAGCCGTGCACGTGCTGGCGGACCCGAAGTAGTGGCTTCAAACGCTACTCCCCAAACTGCTTCGGTTTGAGGAGTTCCTGCATTCGGGCATCGTCCATGTTGCCGGGAGTCGCTACGTACTCGCCGGTGCTGATGCGTTTCTCGACCGGTTCGCCGCGAAGATGCTGCATCATGGTCATGACCGATTTGTAACCCATCTGCACCGGGTCCTGCAGGACGATCCCATCGACCTTGCCGTCCTTCAATCCGTTCACCAGGGGCACGTTCGGGTCGAAGGCGACGAATTTCACCTTGCTGGAGAGTTCCAATTCACTCAGGGCCTGCAAGACTCCGGTCGCGTTTGGTTCGCAAACTGCGAAGATCCCGGTGACCTGTTCGCGATGCTTCTGCAGCACCTGTTGCGCTTTAGCCAGTGATTCCTGCGGAGTGGTTCCCGCGTACTCCTCGGATTCGAGGATCTTGATTTCCGGGAAATCGCGCTTCAGGCCTTCCAGGAAGCCCTCTTCTCGCTGAAATGTGCTTTCGCTCCCCTGGTTGTAGCGTAAGACGATGGCATTGCCCGTTTTGCCCATTGCCTCTGCGAGGCAGGTGGCAGCCAATTCGCCCCCCTTGCGGTTGTCAGTCGCGACGTAAGAGACAATTTCGTCTTCGCGATCGAGACCGCTGTCGAAGATCACAACCGGGACCCCCTTTTCCACTGATTGCGAGACGTATTCGACCAGTGCCTGGGAATCGAGCGGCGCCAGACAGATGCCGTCCACCTTCTGGACGATGAAGTCCTGCATCACCTGAATTTGACCTTCGCGATCATTCTCCAGGACCGGTCCCTTCCAGAGGATCTCGACGTTTCCGAGTTCCTTCGCAGCCTGCTCCGCGCCGTAATGGACTGACTTCCAGAACTCGTGCGTGGTTCCCTTGGGAATCACGGCGATGCGATAGGTCTTTGCGTTCGCGTCCGTCTTGGCGGTCGGCTCCGATCCGCCCGGAGTCCTTGACGACGAACCGCAGCCAGCCAGCATGCTCAAACACAGACTGGCGAAGACCAATCGCGGCGTGATCGGACGGAACATGGAAGCGCTCTCCCGGAAGTGCATCGTGAAGACATCAATCGAAGTGAATCCTCCGCATGTTAACGACCTGCGAAGGCTGGAGCCAACGGGACCGCTGTGGTTGTTGGCGTCGGTGCAAAGGCCTAGAATCCCGAGGAGACTCGGTCTGACGATCCGTTCGCGACTTCGGTGATGCCAGTGCTCACCAAGCGTGATGCTCGACGACTCCTCTAGCGGCAATTGACCCAGCGCATGATTCCGCGTCGCGAACTTTTTCCTCACGTTATTGAGATGAATCACCAGGCGCGACAGCGGTTGGGTTGCTCGGTCTACTTGATCTACGATGAGCCGGACTGGCTCTTGATCGACATCGGCTATGAGGACACCGCGGAAGAGATCGTCAGCCTCATCCGACAGATGGATTTTTCGCTCGCCAGTTGCCGTTACCTCATCTGCACGCATGCCGACGTCGACCACATCCAGGGGATGAAGCGAGCCCAGGAGCTGCTCCCGTCGGCGAAGATCGTCGGCCATCCCGACTGCAAGAAGCACCTCGCTGTGCCCGATCGGATCATCACGTTTGCGGAGATCGCGGCACAGGGGATATCGATCGACTTGCCGCCGATCAACGTGCAGCAGACGGTCGAAGACGGCGATCTGCTGCAGCTCGGTTCACTGAAGATCGAGGTCTGGAACACGCCGGGGCACACCCCCAGTCAACTTTCGTTTCGCCTGGGAAAACTGCTGTTCTCCGGCGACAACCTGTTTCGCGACGGCAGCGTGGGGAACATCGACGCCCATCACGGCTCGGATATCCCGGCGTTCATCACTTCGCTCGAACGCATTCGCGACGCCGATGTCGAGTGGCTGCTGCCGAGCCACGGCCCCATCTTTCGCAAGGATCGGGCGATGCTGCAAAAGACGATTGATCGGCTGACCGAGTATCAGCACATGGCGGATTTCGGCACGTGCGCCGTCGACTGGCCGCTGCTCGACGAGTGGGAAGAGGAATTGTCGCGCGGCGTTGATCCGAGCAAGACGTAAATGTCTGGTTGCAGGCGGCGCAATGCATCATCTGGTCGCCGCTGCGTCGGGTGTTGACTTCGCAGCTCCCGAATGCTGCATTGATCGTAACGCTCAGCGCGCCACCGTGCGGGGCTGACTGACGGATCGTCCGCGAATAGACATCGGTGATGGGAAGCACCGGGAAAACAGTCTCGGGTCGCTGGGAAGTCAGTGATCGGAGATGGATTTCGCGGACCTCGGGCCGCAGTCGCCACGACAATTCCGCCCCGAAGGATTCAGCGCCGACGAGCTGAGATCGGGAATATGACTCCATGGCGGCTCGCATCAAACGGCGAGGAGGGCACCCTCGGCGGCTTCCAACGCCGCCATCCCGGCCAGCCGTTGAGGCCCCGCGTCCGGGATGATGATGGAGGCGCCGGCGGCGCCATCGATCGGCGCCGGGGGTTGGCCGACGTCGTCGCCCCCGCCCAATCCGAGGCTCGCAAAGGTCACAACTCCTGCGATGGCGAGAATAATGATGAAGGTGAACATGAATCCGCCGACGACAGTGACGAGGCAGCCCGGCGCTCCATCCTCCCAGTGAGTCGCGACATAGGCGACGTCGCCGAACGGAAGCAGGAGGACGATGAGACCCCAGCCGACGTTTTCCTTGAACGAAGCGCTCAGCAGCATGATTCTGCCGATGGTCATCGCGAAAGAGCAGCCGTAGAACGCACCCGAGACAATCCCTAGACCAATGCCGACGTCATCGTTTAGGGAGCCATACAACATGCCGCCGATTCCGCCGACCAGCAAGCAGATGAAGGTGGTCACCACCGATTCGACGGCCACCTGCACCAGGGTCTTGGGTTTGATTTCTTCGTCTTCGTCCTTCTGAGGCTTCGCCACATACTTGTACTCCTTCGCCAGTGCGATCAGGTCGAGCGAATCGCGGAAGAAGTACACGAATTGTCCGTTCAATCGGGAGCTGTAGACCGCGGGGAAGCCGAGGAACAGGCAGGCAAGCGTCCAGAGGATGCTCGGCACGATGAACGCGGAGTAATCGATCTTGTGCAATTGCTTGTCGACCAGCGGATTTCCCGCAAGTTTCGCCTGGTCTTTCTTGCTCGCGCGCTCTTTCGCCAGCTTGGCGCGTGAGATCGCGCAATTCTCATCCATCTGCGAAACCGCGGTGCTCATCGCCGAACCGTAGACCGCTCCGGCGGCTGCCAGGCAACCGATTGACGGAGTACACAAACCGAGAGTCAGCATCAACCAGATCAGGGTCGGCTTCAGCGTGCGCAACCACGCCGGAAAGACCTTCCACACCAACCATCCCGGCGTGGGCACCGGCATCACAAAGTGGCCTACGCAGATGGGCAACATCGCGAAAACGGGGAGGTAGCCCACGAGGATCGGAATCGCCGCCAGTTGCCAAGGCAGACCGCCCACCTCATTCATGGCGTAGCCAACGAGGGCCGGAATCAGCACGATCGGCAAGGCGAACACGACATTCCAGGCGATGAACTTCATTCCCAGGGCGCTGCACAGGAAGAAGTCAAAATTGACCCGTTTCAGCACATCCTTCTTCTGCAGCGTAGCGGTGACGACCTGCTCATCCAGGAACCACAACCAGCCGGGAATCATCATCGCGGATACGAATCCGCACATCGCGAAAAAGATGCGCGGGGGCCATTGCGGGACGTAGAGATAAAGAAAGGCGCACAGGAACATCAACATGGAAGCCACGATGACATAGGCGATCGTCCGCCAGGCGAGACCCTGGTTCTTGATCACGAATTTCCAGTTGGCTTTCCACAATCCGGAGTAGAACTTGTCCGGGTCGGGCCCTTTCAGCCGCTTCTTCTGGGCTTTCTCGCCGAGGCCCCCCCTCGACGAGTCATAGCCGCACTTCGGGCACTCCGTCTCCTCCTCGTCCATATGCTGCATGTCGTACCCACACTTCCCGCAGATGCGGGCTTCGTGGTCTTCGACATTGCGCAAGTCGAGGGTGGCAAGGGCGTCCTCGGAATCTGCGGGTTCTTCCGCGCGCTTCTTCTTCGGCTTCTCTTCGCCGGCGGGAACGCGCACCTTGGTGTCGCAGGCGGGGCATTTGATCGCCTTGCCGCGCGCACTGTCGGGAGCGGTCAAGACTTTGTCACAGCCAGTGCAGCGAACTTTGACGGACATGCGCGACTATCCCAGACACGACGACCGCGTTGGGAAGAGATTCCCAGCCGACAGACGACGATGGACGTTGGATGGAGCACCGGAAGAAAGGCGGCCGATTCCGACGCTGTACTTTAAGCGCTGCCGGGAGGCTTTGCACGTCGACGCGGCCGCTGGCCACGCAAATGTCGGCCGCCGCGACGGGCCTTCCGGGAGTTGCAGCGGGGAATGCGGTGCTTCCGCTGTCGCCCACAACGGTCTGAAGGCACACGCCGACGAAAACCCACTAGTTTTCGCTGGGTTTGGAAAGTCCCAGGCGTTGGCGGATGTAGGAGGCGCGAATCACGTTTCGCTCCGCCGATTCCAGCCTCTCGTGCCGCAGTTTTTGCAGATGGGCCGGCTGGGTATGAATGAACAATTCATTCACCGAAGACATGTTCAAATCGTCGATCAGCCCCAGGTTAATCCCCAGACGTACGCTGGAGAGCAGGTGCATCGTCTCCTCAGAGCTGATCGTCTGTGCATGCTTCAGATTGCCGTATGCCCGGCTCACCTGGTCGTGCAGTCCCCGACGATTCTCCTTCACGAGAGCGTTCCGCACCCGGCGCTCGTAGGCCAGAATATGCGGAATGACATCCTTGACGGTCGAGATGATCTCCTCTTCGCTTTTCCCCAGCGTGGCCTGATTGGAGACCTGATAAAAGTCCCCCATCGCCTGGCTCCCTTCGCCGTACAAACCGCGGACGGCCAGACCAATCTTCTGCAGGGCCTGAAAGGCCTTCTGGATCTCTTTCGTCAGGACGAGCGCCGGGAGATGCAACAGGACGCTCACTCGAATCCCTGTGCCGACGTTGGTCGGACATGCCGTCAGGTAGCCGAGCTTTTCGCTGAAAGCGTAGTTCACTCCCGCCTCGATGCCGTCGTCGATGGCGTCGATGTCCCGCCAGCAGTCATCGAGGGCGAAACCGCTCCGCAAGACCTGCATGCGGAGATGATCCTCTTCGTTGACCATCAGGCTGATGTTTTCGCTCGAGGAAACCCCGACTCCGCGCGGTCCGTGCCCCTCGGACAACTCGCGACTGATGAGTTGCCGTTCGACGAGAAACTGGCGATCCAGCGTTTCAAACTTATCGATTCGCAGGTATTCCAGCGCCTTCCCGCCGGGCGAACCGGCGATCTGAGTCCTCAGCAGTTCCTCAATCTCGGCTCGAACAGCGTCGTTGGCGCGATTGGGGAACGGATACTGTGCCAGATTGCGTGCCAGGCGGACCCGGCTGGACATCACGATGTCCGCTTCCGGACCAGTGCCCCGGAGCCACTCGCCGCTGGTCTGTGTGAGGGACTCCAAATCCACAACCGACTCCTGTGACACGTTCGCAGACGTGTCCCGTTGCCCGTGTTTGTTTGCCGGTGATCAATCTGTCACGTCGCCTGGTCAACGGGCTGCGGGTCAGCACCGGCATGACCATCGTTACTCGGCCGCCTGTCGTCCCAGCTGGACTTCCAGTTGCGCGATTTCATCCCGCAGGCGTGCAGCCTCCTCGTAGAGTTCATCCTCAACTGCCGCACGCAACCGACTCTTGAGTTTGACGAGCCGGAACTGCCGCTGGCTGGCGTCCGGCGCCCGTTTGGGCACCTTGCCGACATGTTGCACCTCGCCGTGAATGTTCTCGAGGAGCGGCAGCAGCTCCTCCTGGAATGCAACATAGTCGTGAGCGCACCCCAGACGGCCCTGCGATCGGAATTCCTTGAAAGTGATCCCGCAATTCGGGCAGGAATGACTGTCGGCATCCTCCGACATGGCCGCCAAGCCCTGCGTCTTCGTCTGTTCGCTGGTTTGGGGTCCGGACGAGGAGCCCTCTGCAGAGGGAGTGCTGCTCAAGTACTCCTTGGCACAACTCTCGCACAAATGCAGAGCTTGAACATCTCCTTCGCGGATTTCCGTGATGTGCAAGACGGCAGGTTTCGAACAACGACCGCACTTTTTCATCGGCCGGCCAGTCTGTGAAGATCTTCCTGTGGAATCCCGCCCGAATTCTAACCCGCGGAGGACATCCGTCAAGGCAGGGGTTTCGTAACGCCTGGGGTGTGCCCGTTTTCCTTGGAGTCCCGAAACCCGCTCTCTGCCCGCTGTGTCATGAACGGCATTGTGACTCTGAGGCGCCGGGCTTCCAGGTCGTTTCCAGGATTCACGCGCCCACACGCCGTAGGCCGACCGTCAACGACCTGCCGGCGGCGTAGAGCCACCCGAGCCGAACATTACCGCCGCCTGACCGGATCCCCCGCGGACGTGCTTATCGGGCGATCCTATTGCCCCCGCGATGATCGCAGTTTCCGCGTTGAGATGTTGAACAGGACAGAGCTTGCGGGAACCGCGGTGCTTGCTTGCCTCAGTGACCGACGCTACTATTGTTTGAACAGGTATCGATCCGCCGCACGCCCTGAGCGGCGGCCCTTGACGCCGCCCGCCTTGCCCTCCGCATCTGTGCCTACCGAGGATGTCGCTCATGAGTTGTCGGCTGTGGATGCTCAATGTGTGCCTGCTGGTCGCTACGGGCGCGAATGCGTTCGCCGCAGACTCGGTGCTGCAGGATCCGCTCGACTGGCCCTACTGGCGCGGTCCGGAAATGAACGGCATCTCGCGGGAAAAAAATCTCCCCTCCAGTTGGGATCCGGAGGGAGAAAATCTGCTGTGGAAGAGTGAAGCCCTCGGCAGCCGGTCGACGCCGATTGTCATGCGGGGCAAGCTCTACACCCTCTGCCGACACAACCCCGCCACCCTGCAGGAGGCGGAAAAGGTCGTCTGCGCCGACGCCGAGACCGGGGAGATCCTTTGGGAGCATGTCTTCAATGTCTATCTGTCGGATGTCCCCGACACGCGCGTCGGCTGGTCGAGCGTGGTCGGCGATCCGAAAACAGGCAACGTGGTGGCGCTGGGGGTTTGCGGCTATTTCGTCTGTCTCGACCCGGACGGCAACGTCGTCTGGTCGCGATCGCTCAGCGAAGAATTCGGGTTGCTGACGACGTACGGCGGCCGAACCAACTTTCCAATCGTCTTCGAAGAATTGGCGATCATCAGCGGGGTGATCATCGGCTGGGGAGATCAGGCCCGCCCGGAGCACCGCGTGCTCGCGTTCGATAAGCGGAACGGCCAACTCGTCTGGTCACAAGGGACCAAGCCGCTGCCGGAGGACACCACCTACAGCACTCCGGTGATCACGGTCGTGAACGGTCAGGCGCAGTACATCCTGGGCACGGGAGATGGCGGCGTCTACAGCTATCAGCCTCGGACCGGCAAGCCGGTCTGGAAATACAATGTTTCGCTGCGCGGAATCAACACGGGACCGGTCGTCTTCGGCAACATGGTGATCTGCGGTCACAGCGAAGAAAACGTCGACGACACCAAGATGGGAGCGCTGTTCGCCGTCGATGCCTCCAAGTCGGGAGACCTCACGCAGGCGGGCGAACTCTGGCGGATGAAGGAGTTGTTCATCGGCAAGACGCAGCCGGTGGTGGTCGGCGACCGGGTCTATTCGATTGACGATGGTGGCAATTTCTTCGTCAACGAACTGCAGACCGGCAAACTGGTCGGGAAACAGAAACTGGGGACGATGGGCCGCGGCAGCCCGCTCTATGCCGACGGCAAATTCTACTGCACTGACGCCAACGGTCGGTGGTTCATCTTCGAGCCTTCCGACAAAGGGCTCAAGAAGATCCATCAATTGCGAATGGACGCCGAAATCAACGGCTCCCCCATCGTCTCCCATGGAAAGATTTATTTGCCCACCGACGTGGCGCTGTATTGCATCGGATTCAAGAACGCCAAGCCTGAGGCGGATCCAATTCCGGCGATGCCCCAGGAGACCCCCGTGGAACAGGACGAAAAGCCGGCTCAAGCGTTGTTGATCCCCGCGGAATCGCTCCTCAAGCCGGGACAGAAGCAGCAGCACGACGTGCTGTTGTACAACGCCAATGGTCAGTACCTCGGCAAGGCGGAACCAGGAAACGTCAAGTTTTCCGTCGAGTCACAGGGACCGGTGAAGGGGGAAATCGACGGGAACGGTCGCTACCAGACCGCGATGAGCTCTGGACAATACGCGGTCGTCGTCAAGGCCCAAATGGGGGACGTGACTGCGCAGTCGCGCATCCGGGTGATTCCCGATTTCCCTTGGAATTACACCTTCGATGACGGTCGCGTCCCGGTGACTGGCGTGGGGATGCGCTATCGGCACATCGTCGTCGACTTCGACCTGTATCGGAAATTGAAAGACACCGACCGCCTGGCGGCTCGGCTGTACATCTACCTGCATACGCAGTTCACGAACATCCCGGCCCCGGTTGCCAAGTTTGACGACACCACCGCCACCCAATCGTGGACCAACTTCAAACGATATCTCGGCATCGTCGAACAGGTCGTGTCGCAGGATCAGGCCAAGGCTGTTCTGGACGGCCCTTTGGCAAAACTGCAGGAAATTGGTCTCATCAAAGGTTGGAAGTGGACCGGTGACGACGAAATCGGCGTCCGCCTCGAAGTCCCGAAGAATCCCGACTACAAGGTCGCCGGTAATGGTGTGATGTGCAAGATCACCACGATTCCCAAGGGGACTCGCAGCCAGGGCTGGCTGGGACATCCCGACTCGAAGAACTACGAAATTCAGGCTGACGTGTTCGCCGATGCGCAAATCGTCGCCGCCGGGGCCGATCCGAATTCCAAGATGCCGGACATCGGCCTGACCTGCATGCGGTATCGCTTCGACATGATGGGCGCTAGCCAGCAGTTGAAGCTCTACTCCTGGATTCCGCATGACCGGAAATATCACGACCAGCCGTTCGCCTGGACTGCCGACACCTGGTATCGCATGAAGTTCCGAGTGACGACAACCGAGAAGGACGGGGCGCCTGCCGCCTGGCTGCAGGGCAAGGCCTGGAAACGCGACGAAGCCGAACCGTCGGCGTGGTCGATCGAATGGACGGATTCCCCGGCGAACGTGAACGGCAGCCCCGGCATGTTCGGGAACGCCAAGGACGCCGAGATCTTTATCGACAATGTGGTGGTGACGCCGTTGTCGGAAGTGCAATAGGCGCCCATCGTCGAGTTGCAGCAGTCTTCAGTTTGCGGATGGTCGGGCACGAGCGACGGAATGACGACGACATTCACCACCATTGAGCCGGAAATTTCGCCATCTGGACGGGACTCGGTTGCCGGGCTCGACCCGACATCGATGTGTCGACGATTGCCGTCGAGTTTGTCGCCGATTCCTCGCACGACCGTCGTCGGGATTTCGTCAACAAGCGCGAGGATTATGCGGCAATCGGCGTGAGAGAATACTGAATCATTAATCGGTTCCGCGGCAACATGACCGGTTGTCGCGGCGGCGACCTACAAGTTGTAGCGGAGCACGCAATATATCAGAGCGACCTTCTGCCGGGTTTTGAGTTACCCCTGAAGGTCTTGTTGGACGAGGCGAACCTGGTTTAGGTTCGAGGACGTGACACGATCAAACGCTGCCGAACCACAGCAGCACCCCCAAGGTGCGCTCATCAAGGACTTATCATGAACGCCTGGATTCTGCGTCCGCTGGTAACCATCGCTGGTTGTTGGACGATGGCGTTTTCAACGGCTTTCGCCTTCGACCCCTCCGCTGAGGCCTTCAAGCACATCGCCAAGATGAAGGTTCAGCCGGGCGACTGGCCGAGCTGGGGAGGGACTCCCTATCGCAACAACACTCCCGCCGTGAAGAACATCCCGGATTCCTGGGATCTGGATTCGGGCGAGAACCTGTTATGGACGGCCGAACTCGGTTCTCAGACCTATGGCAATCCCGTGATTGCCAATGGGAAAGTCTACGTCGGCACGAACAACGGGTACGGCTACATCAAGCGGTTCCCTAGCAACGTCGACCTGGGTTGCCTCGTCTGTTTTGACGAGAAGACCGGCAGCTTCCTGTGGCAGGCCTCCAGCGCCAAGCTCCCCACCGGTCGCGTCCACGATTGGCCGCAACAGGGAATTTGCGCCACCGTTTATTGCGAAGACTCCCGCGTCTGGTACGTCACCAGCCGCGGCGAAGTCACCTGCCTTGATGCGGAAGGCTTCCACGACGGCAAAAACAACGGACCTTTCCAGGCGGAACCCAGCGACGACAAGTACGAAGCCGACGTCATCTGGCGGCTCGACATGATGGGCGAACTGGGAGTTTCGCAACACAACATGTGCAGTTGCTCGGTCACCGCAATGGGGGACTATTTGTTCGTCGACACGGGCAACGGCGTGGACGAGTCGCACATCAACATCCCCGCCCCCAACGCACCCAGCCATCTGTGTCTCGATAAAAACACCGGCAAAGTGCTCTGGACCGACAGCACCCCCGGCATCAACGTCCTGCACGGCCAGTGGTCGTCGCCGTGCTACTTCGTGGCCGATGGTCAGGCCCAGATCATCTTCGGTTCCGGCGACGGCTGGATCTACAGTTTCGACCCCGCCGGCGACGGCGCGGGCAAGCCGAAGATGCTGTGGAAGTTCGACGGGAATCCCAAGACCTCGCTCTACCTGCTGGGGGGCCGAGCCACCCGCAACCACTTCATCGGAACCCCGATTTTCTACGATGGCTACGTCTACGCCGCAGTGGGCGAGGATCCGGAACACGGCGAAGGAGTCGGTCACCTCTACTGCATCGATCCCACCAAGCGCGGCGATATCAGCCTGGAGCTCGCGATTGGTCCCGACGGCAAGGAGCTGCCTCCGCGTCGCCTCCAGGCGGTGGATGAAAAGAAGGGGGAAAAGGCGGTGCCGAATCCGAACAGCGCCGTGGTGTGGCACTACGACGCGATCGACCGCAACGGAAATAAAAAGCTCGACTTCGAAGAAACCATGCACCGTACCATCGGCAGCGCGGCCATCAAGGACGATCTGCTGTTCATCGCTGATTTCAGCGGGCTGGTCCACTGCCTCGACGCGAAGAAGTTGAGCGCCCCCGGCAAGCCGACGGTTTACTGGACGCACGACATGTTCGCCGGTTCGTGGGGTTCCCCGCTGATCGCCGACGGCAAGGTGTTCATCGGGGATGAAGACGGCGATATCACGGTCTTCGAACTTTCGAAGAAGATGAACATCTTGAGCGAGATCAGCATGATCAACGCGATTTACAGCACGCCGGTGGCTGCCAACGACACGCTGTTTATCACCAACAAGTCGACGTTGTTCGCGATCAAACAGGGCGCCAAACTGGAAGGGGGCTTCAAGCCCACGGAGCGTGCCAGCGCCGGCGATGCCGACTGAATCTGAAAAAGTTATGTTGGAAGTCCCCGGAAACCCGGTATCAGACAGTGGATGCCGGGTTTCTTCGTGTCGGGAAGCCAGTGCCGAGGGGACCATGTTCCTCGGAGTCCTGATGAGAGTTTCTGCCCATGACCGCCGCCATCCCGCCCACCGACACGGATGCTTTGCCGGCGTTCGACTACGACCCGCGCACGCGGGTTGTTTTCGGCAGCGGGTGCGTCGATCGATTGGGCGAACTCACCCGAGAGAACGGCGGGACCCATGTGCTGCTGGTGACCGATCCCGGGATCGAACGGGCAGGTCACGTCGAGCGTTGTCTGACCAGTCTGCGCGCTGCACAGGTTGAGATCACGATTTTTCGCGATGTGCACCAGAACCCCACGACCGCGGATGTCGCCCTCGGCTTGGACATCGCTCGTGAACGGGGCATCGATTTCCTGATCGCCGTCGGTGGAGGGAGCGCGATGGACTGCGCGAAAGGGGTCAATTTCCTCCTGACCAACGGCGGGCGGATGCAGGATTACTGGGGAGTCGGCAAGGCGACCAAGCCGATGCTGCCGATGATCGCCGTGCCCACGACCTCGGGCACCGGCAGCGAGGCCCAGTCGTTCGCGCTGATCGCCGATGCCCAGACCCACATGAAGATGGCCTGCGGCGACAAGAAAGCCGCCTGCCGCGTGGCGCTCCTGGATCCCGATCTCACGGTCAGCATGCCGCCTGGAGTCACCGCGGCGACGGGCATTGACGCCATCAGTCATGCGGTGGAGTCGTACGTGACCACCCGGCGCAATCCGATCTCGCAGCTCTTCAGCCGACGGTCCTGGCGTTTGCTGGCCGCAGGTTTTCCCGGGGTGCTGCGCGATCCCGGCAACGTCGGCGCGCGGGGAGCCATGCTCCTCGGCGCACACCTTGCGGGCGCCGCGATCGAGAACTCCATGCTGGGCGCCGCGCATGCCCTGGCGAACCCGTTGACGGCGCATTTCGAGATTACTCATGGGCTCGCGATTGGCCTGATGCTGCCCCACGTGGTGCGGTACAATTCGACAGTGGTAGGAACCCTGTATGGTCAACTGGCCGCGGATGTCGGGCTTTGTTCGGCGGATGATTCGTCGGCCGGCAATCGACTGGCGGGCTTGTTGGCCGGTTGGGTGGCGGAATCCGGGTCTCCGACCCGATTGTCAGACTGCGGAGTCACACGGGAGTCGCTGCCAGTGCTGGCCGCCGAAGCCGCGAAACAGTGGACCGGAACGTTCAATCCCCGACCTGTAGATGCGCAAAGTCTCGAGGATTTATACACATGCGCTTTCGACAATTCGCCATCTGCGTCTTGAGTCTGCTGCCGGTCCTGTGTCTCTCGACGACGGCTGCAGAGCCGGCGCACAGTGCTGATGGGAGTTGGCCATCGTTTCGTCGCAACTGGTCTCTGACCGGTGTCGCGACCGGAACGTTGCCGGAGCAACTGGAACTTCTCTGGCAGGTCGAACTGGGGGATCAGGTTGTCGCCACGGCGGCAATCGTCGGTGAACGCGTCTACGTGCCCTGTTTGTCGGGCGAACTCGTCTGTCTGGATCGCGCAAATGGTCAGCGAGTCTGGACCTACAAGTCCGTCGAGAAGGTCGAGAAGAATTCTTTTGCTCCGGGCTTCAAGTCGTCCCCCACCGTGACCGCCGACGCCATTTATCTGGGAGATGAGGATGGCGTCTTCCATGCCATCGATCGGCAGACCGGCAAGCAGAAGTGGACCTTCAAGACCGACGCGGAAATCTACAGTTCGGCCTCCATCTACAAAGACCGTCTGGTGTTCGGGTCGTACGATAACAATCTCTATTGTTTGAAGGCCGCCGACGGGTCGCTCGCCTGGAAGTACGCGACCGAAGGCTATGTGCACTGCGCCCCGGCGATCGCCGAGAAGTACACGTTCATTGCCGGTTGTGATGAACATCTGCGGATGATCGACATCGAGACCGGCGAACAGAAGTCGGAAATGCCGCTGGAAACCTACCTGATCGCGTCGCCGTCGGTGGTGGGGACCACGTTGTACGTCGGCACCTACGCAAGCGAAGTCGTGGCGGTCGACTGGCAAACGATGACGGTGCAATGGCGGTACCAGACCGGCGGCGGAGAGTTTCCGTTCCATTCCTCAGCCGCTGTGACCGACAAAGTTCTCGTCGTCGGCAGCCGAGACAAATCCGTCCATGCGGTCCATCGTGAAACCGGCAAGCGACTCTGGACCTTCCCCACTCGGGCCAAGGTCGACAGCTCGCCGGCGATCGTCGGCGAACGCGTCTTCATCGGGTCGAGCGACGGCAATCTTTACGAACTGGGGCTTGCCGACGGGCAGCTCCGCTGGAAGCACAACACCGGTAAGGCGATCTCCGCCGGCCCGGCCATCGGCGAGGGAGTGCTCGTCATCGGCAACGAAAGCAAGCAAGGGAGCGTGTTCTGTTTCGGAAAGAAATGAGGATTGAAGAGGTGACCATTGAACAAGTTCGCGCGCTCTATCTGCAACAACCATTTCAGCCATTCGTCATTCATTTGGCCGATGGACGGGGAATCCCCGTGATGCACAGAGACTTCATCGCGCACGCCCCCAGCGGCCGAACAATGGTTGTCTATCAGCCTGACGACAGAATGAACATCATCGATTTGTTGCTCGTCGCCGACTTGGAATTGAAACCACTGTCAGCCTCCGGATGGAACGGATTTCACGAAGCGGCCGATGCGTAGACAAGTCCTGGAAAATTACGAACCTTTAACACAACCGGTTGTGCGGTCTCTGAAACGCTGTTTGCTTCGAGAAAACAGGTCGCATCAGAGGTTGTGTTAGAATCTCTAAGTCAAGACTCGAAATCTCAGGGGTCAGCATGACCATTGAACAACTACAGGCGGCGCATGATCGCCAACCGTTTCTGCCGTTCGTCATGCATCTCGCGGAAGGTCGGCAAATCCCCGTGCTGCACAGAGAGTTCGTCATGACCGTCCCGAATGGGCGAGCCGTCGTGATGTGCCAGCCGCATAGCACGATCAACATGATCGATCTCTTGCTCGTGACCGATCTGGAAATCAAGCCGCAACTGGCAACCGCATCGAACTGAAATCGTCCATGGCACAAACTGCCAGCCCGTGCCATGCATGCCCGGATGCCCACGAAGGAACCCTGCGAATTGCCGCAAGCTGGCAGCTTGGGTGACGCGAGGAATTCTGCCAGATGTCTCTCGATACCATCGACGTCACGGAAGTGGGCAGCTACTTCGTGTCGAACTACCCGCCGTTCTCCTTATGGGACCGCGCCTACGTCGCCGAGGCCCGGACGGCATTCGAGTCGGAACCCGACCGCAGTTCGCCGCTGGGTCTGTATCTGCACATTCCTTTCTGCAGGAAGCGCTGCAAATTCTGTTATTTCCGCGTCTACACCAACCAGAACGCCAAAGCGATCGAACGCTACGTTGAGGCGCTGGCACGCGAAGTGGAACTCCTCAAGGACTCCCCCGCCCTGCAGGGACGCAAGCTGAAGTTCGTCTACTTCGGCGGCGGAACACCCTCTTACCTGAGTTCGAAGCAGTTGCGCTTCCTGCGCGACTCCCTCAGTCGCTCCGTCAGTTGGGATGACGCCGAGGAGGTCACGTTCGAATGCGAGCCCGGTACGCTGAGTCTCGACAAGGTGGAGACATTGCGCGATATCGGCATCACCCGCGTCTCGCTCGGAGTCGAGAACTTTAACGACCAGATTCTGGAGGAGAACGGCCGCGCCCATCTTTCTCCCGAGATCTTCCGAGCCTATGAGTGGCTCAAGCAGGTCGGCTTCCCGCAGGTGAATGTCGACCTCATCGCCGGAATGATCGGCGAGACCGACGCCAACTGGCGCGAGTGCCTGCAGAAGGTGCGCGACATGGATCCAGACAACGTCACGATCTACCAGATGGAACTCCCGTTCAATACACTGATTTCCAAGGACATGCGCGAGCACGGCGCGGAGTCCCCCGTCGCGAACTGGTCCACCAAGCGCCGCTGGGTCAGTGAAGCCATGGATCTGCTCGGAGGGGCCGGTTACCACGTCTCCAGCGGCAATGAGCTGGTGAAAAACCCTGCCGCCGACCACTTCGTCTATCGCGACAACGTCTGGCGCGGCTGCGATCTGCTCGCCGTCGGCGTCTCATCGTTCGGCCACATGCAGGGGGTGCACTACCAGAATCTCGACGGCATCGACGACTACCTCACGACGGTTGAAGCCGGCGAACTGCCCATCAATCGAGCATTGCGTCCGACGCCGCATCAACTCCTGATCCGCGAGTTCGTGCTGCAGATGAAGGAAGGCCGGGTTCCCGCCCAGCCGTTCCGCGACAAATTCGGGGTCGACCCCTTGATTGAGTTCGCCGAGGCGCTCTCCCATCAGCAGGCGAAGGGATATTTGTGCGTGGAGAACGACGCCGTCGTGCTGACCCGCAAAGGTCTGTTGCAGGTCGACACGCTGCTGACCGAATACTTTGAACCGCAGCATCGAGCGGTGCGGTACACGTAAGCGATGTTCCCAAGCATCGGAGACAACATGAGCATTGCAGACCCGGTCGTCATTGCGGTCGAGACTCTCGCTGATCTGCTGCATGAGCTCGGAGATGTGCCGCCTGATCGCGTACTGATGCGCCCCCCGCCGGGCACCGCCGACGAAGCCGATCTTCTGTTGCTCGTCGAACGCGACAAATGCCTGTGCGAACTGATCGACGGCGTTCTGGTGGAGAAACCGATGGGATGGTACGAATCGCGGCTGGCGGTCGCCTTGACCATCTACCTGGAAGCGTATTTGACGGATCGCGACATTGGTTTCGTCTTGGGTGAGAATGCGCCCCATCGCTTGAGGCCCCGACTCGTGCGGCTGCCCGATGTCTCGTTTGTGCGCTATGAATCTTTGCCCCCGCCCGATGCACGACGGACGCGCGTTGCCGAATGGGTTCCAGATCTCGCCGTCGAAGTGCTCAGCGAGTCCAATCGTCCGCGAGAAATGGAGCGAAAGCTTCAAGAGTATTTCATGGTGGGGGTGAAGCTGGTGTGGTACGCCGATCCTGAGTCCCGGAACGTCCGCGTTTTTCACAGTCCGGACGATTGCCGGATTCTCAGTGACGCCGACGAACTCAGCGGGGAAGATTTGCTGCCGGGATTTCGCTTGTCGATTCGTGATTGGTTCGCGCGCGCCGATCGTTCCATGCAGGGGAGCCCCGCGTGAATCCGCACGATGAACTCCGTTCCCTCACCGACCTGTTCCCCGGCGGCCCGGCGTTGTTTCAGCGGGTGGAGCACATCCCCTCCGCAGTCACGCCCGAGCCTTACAAATCGATGCTGGTCCACGATCACCATATGACGGTGACGATGGAAGAGTACCACCGTACGTCGGTCGATGTGCGCGTCCTCGCGTGCCGGGAAATCGGCGACGTCTACGCCCGGAAGATTGTGCTCCTCAAGCACGGAACCGACGTTCCTGTGCAGTTCGGGATCGTTCGATTCCACTTTCAGTACGTAACCGACGCCGTCCGGCGGGAGATCATCGCCGGAGAGATTCCGCTGGGCCGGGTGCTGATCACGCACAATGTTCTCCGGCACATCGACCTGGGGGCAATTCTGCAATTCACCGCCGCCGCCGGGCTGGCCGAAGCCCTGCACATGCCGGTCGGGGGCCAAACCTATGGCCGACTGGCAACGATCTTCTGCAACCATCAACCGGCAGTGGATCTGTTGGAGATTTCCAGCCCTTTGACAGTCGACGAGACGGAGCTCGCACGAATCTGAATGGCAACAAAGGCTGAGCCGGACTGACGCACATCTGAGATCAGCGATGCACAGGCGCTCCGGCAGGCGGCGCGACGAGCGGGCCGCGACCCGCTGGGGCGTTGAATCCGTTTCAAGATTCGAGCGTCTTCCCCCAGCCGCGCCGATGGGTGGCGGAAATCGGCGTCACGGGGCCAGGGACGTCACAACCTGCACGGGCCGCACGAGCCGGGTCCGGGGAATTCGGCCATCGACGGGCGTAGGCACCACGGCCAAGGGGAACTCCAGACCCGAGCGTCCCCCCCGGGACACGTTGCCGACCATGGGCAATTCGCCAGCGTCGACGGACGACGGGAATTCCGCCGGCGGGCCGAGGCGGATGGGCAGATCGTCGGACTGGGCGCGAATCGTTGGCGGAGCTTGGCGCGCGGGTTGATTCGACAACGCCAGCAGTTTTCCATCCGGCGAACTCAACGCGGGACTGCCGGCGAGGATCCACTGATCGAGATCGCGCTCCAGGTCGCCGATGCTGTTGTAACCATAGGTCTGCTTGAGTGCGGTCGTCCAGTTCGTCTGGTGCGCCCGCGTCAGAAACCGCAGATAGTCCGACTTGCTGCTCTGCTGAATCAGGAAGTCGGCGAGCGAGTAGCCTTCCGCGTACAGCGTGAGCACCTGCTGCGTCTCCGCAGGGTACTCGCGCATCGGCAGCAGCTTCTGCAGCGGAATTTTGCGGGTGGTCCGCATCACCTGCTCGTGAATCTTTTTCAGCCGCATCCGTTCCGATTCGTGTTCGATGAGGGACGCCGCCCCTTCGTCTGCCCAGCGCGGCAGGGGTCGGCGAAAGTGGCTGGCGAAGATGGTGTGGTTGACCTCATGCGGCAGCACCGAATCCAGAATGCGCTCGGCGGTCCCGGTGACGTTCATCTTCCAACCGAAGACTTCCCCCTGATCGAAATTGAACGAGGTCGCTCCGCTGGCGCTGTATTCTCCCACTTTGACGAAGATCGGGCATCGATTGGCCCAGCGGGGCATCTCGCTCCCGAGCCATTCCATCGCCAGTTCGCGCCGGTAGTGCTCGGCCGCCTGACCAACGAGTTCGGCAAACTCGGCCGTGGGGGCGGTGACCACAAAATTGGGGGTTGTGCAGTTCGCGGCGGGAAATGCAGTGGACAAGACGACCAGACAGGCTTGCAAGGCATCCATGCGTCACGATCGCTGCTAGGAGATCCGAAGGGAGTGACCGGCATCCATGCCAGCCTGTCGTCACAAGCAGCAAAATCCGCACCATTGGCAGAAACGGAATGAGCCAACGGCGCAATCCACAACATAACCCGTTTTCTGACAGAACTTTATGGCAGACGCTCTCATTTCAGCGACTGAGAGCTTGCGGCCCTCGGCGTTGTAGGAATTACATCTTCAGCGACAACCGCGGAGTCCGCAGGACGAGTAGCGTCCGCAGGGCCGGTCTCTTGCGACCGACTCGTCCGCGTGACACAAGCGGTTGGGCAACTCCGTCCTCGCTCCCTTTCCCCGTGGTTCCTCTAGCTTTCCACCTCCCCTCCGCCCGATAGCTACGTTTGCGACTCAAACGACACAGGCATGGTGGGAGTGGACTTCCTTGGCTCACGCACATTTGTTGGTCCAGCACGTTTTGAAACAGGTGGAACAGCATGCGGCTCAACGCGGGCAACGTGACCCGCGTCCCACCTGGCTGGCCGACTTTGTTCAGCAGGCGGCGGCATGGTTCGAGCCCCTCGCCGGAGTTGGTCGCGTCGGTTACGACTGCGAACCGACCGCCGCCGGCTGGGAAGCCCGACTTTATCTCGGTTCGACGGAAATGGTCGGCGGCAAAGACGACGGCCAATGGCGCTCGAATAGCTTCGAGCTTGATCTGTCCGGTTTGACTTCTTGCTTTTCGCGGATCGACGAATTCCGCTGGAACGTCGCTTCCGGGGCCGCGGCTGGTTCATTTCTGACGCTGCGCGGCTGCGTCAATGATCAACCGTTGTGTGTGAAGGCCTACTCCCGCGCTCCGGAACACATGGGTCCGGCGCTGCGTCAGTATCACGACGGCCGCATCCAACCGGTGGAGTAACGGGGCGCACTTCCGGTTGCGGCGCCGTACGCGACTGGGACATGCGAGCGCTCCCGACCGCCCGAAGTTGCTCCAGCGTCTCGACGGCTCCGAGCAATGTTGCGGCTCGGCTGTTACAATGGGGGCTTGCCACCCGTCGTCCTTGTTCCGGCCGTCAGGCCGCCTTTCCATGACTCGTGACGCCATCCGCGAACAGATTGCCGCTGAAGCGGCGCGGTTGTTGTTGCGCGGCAAAGAGCAGGACTTTTCAGCCGCCCGCAAACGCGCAGCACGGTGGCTGAAGCGGCGGCGGTTGCATCGCGACGAAGTGCCGTCGAACCAGGAAATCCAGGTTCAGTTGTACGCCTTGAGCGGATTGATGGCGTCGGAACGGGACCCGATGCTGCGGGCTCAAGTGCGACACTGGACATGCCAGATCCTCACCGCGCTGGAGCCATCCCCGGCCGTGTGGTTGGATGGTGCGGATGACGTTCAACTCGCCGCCGGTGCGGCGGTAGTGATTGCGGTGCAGGGAGCATTGAACGAAATTCGCGAGCGCCTGGCGGCGGGCGGATTTGATCCGCATCGCGTGCATCAAATCGATCCGGCAACCGGGGGCGAGTGGCGGCTGCAATTGCACGGTCAATTCCCGTGTGAAATTCATGGCTTTGCGGCGGGGCAGCCGTTGCCAACCGGTGCGGGAGTCTGGACCGCAGGGCAGCTTCGAACGCAGTTGGAGATCGAACCTGCCGCCCCGTATGAACCCGCGGATGATGAGCACCCCGATGCGTTCGCCGTCTTTCAGATGCTGCTGGAACCGTTGGCCCGCGTCGTTTGGCCGTCGGACATCCATCCCGAAGGGGATGCGTTGTACCACAGCATGCAGGTGTTCGAGTTAGGCCGTCTGGATCGTCCCTACGACGAGGAGTTTCTGCTGGCGTGTCTGCTGCACGACGTCGGTTGGGGGATTAACCCCCGGCACCCCGTCCTTTCGGCGATCGATGCCCTGGGAACATTGATTACCGACCGGACCCGCTACCTGATCGAACAGCGCCCGGTGGCGTCGCAGTATCTCGTGACGGGTGATTGCCCGCGGGCGCTGAAACGCTCGGAGGATTTCGAGGACGTCGTGCTGCTCGCCCGCTGCGATCGCGACGGTCGCGTACCCGGCGCGCGGGTCTGCACTTTGGAAGAGGCGTTTGCGTACGTGGAGGGGTTGGAAGGGGAATGGGATTAGTCGGGCGTCGACAGTTCCGCGGTCGTCCAAACGGACCCGATGATGGTCGTTCCGACATTCGTCACTGACGATTCCCTGCATTCAGGCCGGAGCCCCACTTTGGACGCTCGCCTACAATCCCTTATGAACCCTCGCATGAACTCCGTGTGCCCCGTTTCCTGGCTGTGCCTGGGGCACTTCGCCGCCACGTGGGGCATGGTGGGAGTGATCTGGTTCGTGCAGATCGTTCACTATCCCTTGTTTGATCAGGTCTCCCAGACCGACTTTTCCACTTATGAGACTCGACACCGAGACTTAACGACGCTGGTCGTGCTGCCGTTGATGCTGACGGAACTGGCGACGGCGATTGTTCTTGCGTTTTCGTCACGGGGGTCTCGCGATCCGTGGCCGTGGGTGGGATTGGGAATTTTGGCGACCATCTGGATGTCGACGTTTCTGGTTCAGGTGCCCCTCCATGAAGAGCTGTCGTCCGGGTTCGACCCCGAGAAGCATTCCGCACTGGTGGGAACCAACTGGTGGCGGACCGGGGCGTGGACGTTTCGCGGGGGCATCGCGATGATCATGGCGCGGTCCCGTTAACCTGCCCTCGCTCTTCGCGGTATGTCACGGACCTCCTTCCGTCGAACAACAAGGTTGCCTGCCGTGTCAATCGCCACGACTCCCCGTTGGATCCCCGCCGTATTGTGGTGCGCTGCGGCGTACAACCTGTTGTGGGGAGCCGCAGCGATCCTCTTCCCCCTGCAGTTGTTCATGCTCGCGGGAATGACCCCGCCCAACTATCCGTCGTTGGTGCAGTGCATCGGGATGATCGTCGGCGTCTACGGGGTGGGCTACGCCATTGCGGCACGCGATCCCGTCACCCATTGGCCGATCGTGCTGGTGGGCCTGCTGGGCAAGCTCTTTGGTCCAATCGGTTTTGCGTGGGCCGCCACGAACGGTGAATTCCCCTGGGTCGCTGGACTGACGATCCTGACGAATGACATTGTCTGGTGGCTGCCGTTCACCGCCATTCTGGTCCATGCCGTTCGCGAACAGGATGCCCGCCGGTTGGGGGGGCTCATCGGATCTCTCGATCACGAGCTGCAACAGGCGCGGATCGAGTCCGGGAAATCTCTCTTTGACCTGTCTCACTCGCAACCCGTCCTGGCCGTGTTCATCCGCCATGCCGGCTGTACGTTCTGCCGGGAAGCCCTGGACGATTTGCACCGACAAGCCGCTCAAATTCGCGCAGCGGGGGTTCAACCCGTCGTGATTCACATGAGTTCGCTCGAAGCTGGTCGGAAACTCCTCGACAGTTTCGGTCTGACGGATGTGCCGCAGATCAGCGACCCGGAACGCCGTCTGTACCGGGCCTTCGAGCTTCCGCTGGGCACGATGACTCAGATCGCCGGTCCGTATGTGATCTGGAGAGCACTCTCCGGCGGGACCTTCCTGAAATACGGCGTGGGCAAGATGGTCGGAAACGGACTGCAACTGGCGGGGACGTTTTTGATCGATCGCGGCCGCGTGGTGCGGGCCTATCGCCACCAGACGACGGCTGACCGTCCGTCGTTCTCAGAACTAGCGTGCCCTCGGGAAACTGCGGCGGCGTAACGTCGAGGGACGGCCCGCCCTGGAGGGATGCAAACCCTTACTGCGCCGGGAAAATCTGCGTGCGTGTATAGCCGCGGCCGAGGTCATCAAGATCACGGTGAAACACGATGCGTGGCGGGACCTTCGTCGTATCCACAACAATTTCCTGACGTGAGACCGGTCCCCCGCCCTCAAAAAAACCGAGAATCTGCGCCCGGAAGACGCTGCCTCGGGCCGTAATGAAAGGGTCGATCGCCCGCATCCCCCAGATGTCGACCAATCCTTCGGTGTAGAGCCACCCTGTGGTCGCGTGCTGAGCCAAGGCGTCGCTGGATGGCTCGCCGTCCACCGACTGGGCCGCGAGGATTCCCGAGACCGTATTCTCCGTGATGTCGGGCAGTCCGATGAGGATCTCGCGGCGAGCCTGGTTGATGTTGATGCGGCCCTCCAGATAGGTGTCGCCCGTCGTCGAGAGCTTGTCCATGATCTCCGGCAAGAGGGACGTCAAGTCCCCACCGTCGGCGGACCAGGGACTCTTCAGTTCCGTTTTCGCTCCGTTGACCGTTGCGTCGGTGCGCGACGTATTGGGGTCGATCAATTCCCACAGCGACTTGATCTGGTACTTCGCGCCGGCGGCAAGGTCCATGCCGCCGCGAGTCACGCTGCCGCCGGGATTCAAGACGGCACCGGCAACCGCCGTCGCGGCTCCCTGGACGAGTTGCTGCTGCTGCGCTTCCTGCTGTTGCCTGGTGCTGGATGAAGCGGCCGTGGCATCGGTGTCGGTCTCAGACGGGGGTTGGTCTTTGGGTCCCCCCATGCGGAAAGCGACGATGAATTTGGCGACTTCTTCGTCGAACTCTTCCTCCAGTTGATCGTAGAGGTCGCTGAGAATGCCGTTGTTCACGTTGATCTTCGCGGTCCCATCCGCCCGCAGGTTGGCTTCCTTGCTGACGGTCGTCAGGAAAGAAACCCATCCAAGTTGCAGCACCCCGTCAGCGTTGTCCAACGGCGGAGAGGCTTCGCCGTCATTCTCGTTGGGGTCCAGCAGGCCGTTGCGATTGGCGTCTTCGCCGTACAACAACTCCGGCGTCACGTCGCGGACCAGAAGAAGTTCGTCGATCGTCTCCAACGGGCCGTTCTTGGCCGAGTACGGCACCGACTGCGACTCGTAGTAGTCGGTCTCGGCGCCGTTCTCACGCGAAGTGTCGTCGGCGTCAATCCAGTCGCGAATCGCATCGGCGATGTCTTCCGTCATCCCGGGGAGACCCATCAGCAGATTGCGCGATTCCTCGTCTTCCAGGGCCAGCTTGTCGAGAAGATTGAGGTTGAGCTTGGCCGACTCATCCATCAATCCATAGCGCACCTGCGTGGAAGTCTCGTCCTGCTCGACCGGCGCAATCACCGTGAAGCGTCCGCGCGCACGCGGGCTGTCGCCGTCGACCACGCCGACGCCGAGAAACATTCCCGGATTGTGCTGCAGATTCTCGGTTCCCACCTCGCCGCGAGAGGCCAGGATCGTGGCGACGTAGTCGGCTCCCGAGTCGGCGAGCATCCGCGCCTGCACGTCCGAAGCCGCGATGGAGGTGGCTTCAAGCTCCGTGGTCATCCAGGCGGAGTAATTCGCCGCCGCAAGCGTCAACAGGACGACGACAACGAGGACGATGACCAACAGAGTGCCGCGTCGGTTGGGATGCCGCTTGAGAGTGCGGGAGCAGGGGAGTGCGGAGAAGCGCAAGCCAACTGGGCAGGATCGCCGGGCCATCGGTGTCTGATGACTCCCGAACTCCCGAACTCCCAAACTCCTGCACCGATTGCCGACTGCCCCCCTGCGCATCACAGTTCCTCCTCCGCCGCCAGCGGATCACTTGCAGGAATCGCCACAACCATGCGGAACGACTTTGTCGCCGCGTTCACCACGGCATTTCCCAAATACCCCTTGTCGTCGAAAGGCGCGCGAAATCCGATGCTGATCTCCACCGCGCGCGGCAGCGCGCCGATGGTGGAACTGTCCCATTCCTCGTACCACGTCAGTCCATCAAAGAAGCGGAAGCCCACCTGCTCAATCTCCGGGGCGAGCAATTCCATCGGCCCGGGCAGAATGCTGTCCCCGCTGGAGGCGTTGAGCGTTCGCAAGACCGATCGATCGCCCCGGCTGCGGACCAGGCCTTCGCCGACGGCCGCCTGACCCGAGGAATCTCCCTGCGACGAATTCGCGGTCGAGAGAAAGTAGGCCACCGTCTGGAGATCGCTGCCGGCTGTGGCCGTCATCGAAAAATCGATCTGGCGACGGATGTACGACAGGTCGATCCACAGTTCGCTTGCGCTGCCCCGGATTCCCAGGCTGCCGGTCCACTCATCCTCCTGCTCGCTCTCAATCGTGGTCGTCGTCGCAGACTCGGCATTTCCCGCGGTCCCGCCCCCCGAACTACTGGACTCTCCTGACGTCGAGGTGCTCGTCGCCTCCTGCACCGAACCGGCTGAGTCGCTGGTCGCTGTCTCCGCCGCGAACATCGCCGCCCGGAGATCAAGTTCCATCTTGCGGAAAACGGCACGGGCGATCTGTAGACGCTCCATCTCGATCCGGCCGATCGCCGTCTGCCGCGCCGACTGCGTGATGGCCGCGTAGATTCCCGAGACAAGCAACAATCCCAAGCCAATGGCGAGCAGCATCTCCAGCAGCGACAGACCCCGTCGCGACTGCCCCGCCTGCTGGCAACGTGCATGCGCTTGTCGCATCACTGCGTGCTCCCCGATGAGGACGAAGAACCGGAGCTGCTGGAAGAACTCGATTCCGCCGCGAGAGCCGCCTGGTCTTCGGCCGCCTGGATCAGAACTTCCGGATCCCGCATCCAGCGCCGCAGTTTTTGCGACGCCGAACTGAGCCCGCTGCCGCCGTTGCGGCTGACGGTGACTTCGACCAGCACCAAACCTGAGAGATCGGTCGCAGCGGCGGTCAGCGACCAGACCCAGCCGGGGTCGTCCTCAAACGGGACGTCGGACTGGTCGGACAAAGCTTCGATGCCCGCCACGACTTCCTGCATCTTTGCCTCGCAACGGAACAGCGCCTGTGCCTTGAGCTGTGATTGCACAGCGGCACGCGTGCCGTTCCAGGTGACTTGCGACAGAACCGCAATGGCGCCGAAGAAAATCGACAAGGCGAGGACGACTTCCAGGAGCGAGAAGCCAACCCGAGGACGACTCATTTTTCCGTCCTTTCGGTCATGCGTCCCAGCGCGGCGGCGCCCGTGAGACCTCGCACGGTGAGCAGCATGAGCTTGCCGCGGCTGTCGACGATTTCAAAGGCCGCGTCGATCGCCGATCCGTCCGCCACGAACAGAATCGGCGGCGACCAGTCGACGCCGGACAGTTTGTCGGCGTTGGGGAGGTCGCCGAAGACTTCTTCAGACAACTGCCCGCCGATTGCGTTTTCCGGGTTGCCGGCCGCGGCGAACTGAAAGCCTTCCGCGAGTTCGCCGGCGAAGCGGGTGAAGCGTCCGACTCCGGTTGTGGCGCCGGTTCCGGTGGCGTTGGGATTGCTTCCTTCGAACTCCCGCTCGTAGGGGACGCTGCAATAGCTTCGGCCGTCGGGCTCATAGCGGAACTGGTAAACCAGCCCGCTCTCAATGGCCCGTACGCGCGTCCCCGCGACCTGCAGCCGCACCTGCTCGGCGACCTCTGAAAGGCGGGAGTCGGCGTACATCCGCAGGGCCGCAGGAACCGTGATCCCCGCCAACATCGCCAGCAGCGCCACCGCCAAGAGCAACTCGACGAGCGTGTAGCCGGTTCTGGGAACGCGAAACCGCAAGCGAGACATGGGGGCCTCACGGAGCCGACCGCAACCCGGATCACGAGCGCGGGTCACTTGCCGACGTCGGACCAGTTGTTGATGTCGTCGCCGCCGCCGTCTTCGTTCTGCTTGTTGGGACCGGAAGACCAGATCGCCGGCTTGGTGGCGTTGGGGACCTTGGAGTTGGGGTATTCGTAGTAGAACGGCTGATCCCAGGCGTCGCGCGGCGTCTTGTCCAGATAAGGCGCGATTACGCGGCCGTCGGAGTCTTGCCCTGGTTGGAGCAGCATCGCGACGACTTCCTCACGGGCTCCTTCCGGGAAGGTCCCGGCGTTGGCGACGGCATATTGCTCAACGGCGTTCTCAAAACCGGCGATGCTTCCCCGCGTCGCCAGGATGTTCGCCTTCTGTTGCGAACCAATCAGGTTGGGCACCACCATCGCGGCGATGACCCCCAGAATCGCCAACACCAGCAGCACTTCCACCAGCGTAAAACCGCGACGCTGCTTCCGAGCACGTGACCGAGACATGATCCAATTCCCCTCTGATGAAGATCGCGAACCGTTGAAATCGCGAAACCGCAACCGTTCGACGATGCGCCCCTTAGCGCCCGTCGAATTGTTAATACATTTCTCAGCGAAGCCGCATCCCCGAAACCCGACGCTCACACGATCGACGAACTCTTCAGAATCGGCAACATGAGCGCAATGACCACGAACAGGATCACCCCCGCCATGACCACCAGCATCGCCGGTTCCAGCAGCCGCACCACCATGTCCAATTGACGATTGGTGGTCCGCTCCATTTTATCCGCAATATTGATCAGCACCTGTTCCAAATTGTTGGCCTCTTCGCCGACGGCGATCATTTCAATCACATCCGCCGGAAACTGGCGACACTCGGCCAGAGGTTGCGCGAGAGACTTCCCTGCGGAAACGTGTTCGGCAGCCTCGCCGATCGCCCCGCTCAGGACGCGATTGCCCGTGGCGTCTTTGGCGATTCGCAACGACGCCAGCAACGGTACGCCGTTGTGCAGCAAAGTTCCCAGCACGCGGCAGAACCGCGCGATTCCCAGGCTCCGCGTCACCTGACCGATGCCGTACATCTTCAGTTGGAACAGGTCAAACTGGCGGCGTCCTTCGTCCGTCTGCAGCGACCGGGACAGCGCATAGCCTCCGGCAACCACGGCCAAGACGATGAGCATCCCGTAGTTCCGCAGCAGATCGCTCATGCCGACGAGGGCCGTCGTCGCCCACGGGAGCTGCCCTGCTTCTCGCAGCGAAGCAAACGTCGGCTCGAACTGGGGAACGAAGTAGACCATCATCGCGGAGACGACCACGGCCCCCAGCACCACCAGGATCGCCGGATAGATCATTGCTCCGACGACGCGCCCCTTCAGCTCTTCCTGATGCTCGGTGAATGTGGCAATGCGCGCCAGCGAGTCTTCCAGAAAGCTCCCCTCCTCCCCCGCGCGAATCATGCTGACCGCGAGGTCGGAAAAAACCACGGGATGCTTGCGGAGCGCTTCGGCCAGACGGGTGCCGTCGGCAACATCGTCACGGATGTCCTGCACCACGGTCTTGAGCGTCGAATTCCGGGTCTGCCGCTCGAGCAGATTGATCGACCTCAACAGAGGGACGCCGGCACGGAGCAAGTCCGCAAGTTGCGAATAGAAATTCGCCAGAACGCGACCACTGACCCGCCGGGCCTTCCGCGCCTGCTGCGCCTTATGTGCTTCAGCAACGCGCAGCTCCAGCGGAAACAGGTTTCGCGCCGCCAACTGCCCCACAGCTTCGCGCTCCGTCCCCGCCGTCAGCACACCAGAGGTCTGCTGGCCGGAGAGTTCGCGGGCAATGTAGGTGAAGTCGGGCATAGGGGAAGGTTGAGGGTTGATGGTTCAGGGTTGAGGGACGGAGAACGGTTCCTGGGTTGATGTGGATCGCGCAGCCAACTCAACTCACATCCATTTTTGTGATGCGGAGGACTTCCTCAAGACTCGTCATGCCTTCCTGGACCCGAGAGAAGCCCGATTGGCGCAGCGTCAGCATCCCTTTACTAAGAGCGTATTCGCGGATTTCTCCAGAACTGGCGCGGTTGACGCAGAGCTTGCCGATAACGGGGTCGGTCCGAAGGAGTTCGAAGATCGCCTGCCGGCCGGCGTAGCCGGTTTCGCGGCATTCGCGGCAGCCAACCGGGCGATACAGGAACTCCGGCTGCTGATCGGGAAAGTCGGACGGCAGCGAGCCTGCCTCGGGAACGTACTTCTGCTTGCACTTCTTACAGAGCACGCGGACGAGTCGCTACGCGAGCACCCCTTCGACGGTGCTCGCGACCAGGTAGGGCTCAACCCCCATGTCAACCAGTCGCGTGAAGGAGCCGGGAGCGTCGTTGGTGTGCAGCGTGCTGAAGACCAGGTGGCCGGTCAGCGACGCCTGAATCGCGCTCTGCGCAGTTTCACCGTCGCGGATTTCCCCAATCAGAATCACGTCCGGGTCATGCCGCAGGATGCTTCGCAGACCGGCAGCAAACGTGAGGCCCACTTTCGTTTGCACCTGAATCTGGCTGATCCCCCCCATCTGGTATTCGACGGGGTCTTCAACGGTGATGATCTTGATCGACGGGTCTTTGATTTCGTTGAGCGCACTGTACAGCGTGGTGCTCTTGCCCGAGCCGGTGGGTCCCGTCACCAGCACGATGCCGTGGGGCAGGCCGATCAGTTCATGGAACGTCTTCGCCAACTCGGGAGGCATCCCCACGTTGGCAAGATTGAAGACCATGCGTCCCTTGTCCAGGAGACGCAGCACCACCCCTTCGCCATAGATCATGGGGATGATCGACACACGGACGTCGATCTCACGGCCGGAGACCTTCAGCTTGATGCGACCGTCCTGCGGAATCCGCTTCTCGGCGATGTTCAAGTGCGACATGATCTTCAGTCGCGTGACGATCGCGGCAAAGAAACTCGCGATGGATTGCGGCACCGGCTGGATGCGGAGCACGCCGTCGACGCGGTAGCGAATGATCAGCCCGTGTTCCTGGGGTTCGATGTGCACATCGCTGGCCCCCTGCTCGCAGGCCTCGACCAGGAGCTCGTTCACGAGGCGGATGACCGAGGCGGCCTCCGCCATCTGCTCCATGTCGCTGTCGTCGCGGATGTCGTCGCCGAGCAGTTCGATGCCGTCGGCGGCCCGTTGCGCAACGAGTTCGTTGAGGGTATCGCCCCCCACTCCGAGATGGTCCTTGATCATCTCGATGACGTCGACGCGGCTGGCCAGGACCGGTTCGAGATGGAAGCCGCTGACGGCGGACAGTTCTTCCAGCGCTTCCAGGTTGAAGGGGTCGCTGCAGGCGACCACCACGCTGCCGTTGTGCCGGGAAAGGGGCAGAATCGAATGTTTGAAGACGGCCGTCGTGGGGAATTGAATGAGCAGCTCCCGGTCGATCTGCTCTTTCTTGACCTCGACGAAGCGCATGCCGAGTTCGGCGGCGAAGGCGCGCAGCGCCGCCTCCTCGGTGATCACCCCTCGTTCGACGAGGGCGCGATCCAGCCGGGTGCCGTTCACAAGCGGGAGAGCCGCCTGCAACTGCTCGCGCGTCAAAACGCCGTTACGGACGAGGACGTTACCAATATCCATAGAAGTCGTTCATTGTTGATTTCGACCAAACCAGATCTCTGGGGATGCGGGGCCGGTGGGTGGAAGCTCCCAAGGCGGGGGCGATCCGGACCACATCCGGCACACTTCCACCCTGTCTCAACGACCGGCAATTATCCCACACGTGTCTACAGTAACGCGCTGGGGGACCGATGTTAGCGCGAACCGCCGGGAAATCCGCCGCCTCCTGGTCCACCGCGGTTGCCGCCAAAACCACCGGGACCGAAGCCTCCGGGGCCGCGGGAACCATCACCCCCAAACCGTGAGCGCGCCCGTTCTTCCATCATCTGACGGAAGAAATCCGCACCCGCGGGATTTTGCAGGGGATTGTCCCCGCCGGGGCTTCCCGGACTCGAGTTCCCTCCGCTGCGCCCCGGCTGACCGGGCTGGCTCGGCTGCCCAGGCTGTGCGCGACTGGATTGCGTGGAGCTGACCGTCACCTTCGGAATCAGCGACGACAATGTTCCCGCGATCACCATCGGGTCGGCGGTTGCCAGCGGCATGATCCGCACCACGGGTTTGGCGGCAAACGCCCGCTCATCCAACTCCTGCACCATCGCCTCAATCCGCTGGAACAAGGAATCGTTGCAGGAAACGATCAGGTGGCTGGTCTGACGATCGACCCCGATCGTCAACTGCACTTCCGCCGGACGCCCTTGACCCTGCCCGCCCCCCATCATCATCGCCAACGGGTTGAACCCCCCGCGGCCTCCTCCCCCTTGTTGGCCCCCGCGCGGATTCTGTTCTGCGGGAGTCATTTCCTGCTGGTAGAGGTTCTGCACAATACTGGCAACCTCATCAACATCGGCGAACTGAACCGGAATGCTCCGCGGCACTCGATCACGCAACGAAGTCGGCAGTTCCGTGGCGTCCAGGAGCCGCAACATTTGTTCGACATCCGCAATCGTCGCCGCCGGTCCCGTGACGAACAAAGCGTTCGCCCGCGTGTCGGTGACGATCCGCAGCGTCTGAGATCCAAGCGTCGAGTTCAGCCCCGTGACGTTCATCATCCCACGGCCCAGCGTCGAAATCCCTCCCGCGAGCGATCCCAGAATCCCGTCGCTCTGTGCCGTGGACGTGGTCACACTGCTCTGAGGAAAGAGGCGTTCCAGCATCTGCGCCGTTTCCGTGGCGTCTGCAGAGCGCAGGTAGAAGACTGTCCATTTCGTCTTCACGGGCATCAGGGCGTACAACTGCTCGATCATCGATTCCATTTGATCGAGCGCATCGGTGTCGGGGGAGGTCAACATCAGTTCGTCTCCGAGGACCGTGACGCCGATCGCCGGACTGTCGGACGACTTTGCAGACATCCCCCCATCCGCCGCCTCCGGATTCTCCGCGGCGGGTTCCGCTTCGAGAAATGACTTGAGAAACTCCGAGAACGCATCGTCTTCGGACGCCGTCTCCGCTCGAGCCGATGTCGCATCCACCGCGGGTTCGACCGTCTCCATCTGGGCCGTGCGAAAACTGACGCCCCGAGCGGGAGTCGGATTTTCAATCGCCGGCGGTCGCGAAGAACGGAGATCGGAGCCGCGTGACGACGTCGGACCCAGGGGTTGATCGAGCAAACCCTTCTCGGACGGCACCCGCAGGTCGCGAATCGGACTCGACTGCGAGGGGATGACGATCCGAATCGGATTCGGCCCCGTCTGCGGCCAGGCGCTCTCTAGCATTCGCAGGAACTCCGCGGAGTCGCGTCCCATCAGCGGTAACGTCCGCATCGTACCGCGTCCTGAGGGCTGGTCGCCGCGCGCTTCTCCGGTCTCCCCCAGACTCGCCAGCAGTGCCTTCACCTGCGACACCTGCTCCGGTGTGCCGCGAATCAGCAGCCGCCGACCGGAACCATCCGCTTCGATGGAGGGAGCCCGCGCACCGTCGGCGGCGTACATGTTCCGCAGCGTCCCGGTGATTTCGAAGGGATCGAGGCGATACAACGGAATCACGGCGACCGAATTCGTCCCATTGCCGCTGATTTCCTGCAGTTGCCTGGAAATCTCCTCGTGCTCATCCGCGGTCGCCTGGATGTACAACCTTCCGGAACTCGGGTCGTCCGTGATGGCGAGTCCCGGAATCAAAATGCTCAGAGTCTGCGCGATCTGAGTGGCGTTCCCCGTCACGTTGTACGCCTTCATCGTCACCGGATTGTCGGAATTGATGATGTCCTTTCCGCTGGCGTCTTTGCCGGTGTCGAGCGACGTCACTGCGTTCTCGACGACTCGCAACAAGTCGCCGCTGGCGGTCACGAGCAGGTGATTGGTGCGGGTGTCAGCCGTGACCCAGATCTTGTCTGCGTAGGGAGAACGAACCTGGGTCGTCCCGGAAGTGCGGGACGATGAGGACGAACGAGAGTCTCCGCGATCTCCGTCCCGGCCGCGGTCGCCTCCACCGAATCCGGGGGGGCCCCCGAAGCCCGGCGGCCCGCCGCCAAAACCTCCGAACGGCCCGCCGAAGCCTCCGCCGAAGCTCGGGAATGTCGGCGCCGTCGGGGTGGCGCCGATGGTCGTCATGGGATTCAGGCCGAAGAGGCGTCGAATCATCCGTTCGGCGTCGGCCGCAGTGATGTGCTTGAGGGGAATCGACTTGAAGGCGGTTTCCCCCCGCATCGTCGAAGCGGTGGCCTTCAGGAGTTCGTAAACGCGGCGCACGTTCGACCCGACGTCCATCACCACCAGCGAGTTGGTGTTGTTCAGCGAGGCGACTTTGCCTTGCGGACCGAGAAGTTCTTCCACCTCGCCGCTGACTTCCGAAGCCTTCACCCCGTCAAGGGGAATCACCAGACTCACCAGTTCGTTCTTGCCGCGATGCGGCAACTCCTCGGCAGTGATCACCGGCACGAGGTTCGGCGGAATCCCGTCATCAATGTTGAGACAGACGAGGAATCGATCGCGACGGACAAGCACATACCCCTTGGGAAGAAGATATCCGTTCAGTACATCTAGGGCCTCCGTGGGTGTGTACTGATGATCATCGTAATAGTTGAAGGTGCCCGTGGGGGTGTCGTTCAGATCCAGAGTCAGACCGGCAATCTCGGAGAACAGGGTGAGCACATCCACCCAGGGGGCGAAGCGGAAATTGAATGCCAGCGTCGGTTCGCCGCCGCGAGTTTCGGCTTTCAGCCCAGCCGCACCAAAAGAAACGACCGGAGCCTCGCCTCCTGGAGACGCCAGCGTGGATTTTGAAGGTCCGCCGCTGGGCTCTGCCGACAAACCGGCAGGCTGCGCGAACGCCGGGAGCACAAAGACGCAGAGAATCTGCGCCGGCACCAACCCGAATCCGCACCATTTCCAATAGCGCATCTGTATATCCAGTCGACTGTTACGCAACATCATCAGCGTTCGACGTCGGTCACCGATCACTCCGTCCCCCCAGCGGGACGATGTCTCCAGTAGGTTCAACCCCGACCCCAACGCTGCGGTTTCGTCGCCCTTGCCCTGCTCGCCGAACTTCTTGCAAATGCTGTACAATAGGAGCAAGCAGCGTCTTCGCAGATTTTCGACGAGCACGTCCGCGGGTCCGTCGACAAATGCATGGGGTTCAATAGACAGCAGACGTGCGTTGATTCTACCTTCGGCGAGATCCCAGCCATGACGTGGCAAACTTTTGGGCTGTTGGCGGGGTTTGCAGCGGCCTTGGTGGCGCAGGCAACTTCTGCGGCTTGGTCACAGGACGAGAGTCGTGAGGAACGGTTCTTCCGTTACCTCGATCGCAATGACGACGGTCGTATCGC
>JANRLN010000495.1:0-3577 GCA_033762515.1 Planctomycetaceae bacterium
AAGGCGATCCACAGTTCGCCAATGTCCTCGATGACCGTCATGACCATCCGACCCTCCGTGGTGAGCCTACGTCTTACTGCAGCTTGTCAGGATGAGACCGGGGACCTGCGTCGTGCAGGACTCAGGCTCGTGATGCCGCGGCAGTTGGCGCGTCTGCTGCGGCCTTCCAGCGTTCGAACTCTTGTTGCGCCTGTTCTTCAACGAGCCAGCCGGCCATGGCGCCGCACACCAGCCCCAAACCATAAAAAGCTGCCAGCCGCACCAGCGCGCTCGAGATTCCCCCGGCCAGATCCGTACCCGACCACGCTGCATCCAGCGCGGTGGCCGCAAACGCCAGGAGTCCGAGTCGGCAAGCAAAAGCGGAAGCCAAACGATTCGTCCCTAAATCGCGAGAGCCGTCGACTCGCCGCTGTCACCCATCCGAGGCGCCTCGGCAATCGGGTGCGCAGGAGTCGACGAAATCGCGTGCAGACTTTATCGACCGTCGCCTGAAACAAATTGAGGAGAAGTAGCGCAAATCTCGCATTCAACGGATTGAATTCCATATTCAACATTCTTACACGCAATTCCCGAATCGACTGAAGAAGCCGTTGTTCCCTCAGATGCTTAGGCCGCACGGTGTTCAAACTTCGGCCACAGCCGCGCAAAGAACCCCTTGTGCGAAAAGACCTGTGGCTGTCCCGCCAGTTTCTCGGCCAATCGGATCACAGCCCGCGACGCCAGACACGTCGGCGCCAGTTCGATGAATGGACGTCGCGCCAGCACGGACTTAGGCACCGCCGGGTCGTGGGGAATTCCTGAGCCAAGCGACAATCCGGTCCGCAGGAAGGTCCGCGCTGTCGCGTGGATCCGTTCAAGAATTCGTTCCGCCTGAGCTTCCGTGGACTGATTAACGACCACGCTCAATTCCGGACCCTGGGGGGAGTTGACCGCCTTGATCGTCGCATAGGCATCGGCGATCGACGTTGGCTCGGGAGTCGTCACGATGAGCACCTGATCGGCCGCGAGGGCGAATTGGCGCACCAGCCGATGAATGCCGCTGCCGGTGTCGATCAGCAGAATGTCGTGTTCCGCTTCCAGGAGTTGAAATTGCTCCAGCAGTTGGCCCTGAGTGGCCGGCGGACAATCCGCGATATCCACGATCCCGCTGGCCCCCGGGACCACGCGCACGCCGGCCGGTCCATCAAGGCAGATATCCGCCATCTGCCGGGCGCCGGTGACAACATGCGACAGATTCCAATAGCCGTTCAATCCGCACAACAGGTCGACGTTACCCACCCCCAAATTGCCATCCAGGAGGCAAACCCGCAGTCCGAGTTGCGCCAGCGCAACAGCCAGGTTGACGGCAATCACGCTCTTGCCCACTCCCCCCTTGCCACTGGTGATCGCCAACGTGCGACAGGCGGGGCTGGAGCCACGGGCGCTCGTGCTCAGTCCGTGCGACCGCTCTTCCAGCAGCGTACGCAGGCCTCGTGCCTGATCTGGTGGCATCGTCTCAATCGAACGCGGAGACCAGGCTCGCAATTCCGTCGGCAACATGTCCGAGTTCTACCTCAGGAGTGTCAATGAGTGACTTGATCGAGGAACCACAATGGATGTCAGTCGGCGATCACAATGTTCGAGGACGTGCCACGAAACTCGTAGCTTTCGTTGTGCCTTCACACGTACCCGTATTGCCTGTCTGCTCCTCAGCCAATTCGATCCAACCCCAGCACGAGCCGCGCCATCCGTGTGCGATGGGCCGGCTCAATGTCGTCCGGAACATTCTGACCAGTCGTCAAATAGCTGACGGGCATCCGGACCTGACGGGCGATCTGCAGCAGCAGTCCGGCCCCAGTGGCTTCGTCGAGTTTCGTCAGGATCAGCGAGCTGACCCCAACCGACTTGAAACTCGCCGCTACCGATTCCAACGCCGGAAGTCCGGAGGCCAGACTGAGAACCAGATGCACCTCGTCCGCCTGAGCCGCATCGAGGCATTCTTTGAGTTCGTGGATCTTGATCTCGTCGCGCGGGCTGCGACCCGCGGTATCGATCAGGACGAGGTCGAGCCCGGTCAACTCGTCGAGAGCATGGCGCATCTCCGTCGGCGATGAAACGATCTTCATCGGCAGATCGATCAATTCGGCGTAGGTCTTCAATTGTTCGACGGCGGCGATGCGGTAGGTGTCGACGGTGATCAGCCCCACCTTCAGACCCTCGCGCAACCGTAGATTCGCCGCCAGTTTGGCCAACGTCGTCGTCTTGCCGACACCGGTGGGACCGACGAGGGCTACCACCCGCCGCCGACCACGTGTTGCCGTGAGGGGCGACCCGACGCGCAACTCCTGTTCTACGAGACCGGTCAGTAGTGACTGCGTCGCCGCGGGATTGGCCAGTTGTCCTTTGGTGGCGTGTTCCTTCGCCTTCAGAACCATTTCGCGAGCCAGGTCTTCATCCACCTCATTGTCGAGGAGTTGGGTGTAGACCTGGAACAGCTCGGTGGGAATGTCGTGGAGCGAAGCTCCGGCCCGTTCACGGCCGAGTTCCAGAATCATTCGCTGGAGCGTGTCCAACCGTTGATGAATTGCCTGAGAATCGGGGGTGTCGGGCGTTGTCGCCAGATGCCGGCTGCGGGCGGCCAACGTCTCGGGAATCGGCGTGGGTCGCGGCGTGGCGGCGGGCGTCGATCGACTCACCGTGAATTTCTGAGCGTCGTTACGCCGCGACATGCTCCCTGCAGGGGCAGTTGCAGTTCGACCAGGCAAGGGGATGTCTACGATCACATCGTGCGGTGACCAGCGCGGCGGCGTGACAGTGTTCCCGGGACGCTCGTGGGATGTGCGAGCAGAGCCCGCGGAAGATGCAGAAGCTGGTTCGATCTCGGCGTCGACTCGGCTGGACAACAGCGGCGGCGGGGGGGCTAAGTCGTTGTTGGAGACAGTCTTCCTCGTGACGGATGCCGCCGCAATCGTCCCCGAGTTCGCCTTGGTCGGACGAATTTGAGCGCCGATGCCCGCAGTGATTTCCACTTCCGGTTTGGAACGGAAGAAGGGCAGCAATCCGCGCTTGTCGATCTGCCGCGTGTGCAGGATCACAGCATCCTGACCCATTTCCCGACGGACGATGTCGAGGGCGGCCTGCATGTTTGCCGCACGAAAGGTGCGTACATCCGTGGTCATGTCCCCGCTCCTTGCAAGACTGGGCGATTCGCCGGTGAGGCCCGCAGGATGTTCAGCGGCACCGAACCGTGCGGTTCGACCGCCGTATCGCGTGTGATTTCATTGAGGCTCAGCACGGCCAGTTTCGGCAATTGGGCGTGCGTGATTTGCCGGAGTCCCGCCCGAATTTGCGGACTGCACAGCACCACCGGCGGCTTGCCGGCCTTGACGAGTTTCTGGAGTTGCTTCGAAAGTTCGTTGGTGACCGCTTCGGAGACCTGCGGCGAGAGCTTGATGATCAACCCTCGTTCGCTGAAGTCGAAGCCCTGCGCGAGCACGTCCTCCAGGGCCGGTTCGAGTGTCACCACGTGCAGCACCCGCTGGCTGTCGCGGTACTGCTGGCAGATCGCCCGGCTGAGGGAATGTCGCGCATACTCCGT
>JANRLN010000496.1:0-2440 GCA_033762515.1 Planctomycetaceae bacterium
ACAACGGACCACCGACAACGGACAATCCTCCTTGCTCCTCCGCATGACGGCCGCCGGTTTGTATTGTGAAGCCGGGGGGTTTCACATCGATCCCTGTGCCGCGGTGGCGCGGGCGGTGATCACGCACGGACATGCTGATCATCTGACGCGCGGCTGCCAACGGTATCTGACGGCGGCCCCTGGAGCGGAGATCGTCGCGTCGCGACTCGGTCCCCGTGCGGTCATTGAGACACTTCCCTACGGAGCCGAGATCTCCCTGGGGAGTGTCCGCGTCTCGTTGCACCCGGCGGGTCATGTGCTGGGCTCCGCGCAAGTTCGCGTGGAACATGCCGGAGAAGTCTGGGTCGCCACCGGGGACTATCGAACAGCGGTCGACCGGACGTGCGCCCCGTTTGAGCCGGTCCGCTGCCAGACGCTCGTCACTGAATCGACCTTCGGACATCCCTTCTTTCGCTGGCCCGATCCGGCGCAGGTGATGGGCGACATCCACACCTGGTGGCGCTGCAACCAGACGGCGGGCAAAGCGAGTTTTCTGTACGCCTATTCGCTCGGCAAGGCGCAACGGGTCCTGGCCGAATTGGATGGGTCCATCGGACCCATCGGAGTCCATCCGCAGATTCGGGACATCAACAAGTTCTACGTCTCGGCAGGCGTGGAGTTTCCAGAGCACACCGACTTCGACCGGATGAACCTTGCCAAGCACTGGTCGCAGTCGCTGCTCCTCTTGCCGCCGTCAGCCCGCTGGCAGCAACCCTGTCCGTTTTATGGACACTATTCGACCGCGTTCGTGTCGGGCTGGATGCTGCTCCCGGATGGTCCCAAGCAGCGCCGCGTGGGTCAGGGATTCGCGATCTCAGACCATGCCGACCACAGTGAAATCTGGGCGACGATTCGTGCGACCGGAGCCGAACGGGTGGGGGTCCTCCACGGTTACATTGATGACCTGGTCGCCGACCTTCAGGAACAGGGCTACGACGGGTTCTCGCTGAAAAGTCTGCGGTGCAAGGAGCCGCCGAAAATCCTGGTCGGCAAGGCGGAAACGCCGCCCGCCAAGTGATGCCCGTCGTTCAAGACGTCCGAGATCGCGGCAGAATTTGCCTGAGTCGAAGCGCGGCGGTCGCGGAATGTCGGGATTCGTTCTGAAAACGCCGGTTCCGCCTCAACTTCGCTTGCCCGCGTTCGCGAATCGGCGTTAACGTTCGCCCCACATCTCCCCGAGACAACCCCTTTCAGACAAGCGATTTCCGGGGGCTTGCACCGACTTTTCCGCAGGTGAGCGGGTCGGGCGGCCCTACGGTCTGAGGAGCGAGTGCGCATGCGTGCATCTTCCGGCATTCGATGTCGAAGGCTGAGCCTGGTGTTCGGCCTGCTGGTCATGTCGACCTTTGTCGGCTGCGGGGCCACCGGCGGCTGGGTCATGAACAACTCGGGCATGGGCTATTACCAGAGTGGCAACTACGCCATGGCCCGCCACGAGTTCCAGCAAGCGGTCGCCCTGGACCCCTGGAACGCCGACTACCGCCATAACCTGGCGATGTCGCTGCAGAAGTCGGGCGACAATGCCCAGGCCGAGCGGATTCTGCGTCACAACCTGACGGTCAACGGCGCCCACCAGCCGACGTATCATTCGCTGGCCAAGCTGATGATCGACACCGGTCGTCAACCCGAGGCTGAGGCACTGCTCACCACGTGGGCCGGAACTCAACCCTACAACCCCAATGCCCACGTGGAACTCGCCTGGATGCAGCGGGAAACGGGGAACATCCCCGGCGCCGAACAATCCCTGCGTCAGGCGTTGCAGATTGATCCCAACAACAGCACCGCGATCGCCAATCTGGGCCAGGTCTACCAGGACGCCGGCGAGCCGATGCGAGCCACGGCTTTGTATCAGCAGTCTCTGGCGATGAATTTCAACCAGCCGGAAGTTCAATCTCGCTTGGCGACTCTGGCTCCTGGACCGGGCGGATCACCCATGATCGGCCCGGGCATGGCTTCGCCGGCGGCGAGCAACGTCGCTCTGGCCATGGGGTCGCCCCTGTTTGGCGGCGGAAACATGATGATGGCTGGGCCGGGCTCGATGAATGGAATGCCGCTGCCCGGCTTCCCGCCGTCGGGTTCGATGATGACGACCTATCCGTCGAACCAATGGCAGCCCGTACCTCCGGGGTGGAATGCTGTCCCCAGTTCATCTCCGACGCTGACGCCAATTCCCGCGACTTCGCCGACTCCGATTCCAGCAGCACCCCAGATTCTGCCAGCCGGTGGAACTCAAGGTATGCCAACGAGTTCCGGCAGCACCGGGATGCCCTCCCTACCGGGAGTCGAGAGCGCGACGGTAATTCCAGCCGCGACTCGCCCGGTCCTCACGGTGCCCCCCACCTCCTTATGGCAGCCGACGCATTCGACGCTCCCCTCGAACATGCTGGTTGGGAACGCCGAT
>JANRLN010000497.1:0-3250 GCA_033762515.1 Planctomycetaceae bacterium
CCTCAACCTTTCCGCCTGTGCCGATTCTGCGGAAGTTGACTGTGGTGCGGGTCGTGCGGCGGCCGATGAAAGGAGTCGAGTACGACCGGAACCGGGGCCGGAACGGAGCGTCCGTTGCCGGAGTTTGCCGGGACGGCGCGGGTTCCGTAATCCAGTGAATTCAGGAGAACTGCGATGAAGTGGGCGCTGCAAGCTGCGCTGGTGTGTGTGGCGATCTTCGCCGCGGGAAGTACGGCGAACGCCGCGGGCGAAGGTCAGCCCAGCGACTGGAATCGTTTCTACTACTATCCGTACGTTTACTATCCGCACAACTTCCAGGCGCCGCAGGAATTCAACAACCTGTATCACCGGTATCCGCAGAGCCGGCAGATTCCGGTCTACAACAAGGACTGGTACAACTTCTATCCGACCGAACGCCCGTACCACATGGGCCATCACTTCGTGCTGGACATCTTCTAAGAAGTGCAGCGCAGGAGTGTTCGCGTGACATCCGAAGCCCAGGGATCGCGATCCCTGGGCTTCTTTCGTTGGTGCATGTGGTAACATCTGCCGAATCATGTCTGCCGAGAAGACCGACGGTCTGATTTTGCGCGTCACCGACTTCAGCGAGACCAGCCGCATCGTGGTGCTGTTTACGCAGGAATTCGGCAAGATTTCGGCGTTGGCGAAGGGGGGCCGACGGCTGAAAGGCCCCTTCGAGTCTGCTCTTGACCTCCTCGCAAATTGCCGGGTAGTGTTCCTCCGCAAAGCCTCGTCAGGTCTCGATCTGCTGACCGAAGCGCAGTTACTAGGACGGTTTCGGCCCGCGGACAAGGACCTGACGTGTCTGTATGCCGGCTACTACGTGGCCGAATTGCTGCTGGGGTTGACGGAAGATTACGACCCGCATGGGGAACTGTATCAGGCCGCGCTCGAGGCTCTCGCAGCGTTCGGCTACAGCGACATGGTCAAGCGGGCGTTGTTGCGGTTCGAGTTGGTGCTGCTGCGGGAAATCGGGCAACTCCCCGATTTCGACAATTGTGCCGGGTGCGGAGCGCCGTTGACGGAAGGACTCGTGTTCGGGTTTTGGGTTTCTCAGGGGGGGCTGATCTGTCCCGCATGCCAACGGGAAGATTACAGCCAGATGTCGATTCATGCCGGGTCGGCGGCCGCGTTGCGGTTGCTGGCCGGGCCGGGGGAACAGGCCTGGCGACGCCTGGAACTGTCGCCGCAGCAATACAAGGAGATGAGGCGCGTGACGACGACGGCAATTTCGCATGGGCTGGGACGCCGACCGAAATTGCTCAGCTATCTGACCTGATGGTGCACTGTCGTCTCGACCGAATCTCTGATTCCCCCTGAACCACGATGCCGCGCCGCTCCCTGCGGCGATAAAGGTCACGGATGACCCCCACGCCCCCCGGTAACCCCCGTTGCACACTCCGGCCCCCCGCTGCCCGCGGGTGGACTGCGGGTCTGCTCGGCCTGGCGCTCGTCGCCAGCGGCTGTGTGACCCCCTGGGAAAAATCGAGCCTGCTCGGCGGTCGCGAGACGACCATCGACAACGTGCAGGGTCCCACCGAGCGCGGCCTGCGGAACTTCTTCCGCAAGAAGGAACTGGAAGACTACGCCGCAGGCAACGGGTCGCTGAAACCGATCGCCGGGACCGAGGAGTATCTCGCCGCCGAGGAACTCTACGAGGCCGAGGAGTACGACAAGGCGGCCGCCGCCTTCAAGAAAGTGGCCCGCAAGTACAAAAAGAGCGAGATTCGCGAGGACGCCCTCTTTATGGAGGCCGAGTCGCAGTACAACCTGGGCTATTACGCCCGCGCCCAGGACAATTATTCCGAGCTGCTGCGCGACTATCCGTCAACCCGGCATCTGGACGACGTCTCCAAGCGGCTGTTCGAAATCGCCCGCAACTGGCTCGACTTCCCCGAAGCCGCCGACGTCGGCGAAGTGGAGCAGGTCAACTACGACGACTTCGGCGACAAACTGCCCCCCCCGGCGCCCGTGGAAAAGAAGGGGGGCGCCGTGGCCTTCTGGCCGAATCTCACCGACCCCGCACGGCCGTTGTTCGACCCGGAAGGGAACGGCGTCGGCGCGTTGCGGCTCATCTGGCTGAACGACCCCACCGGACCACTCGCCGACGACGCCCTGATGCTCGCCGCCAGCCACTACGCCCGGTCGGGGAACTTCATCGAGGCCGACCGTCACTACACGCTGCTGCGGGAAGAGTACCCTAACAGTCCGCACGTGCAGAACGCCTTCGTCCTCGGGTCTCACGTGAAGCTGATGTCGTACGAAGGTCCCGATTACGACAGCAAGTCGCTGGAAGACGCCGAGCAGCTCAAAGAGAGCATCCTGCGGCTCTATCCGAATCTGGAAGACCGCCAGCGCGTCGAGGCGGAACTGGCGAAGATCGAACTCGCCAAAGCGGCCCGCGAGTGGGAACAGGTGGTCTTCTACGAACGCAAGAACAATCCCCGAGCCCAGGCGGTTTACTGCCACCTGGTGATCCAGCGGTTCCCGAACTCGCCCTACGCCCAGATGGCCCGCGATCGCCTCAAGGAGCTTGGTCCCGAATACGTCTCCGGCGGCAAGCTGCTCGATCCGCAGCCGGACCAGCCGAAGTACCGCCAGACGTTCGGCCGCCCTAAGGCGCCCTTGATGAATGTGCCCTCAAACATCCGCGAAGAACGAATGGCGGCGCAGCCGGCGCCTGAGCCGAACGCTCCGCGTCGGCTGGGGAATCCCTTCCGCCGCGACGCGCCGGCAGAAGGCGAAGAAGAGGGCGAAGAGGAGATGCGTCCCCTGGAGGAAGGGACCGAGGAGGCTCCCCGGAGCGCTCCGCGGCGGTTCTTCCCGTGGGGTGGTGACGAGGAGGTACCCGAACTGGCGCCGGAGTCGCCGGGCGAACTGATGCCTCCCGAAGAAACAGTTTCGGGGGAAGAACCCACGGTCGAAGCGGCGCGGCCCCGGTCACGGTTCTCGCTGCCGCGCATGCTGCGGCCGACGCGCGATGCCAAGCCGATCATTGAGGAAGAATCGGAAGCAGAACCCGCGGGAACGGCCGAACCTTAGGGACCGGTATGACCGAAACGTGTCGAGTCGAGAGTCGAGAGTCGAGAGCCGAGAGCCAAACCAGGCTCGACGGCTCTCGGTCTGGCTCTAGACTCTCGACTCTCGGCTCTGGACTCTTGGCCATGCTGACGCTGCTGCCCGGCTGCGGGTACATGGTTGGCAATGTTTACGATACGCAGGTCCGCAC
>JANRLN010000498.1:0-4060 GCA_033762515.1 Planctomycetaceae bacterium
CCGCAGTACGCTCTCTTATCCCACCGTAACATCGCACAAGTTTATGACGGCGGCCGAACGCGCCGCCTGCGGCATCGGCGACGGTCTGGTACGGCTGTCGATCGGTCTGGAAGCGCCGGAGGATCTGCAGCGCGAACTGGCGGCGGCGCTGTCGATTTCGTAATGACCTGTTCGCCTCCGACGCCGTGTGCCACTCCGCACATCACGCGGAGCGTGATGGCTACAATGTGGCCATGACGCTCCGCGTGATGTGCCGACGCGAGCCAAAGCCCTCGACTCTGCCCGATCCGGCATCCCGATCATTACGCTGTGAATCAGTCCGGCGGGAATCGCCGCGAAGATCGCAAAGGGGCGCAAAGACATCAATGAGGCAACCGTGATCGTGGCGCTTGATCAGTTTTTCTTGCGACTCTTTGCGTTCTTTGCGGCGAGGGGCTCGCGCGGCTATCGATCAGACTTGCAGGTACCGGCAGATCTTGAGCGTGAACTGGCGGCGCGGGCGATGTCGTTGAGAGCCGACTCCCGTTCCGCGCTCTGCGCCCGACCGCACATCACGCGGAGCGTGATGGCTACAATGTGGCCATCACGCTCCGCGTGATGTGCGGACGCGAGCCAACGCCCTCGACTCTGCCCGATCCACGATCTCGCCTCTTCGCGTTCTTTGAGGCTGGCCGTCTTTCTGCGGTTGCTACTTCACGACCGCTGATTGCCTCGTCAACTTCTCCAGTCGCGCCGCCACGGGTTCGGACAACTGCTCGGGAATGCGCACCAGCGGCGGACCGTCCGCCGATTCCGTCAGCAAGATCGGCGGATCGGCGAGGTCTTCCACATAGAACCGCTCGGTCGGAAAGATGTCGGGGGGATAGCGAAAGTTGTCGAGCGTCGCCAGCGCCAGGCAGTGGCAGACTCCGGTCGCACTTTCGAGCATTCCACCCACCCAGCAGGGAATTCCGGCGGCCTGGAAGAGGTCGTGCATCTCGCGGGCGATGGTCAACCCGCCGACGCGCCCCGGCTTGATGTTCGCATACCGGCAGGCCCCCAGCGCAATCGCCTGCTTGGCGTGCGGGATGCCGACGAGGCTTTCATCGAGGCAGACCGGCGTCCGCAGCCGGCGCTGCAGTTCGGCATGGTCGACGAGGTCGTCGTGCCGCAGCGGCTGTTCGATCATCGCCAGCCCCTGCTCGTCGATCCAGTCGAACAGTTCGCGATCGGCCAGCCGATAGCCGCTGTTGCAGTCGATGTGCGTGGGGATCGCAGGAAAGGCCGATCGGACGGCGGCCAGCATCTCACGATCCCAACCCGGTCGGAACTTGAGTTTGACCCGCGGAAAACGGCGGTCGACCGCAGCCCCCACCGCCGCCAGCAAGTCGTGGATCGAATCCATCACCCCGAAGTCGGCGCCCACGGCGATGGCGTCACGCGTCCCGCCGAGGAGTCGATGGAGCGGCGTTCCCGTCCGCTTCGCTTCGAGGCTCCACCACGCGGTGTCGAGCACCGCCTTCGCAAAGGGATTCCCCTTGAACAGCGCCAGTTTCTGCTGCAGTTCGTCCCCCGAGGCAACGTCCTGATGCAAGAGCGCCGGGGCCAGCCAGTCGCGACAGACCGCGAAGATCCCGCCGGCCCATTCGGGACTGTAACAGGGCGCCGCGAGCGGGGACGATTCCCCCCAGGCTTCGAGGGAGCCGCTGACCATGCGGCACAAGACCGATTCAACCGCGGCGTCTTCCCCGTACGCCGTCCGCCAGGGGTACTTCAGGGGCATGGCGACGTGAAACAGATCGATGCGGTCGATGCGCATGCGTGCCTCGCTGCGGGTGTCTGGGTGGGAGGGAAGCGTCTTGGCGTCGCCGGGGCGTGAGCATTCGCTCATCACGCGGAGCGTGATGGCTACAATGTGGCCATCACGCTCCGCGTGATGAGCGGCTGTACGCTGCGTCCCATTCGTCCCTGGAACACGGCGTTATTCGTCCTGAATCAGCCGAAAGAATTCGTCCTCGCCGAAGGGATCTTCGTCCGGTTTCTTCGCCGGCGGCGCGCCGGGTTTTGGCTTGGCGGTGGGGACGTTGCCCGGCCGTTTGGCTTTCGGCCCAGCGTCCAGATCGAGCAGTTCATCTTCCGTCCGCGGATCGCGTGCGCGGGTCGCCGGCACGGCCACCGCCGACTTCGGACGGGGCGGATTCCCCACAGGTTTCTTCGCCGGTTGTGCGGCGATCGTTCCTGAGTTGGGGGACGCGGCCGCGGACCGGCCGGCCGTGCATTTCGAACATCGCCCCTTGGAATCGAGGGCCTCTCCGCACTCGTTGCACAGCGGGATGGGGCCGTCCATCGTGCTCAAGTCGTCATCAGATTCGGGAGCCGCTTTCGATTTCGGTTTGGTGGTCGGCGCCGTTGCGGGTTTGGCCGGCGGCTTTGGGGCGGGAATCGTATCGGAAGGGGCGGGTCGAAACTCGGCTTCCGGCTCCGGACTGGTCGAAATCGTCACCGGGGAGAAGACCGGCTTGGCCGAGGGCTTGGCCTCCCCCTTCATGGCGACGTCGTCGTCGGCTTCGCTTTCGCTGATTGTGCTGACCAGCAGGTTTTCCGGCCGTACGATCTCGGTGTGGGCTTCCTGGCCCGTCTTCAGCACCTTCGCGCCCACATGCACCCGCGCCTGCTCGTCGTAGTGAATCGTGACCTCAATTTCGGAACCTTCGGGCAGATCCGGCGGCAGCGGTTCGACCAGGCAATTGCCCAGTTCGACATACTGCGCATCGGCCGCAGTGCCGCTCTCCACGATCGACAGGTGCGCCCGTTTCTGGTTGACGACCACGGTGCCGACGGTCTGCTTGGCCTCCGCGGGGAGTTGCGTATTGGCGGCCAGTAAGTAGTGGGGAATCCGCCCCCCGTTCTTGGTGTCGCGGACCAGAATCCCCAGCGCCCGCGCGTTGGCGCTCTGCTGCTTGAACTGACGCAGCCGCGACGCGGCGGCGTCGTTCAAGATCGACTTGGCGAACCCGCTGTTGGTGATGAGCATCCCGGCGTAATACGTCGCCCCGTGGGCGATCGACTGATCCGGCGACAGCGACGTATTCAGCGTGCGGCCGCTCAGGTTCTTAAGCATCGCACGCGCCATCGGCATCCGCGAGGCCCCACCGGTGGTCAGCACCACGTCCACGTGCGCCCAGCCCATTTTGTTGTCTTTGAGCAGCCCCTTGGTCAATTCGGTCATCCGATCGACCAGCGGCCTGGAGATCCGCTCAAACTGCTCCACTTCCACCTGGTAGGTCTTGCGATGCCCGGCATGCTGGCACGTGAGCGCCGCCTTCGGACGCACTGAGAGACTCCGCTTGGCTTGCTCCACTTCGAGGGCCAGCGCCTGTCGGCTCTCGCGATCGCGCAGCACATCGACCCCGAAGTCTTTCTGGAACTGCCGGGCGATCGCCTTTTCCAGCGTGGCGTTCCAGTCGAGGCCTCCCAGATGCAGGTCGCCGCCGCTGGCCTTCACGCTGACGGAGTTCTTTTCGTACTTCACGAGCGACAGATCGAACGTACCGCCCCCGAGATCGACGACCATGATGGTCTGCGCGGTCGCCAGTTCAGTGAACCAGATCCCTTCGGTCCCCAGCACGAAGCACAAGGCCGCGGCGACCGGTTCGTTGATGATGTCGACCTGCTTGAGGCCTGCCCGTCGCCCGGCTTCAGCGGTGGCTTGCCGCTGCACGTCGCTGAACTGCGCGGGCACGGTAATCACCGCCCGTTCGATGGCGCCGATGCGCTCCTTAGCGTCGCTGAGGAGTTGCTTGAGAATGTGTGTGGAGATGTCGGTCGGATTGAACGACCGCCCGGCAATCGACCAGCGCTGCTGCGGGTCTCCCATGAACCGTTTGGCGTGCATCACCACGCGCTCGGGATAGCGGATTGAATTCCGCAGCGCCTCGGTCCCGACGATCACATGATCGCCGTCGAACATCACCACCGAGGGGGTGCTCAGCTCACCATCCCGATTGGGGACGGTGACCGGTTCGCCATGCTCATTGAGGTAGGCGATGCACGAGTAAGTGGTCCCCAAGTCGATGCCGAC
>JANRLN010000499.1:0-3387 GCA_033762515.1 Planctomycetaceae bacterium
GACCCGCGCGTTCAACAGCTTCCGGCCATCGCGGTCGCCGATCCGCAGGCCGCTTTCCTCCAGATCGCTCTGACCCTGCGGCCGCCGCGACCTCGGCCCCCTCGCGGGGTTTCGCCCCACGCAATTGTCAGTCCTTCGGCAGTCATCGGCACGGACTGCTGGGTGGGTCCCGGAGTCGTCATCGGCGACGACGTCGTCATCGGGAATCACTGCGAAATCCACCCCACCGTGGTGATCGGCGCCGGCTGCCGGATTGGCAACGATGTGGTCCTGTATCCGCATGTGGTTCTCTATCACGAAACCATTCTCGAAGACCGCTGCATCATTCATGCGGGGGCGATCATTGGAGCCGATGGTTTCGGTTACCGCTTCGTCAATCGCGCGTTTGAAAAGATCCCGCAACTGGGGTGGGTCCACGTCCACGCAGACTGTGAAATCGGCGCCGGCGCGATGGTCGACCGGGGGATGATCGGCGCCACGGTGATCGGACAGGGGACCAAGATCGACAATATGGTTCAGGTGGCCCATAACTGCCAGATCGGCCGACACAACGTCATCGCCTCTCAAGTGGGGCTTGCCGGATCATGCACCACCGGCGACTACGTCCGCATCGGCGGACAAGTGGGCATCAAAGACCACGTCACACTGAACTCCGGCTGCTCGATCGGCGCGAAGGGCGCAGTTCACAAAGACGTCCCCGCCGGTGAAACCTGGATCGGTTACCCGGCCACCCCGGAAGCCGAGCAGAAGCGATTGGTCTTCTCCCTCAAGCGCGTCCCCGAGATGCGTGAGCAATTGAAGGCGATGGAGTCGCGAGTGGCCGAACTGACGTCGAAGTTGAACACGCTGCTGGATGGTGACGACCAATCGCAAATTCGCGCAGCTTGAAGCAGAAAGCGTCGAAGAAGTTCCACGTGCTGATAACTCAGGGCTGCATGTACCGTTTTTTTGGTCGCTGGGATTTCCTGGAAATCTTGGTGCTTGAGGTTTGATCGATATCGGAGAGGAACGCCCAGTCCATGGACGGACAACCAACATCGATGAATTTACCACCCAAACGCGTCGGCCTGTTGGCTGGTTCGGGAAGGTTTCCATTTGCATTTGCAGAAGCCGCAAAGGCACAGGGATATCAGGTCGTTGCCGTAGGCGTCGCGGGCATGGCCTCGCCCGAGTTGGCAAACGTCTGCCACTCCTATGCCGAGGGGCCTTTGGCGCAGATCGGGACGGGCATCCGCCTTTTCAAACGGGCCCACATCGATCAAGTGGTGATGGCCGGAAAGATCGAAAAAACCGTCCTGTTTCAAACCTGGCGGATCTTTCGACTGTTGCCCGATTGGCGTACGGTCAAGATGTGGCTGCGTCACGTCCGTGACCGCAAGGACGACACCATTCTGCTGGCCGTGATTCGCGAATTCGAACGCGATCGCATCTATTTCCACTCCGCCCTCGACTATTGTCCGGAGCTGCTCGTGAAACACGGATTCCTCACCCGTCGCCGACCAACCGAGTCGCAGTGGAAAGACATTCGCTTTGGCTGGGATCTGGCCAAGGAAATGGGCCGGCTCGACGTCGGCCAGTCGGTTGCTGTCAATGACATGGCGGTTCTGGCGGTCGAGGCGATCGAGGGGACCGACCGCTGCATCCAGCGCGCCGGCGAGCTGTGTCGCCGCGGGGGATTCACCGTCGTGAAGGTCGCCAAACCGCAACAGGACATGCGATTTGACGTCCCGACCATTGGAGTCCAGACGATCAATTCACTCCACGCCGCCGGCGCCCGCGTCCTCGCCATCGAAGCCGGCAAGACCATCGTCCTGGACCAAGCCGAAGTGATCGAAGCCGCCGACCGCCTGGGAATCGCGATGGTCGCCGTGAATGCGGAAGAATTGACCCTCACTGCGGCTGCATAGACGGGGACAGATCTCCCGCCCGCAAGCAAATGCGATGACCGCGGCTCGCCGCCGACGATGTCTGGCGTTGTCGCTGCCGCCAGACGCCGTCGATTCATCAGCGAATCGCAGGTCCGATACCCAGCCCCACCAGGGCAGATCGGCGTGAGAGATCTTACTTCGTCGATAAGGGCTGACGACGCCTGCGCCGAACACGCGGTGGATTGACGCTCATCTACTTGGCGCCGTGAGCTTTACGGGGACCTCCTCCCTGATACTTCTTGCGTTCCTCGGCCACGATTTGCGCATGCGCGGATTCACTTTGCTTAACCTGCTCTTCGGGAATCGGCTTAATTGCCGAACCGCACCCCTTCGAAGCCACAAGGCAGATCGAGAACAGTCCATAAGCCAGCGCACGTTGAATCGTCATGTCACTTCCTTCCGGGGTGCTTGAGTAGCAGCAATCAATCACTTCCGCGCGGTCACGCAACCGCTCGGCTTCTCATGCTCGTCGTCCTAGTGAGATCTCCAGGTCAGCGGAGTTCGCCCTTCAACGACCAGGTATTCGCCTTGGGCAGGCAGTTCATCAATCCGTTGAACGCCCCCCTGAGGCCAATGAATTTCCACGCTTGCTGTTGCATCTGAGGCGATGCGGCCCAAACCGAAGGCAATGCGACGTTCATTGGATGCCTGATAGCCATCGCCAGCGGTCAGTTGGCGTTCACGTACGGTACCGGCGACGGTCACGACGACTCGGGTACCGATGGCGTCGCGCGCGCAACGCAGGCCCACGAGCCGCAGCGCCAGGCCGGCACCGAAATTCTGAGAACGATTGGTAATCAGTGCTGCTGGATCGCCGATGTTCGATACCAGGGCATCGGTCAAGCCATCCCGGTTCCAGTCGAGTGTAGCCAGTCCCCGTCCCAGCAGCGCTCGATCGAAGAACTCGCCGATGTCGGCCGCAAACAGTTCTCGATATCGGCCCCCCTCGTTGAGGTACAACTGCGTCCGCATTTTGTAGGGAATGTCTTTATGGCTGAAGTCGTCGACGTGGCCGTTGACGACCATCAGGTCTTCCCAGCCATCGCGATTGGCGTCGAGAAATTGAGTTCCAAATCCCAGCATCGGCCCGCTTGGCTCGCGCAATCCCGTCGACCGGGCACGGTCAGAAAATGCCTGAGATCCCAGATTCTCGTAGTACGCGTTCGATTCCAGGTAGAAGTTGGAAACATGCAGGTCGATCAGGCCGTCGTTGTTGCCGTCGGAGGCGGCGATTCCCATGCAGGCTTGAGGCAGACCGCCTTCGTCATAAGCCAGGCCCGAAAGGACCCCGGCTTCGGACCAGAGGGTTGTCGGTCCCGTTGACGCTTGCGGAATGAAGTAAAAATTGGCGCGGCCGTCGTTGCCGACGAATAGACTCAGTTGACCGGAATGATCAAAGTCAGCGGCGACGATGCCGAGTCCATCGCCATCCGGAACGGCGAACCCGGCCTCCGGCCCC
>JANRLN010000500.1:0-9879 GCA_033762515.1 Planctomycetaceae bacterium
CCCCGCCCACATCAGCGGAGATCCGAGGCCGTGTTTGCGACGCGCGTGCACGCGCCGGTCGCGGGGTAACACCTGCGATTGGCGTCGACGCGTCACCAGCGGTCGTCAGGGCGGTCGACACGCGGCGCCGCTGGTGAAAGCCGGCGGTGGGGAGCGCATTCCCTGCGCTCTGGGAACGCGCGCCGACTTCGCAATCTGAGGGAGAGCCAACCCGAAAACGGGAAGGCTCGAGCGATTCGACTTGCTCCAACGACGTCCGGCGGCCCGTGATCGAGTCACAGCCGCCAGACGTCCGAGCGAGGAGAATCGATGCAAGGTGGAAGTGAGAAGGCGAAAGTAGCAAGGATCAGCCCAAGGCTTTTCCTGACCACTGACTACGGACCACTGACAACCGACCACGGACCCCGCAGCCGCGCTCCCGGTGCGCGCCGAGCACCCCTACGACAACACGTGTGCTTCGAACGAGATCCCGTAGCGTTTCATCTTCTTGTAGAGCGTCGTCCGGTTGATGCCCAGGGCGGCGGCGGTGTCCTGGCGGTTCCAGCCGTGGGTTTCCAGGGCTTCGAGGATCAATTGTTTTTCCGGCGTCGCAAGAGCGGCCTTGAGATGATTTCCGGGTGTGTTGGCGAGTCCGAGGTGGTCGAGTGTTGGTTCTTCGTGGCGGACGCACTCCGGCAGATCGGTCACTTGAATGACGCTGTTCTTGGTCAGCACCACCGCGCGCTCGACCACGTTCACCAATTCACGGACGTTGCCCGGCCAGCGATAACGTTGCAGCATCTGCATTGCGTGCTCGCTGAAGCCGGTCACTTTCTTGCCTGTCTGCTGGACGAAGTCCTTCAGATAGTGTTCGGCGAGGAGCGGAATGTCGGTGATGCGTTCCTTCAGCGACGGCTGCATCAGCGTGACGACGTTGATGCGGTAATAGAGGTCCTGGCGGAACGTCCCCTTGCGGACTTCTGCTTCCAGATCGGCGTTGGTTGCAAGGATCATCCGCACGTCGACCTTGTGGGTCTTGTTGCCCCCAACCGGTTCAAACTCGCGGTCCTGCAGCACGCGGAGCAGCTTCACCTGCAGCGACGGGGAGGCGGTGCCGATTTCGTCGAGGAAAATCGTGCCGCCGTTGGCCTGCAGGAACTTCCCTTGTTTGTCGTGATTGGCGCCGGTGAATGCTCCCGCCACGTGTCCGAAGAGCTCGCTTTCGAGCAGGGAATCGGGGAGCGCGCCGCAGGCGACTTCGACGAACGGCTTGTCGCGACGGTTGCTGAGTTGATGGATCGCCCGAGCCGTCAACGTCTTGCCAGTGCCGCTTTCCCCGAGGACCAGCACGGTGGTTCGCGTGTCGGCGACGCTTTCGATGAGGTCGAACATCTTCAGCATGCGGTAGTCATGCCCGACGATGTTGCCCAGCCCAAAGCGTTGATTCAGTTGCTGCTTGAGGCTGCGGTTTTCGGCGACGATTTGTCGCTGGCCGAGCGCCCGTTCGATGGAAAAATTGAGTTCGTCTTCAATGATCGGCTTGGTGAGGTAGTCGAAGGCTCCCAGGCGAATGGCGTCGACGGCGCTTTCGATGGTGCCGAAGCCGGTGAGCAGGATCACATTGGTTTCCGGGACCTGCTGCCGAGACCATTCCAGCAGCGCGAAGCCGTCCTGATCGGGGAGATTGACGTCGCAGATGACAATGTCGAAGGGATAGTCCTTCATGCGCGACATCGCATCGCGGCAGCTATCGGCGGTTTCCGTACGATGGCCGAGGCTCCGCAGGTAGTCGGCCATGGATTCCAGCAGCGGACGATCGTCATCAACGACGAGCAAAGACCCGTTGAACATGAGAGAGGCTCACTTGGGATGGCGTCTCGAAACCAGCGCAATTCCACGAGGTCGCTCGCAACGCGCCGGCGCCGCCTGACAGGCTCCATCCGAGCCGCGCCAAATTCAGCACACCGGCACACCATGCCGCGAACGACAGTCCTGCGGCCTGTGCGGATTTTGCAGACACGAGAACGGCATCCGGCCGTCGCCATGTCCCTGCCGCACGGGCCACGGGCGCTGGGAGACATCATCGAGAGGTACAGAAACCTACGTCACAGTGGCGAGACGTCAACAAATTCCGGCAACATTGTGGCGGGAGCGCATCATGGGGCGTGCCATTTGTCACGCGAGCGTGGGGACGTGAGCCCCCACGGGGCGAGGAATTGGACTTCATCCGCAGGCGTGTCAGGAAATCACCGGTGGGGCTGACGTCCCACCGCTCGCCGGGCGAGCGAATGCCCGCTTATTCAAACCGCACCCGCACGCCGATTTGCTTCAGCGTCGCGACCTCTGCCTTACTGGCGTCGCTGAGGGGGTTGCCGCTGAGGTAGAGGTTCCAGTAGGGGGCGTAACGTTTGTCCCCTTCGGCGTCCTTTTTGGCGGCGGCGACCAATGGAGCGATGTCGGTCACCTGGTTGCGTTCCAGGAATGTCCAGCGGAGTTCGGTGAGCGCCGCCAGCGGGGTCACGTCCTTGATCTGGTTGTCCTTCAGGTCGAGGCTCGACAGCCACTTCACCGACGCCAGAGGTCCGATGTCCCCAACCTTGTTTTTCTCCAGATACAGCGAAGTGAGCTTGGGGAGTTGAGCGACGGCGGCGACAGACTCGACCTGATTGCGGCTGAGGTACAGCGCCGACAAGGCTTTCAGGGCCGCTACCGGTTCGATGCTCTGCACCTGGTTGTCTTCGAGCTGCAGGTATTGCAGCTTGATGAGCCTGGCCAGCGGCGTGATGTCGCCAATCTGATTTTTGGCGAGGTCGAGCGATTGAATGTTCGTGCATTCGCCAAGGGGCGTGACGTCCTTGATGCGGTTGCCGGTGAGCTTCACCTGGGCGAGGTTCTTGCACTTGTCGAGACCGGCAAGGTTCTCGATGTCGCGCTTGGAAGCGTCGAAAATGTAGATCGTGGCGAGGTCTTCTTCCGTGATCTTCTTGGCCTTGTCGACCTTATCGATCTGCTTCTTCTTAAGGATCTCACGAATCACCGTGTCGAGATTGGCGTCGGGAAACTCGACATCCGCTCCCCAGGCGACCGGAGTCATCAGGGTCAAACCGATCGGCAACCACACCCAGCGTAGGCAGTTCATCAGCGAATCTCCGTCTGCTCAATCGTTTACCGCCGAAGGTCCTCGGCGAATCCATCAACCCCTGCTGTTCTAACCGACGCCGGGAAGGTTGGACAAGGGAGCGCGCTTCCGCATCAATTGGAAGGCTTGAGCGGACGATGCTGAAACTCTTTGAGGACGATTTCGATCTCCTTGCCATCGGCGGGCGGACGTCCCTGGAACAGCCAGAGGTTCAAGTGGACCCGCATGGGCTCGGTCGAAATATAGCTTCGCGCCGGTTTGCGGTCGAAGACCCATTTGGCAATCGGGCTCGAGTCATCGTTGTGGTGTCCGTGGAGGCTCGCAAAGGAAATCCGGTTCGGCCGCCAGTCGAAACGGTGCGTCGTGTAGTCTCCACCAAGTCGGACCTCGAAGGGGTAGGTCGTCTGCTTCAATTCATCCTTCACCGGCCACACCGTAAAGTTGCCCACCGGGGCCCCGGCTTGTCCCCAGCGAGCGAACTCGATGTCGATCTCGTGGGTGGTATCCGGCCCGACGTCGGGCGAAGGATAATTGAACAGTCCCAGCACGACATTGCGATCCAGTTGAACCAGGCGGCCAATCGTCTGAAACTGGTAGCTGCCGTGGTGCAGAACATCGGTGGTGATCACCTCGGCGCAGGTCCAGCGGCCGTCCCGTTGGGCGATCTTCAGGTGCTGCCGGCCCGCGTCATCGACCCAGACATTCTGGCGATCCCAGGAGTTTGGCCCGGGGCCCATTTTCTCGCCGTGCTTACGAACCCAATTCCGCCCCGAAAATTGCAATGCATCGGGTTCAGCAGCGGTTGCATTCGCGGTCGTCCCTAACTGAAAACAGAGGGCGATTGCGGCGAATAGGCGCGGTCGACGATGAATCCGGCAGAGGCATCTCACCATACGATTCGTCTCCATGAACTCAGGAAGACGGAGCGTTGACGCCGATTCCGCCCGCCGACAGCGGACTCACGGCCTCCTACATCAACTGCTGGTCGGTCATCAGCAGCGCCTGCCGCTGGTTGACCCGTCCCGCGGGAATCAGGGGATCGGATTCCAACAGCCGGTGAAGCATCGGCAGTTTCGCCGCTCCCGTCGCCAACCACAGCACTTGTCGGGCGCGATTGAGGATGGGGTAGGTCAACGTCATGCGGCGACGTCCCTGGTATTCGCCGGTGACGGCGACGTCCCGGTCGGTGACGTTCAATACATCGTCGTCAGGCACGAGCGACGCCGTGTGGCCGTCGGCTCCCAATCCCAGGTGGACGACGTCGAGCACGGCCGGCTGCCCGGCGATCTTCTCCAGGACCGTCGCGTAGTCCTTGGCGGCGGCTTCGAGGTCGTCGGTCTCCACCGGCATGGCGTGAATCTGCGCCGCCGGCAGTGCGGTCTGAGCCGCAAGGCTGGCTCGCAGATGGGTCAGGTTGCGATCGGCATGTCCCGCCGGAGCCGCGCGCTCATCGATCTGAAAGAGATGCAGTCCCGACCAGGGGACGTCTTCCTCAGCGAGGGCGCGCAGCATCGCCCAGGGAGTCTTGCCGCCGCTGACGGCAAGGAGAAACACCCCGCGCTCGGCCACCGCCAGCCGCGCTTCTTCGGCGATCCATTCCGCCGCGCCGAGCGCGACTTCGGCTTCATCGGGAAAAATTTCGATCCGCATGGGAGGCTCCGAAGAGGAAGCGACGATCACGCCAGACGAAGAACATGAGGACTTGATCGCGAAACCGCAAGCGGTGCGAAGGGTCGTAATACGGAGGCGCCTCGATGGATCAGATCCAAGGGGCTACAGATCCTGATCGACGAAGACCGCTCGCAACAGGTTGTCGACCGGGGCGAAGTCGTCGGTCAGCACTTTGCCGTCGGCGAGCTCGATCAGACACTCCATCTGTCCGCGGAGTTCCGGCGTGGCGTCGGGCGCGGATCGGACGAATTCCGCGAACGGCTTGATTTCCCAGTTTCCTCGGGACGGGAGGTCCCGCAGATCGAGCGGCGTTCGCGCACAGGCGACGACAAACGTGTCGCGGCTTTCCGACGGATGACTGGCGCTGGTCGCGAAGACCGCCACATAGGGAAACACGTGCGTCATCGTGTTCACATAGCGGCCCAGGAATCGTCCCGCCGCGGCGTTTTCGCTGCGGTCGGCCGCTTGATTGATCAGCAGTTTCCACTGGCTGTCCGCGGGCTGCAGATCGAGGAGTCGCTGGCACAGTCCCGTCGGCGCCACGCCGCGCAGGCCCAGCATGTGCTGGTTTTCAGCGATCTCATAGATGTCTACTCCTTCGAAGGGCGGGGGACACTGGGTCCACGTCCTGGCATACAACGACTCAGGAATCAGCCCGCCTGGAACCCGCGCGGGGAGCGGCCGGGGCGATCGCGACTTGGCCGCCAGGCTTCCAATCGCGGCTTGCCAGGCGGCGTCTTTGGGGGCCAGTCCCTTCAGTCGCTCTTCCAGCGACTCTGAGAGAACCCCCGCAAATTGCAGCTGCGATCCCCCTTGAATCTGGAGCGGGCCGAACTGCGATTGCACCTGGCGTTGTTCACCCGGCTCGGGCGGGGCGAATAGCGCCTCCGGGGGCGTCGTGGTCAACTCCGCAACGACTTCCTCTGCAGTTCCCCCGGGAATCACCGTCCGCGGGTAAATCTCGATAATGTTCGCCAGGAAGACCCCCCGCGGCGTCAGGAGGTCGTGCACTTTCTGCGTAAACTCTTGAGTGGTGAGATGCCAGGGCACGCTGAAATCGTTGAAGGCGTCGCCATAGATGAAGTCATAAGTCACGGGTTGCTCGCCGTTCAGCGCCGCGTGGGTGTTTGCGCGAACGCGATCCTCGACGAAGTTGCGTGCGTCGCCCAACACCGTGTTGATCCGCTGCTCATCTGCTGCAGTGAAGCCCATCTCCTGTCGCACGGCCTGATAGACCGCGGGATCGAGTTCAGCGACATCCACGCGCTTGACCGCCGGGAACTCGGCCACGACCCAGCGTGGGAAGATGAAGCCGCCGCCGCCGATAAAGAGCGTGCTGATCGCCGCTGATTGCTTGCTGAGGCCGTCGATCGCCGTCCTCCAGGGGGCTTGAGTGCCGAGTCGGCAGAGGCGTTCGCAGTCGTCGAGAGAGATCGCCTCGTAGGCGGATAGACTCAGCAGGTTGACGTCGAACCGAATCTTGGAATTCAGTTCCTGGGGGATCGTCACGCCCGCAGGAAGTTCGTCGATGGCGACCGTGGTGAATCCGCCCCAGTTCACCCGGTTCGTTTCCCGATGCAGCTCTTCGACGGCGTTCCAATAGACGGCGTCGCGTGACAACTCTCTCAGCGATTTCAGCAACACCGGCTCGGCCGAGGGCACGGTCAGCAACTCGGTCGCCGGATCGAACATCACCCCTGCCGGGAGGCGCGTCACCAACTCATCGCGACCGGGAAACTGCGGGACTTTCGCCGTCAACTGTTCCGCGGGCTGGGGAGCCGCGCGATGGGTGATGGCCGCGTAGACTTCCTCGTATTCGTAGTGCAGCTTGGTGGGTTCATTGGGATCAAAGTAGCTGTGATCCAGTTTGTCGAGGCGCAGGGCCCGGACGGGGGCGCCCTCGATGTAGTCATCGCGCACCTGAATGTAGGAGTAGCTGCTCTCGTCGTGGTAGGCGTCGAGATCGTCGTCCCGCAGGTGCAGAATCAGCCCCAGCTCGTGCAGCTTCCCGCCCAGCGAGTCGCCAAACTTCGGCCAGTACCGCAGGATGTGGTCGTGTTCCAACTCAGGCGTGAACTTCGTGAGCAGTCTTCCGTATTCGGCTGCGACCCCGGCGGCGGTTGGGCTGGTGATGGTGGCGGCGACCCAGAGAAACGTGAGGAACTGCAGCCAGCCGACCACGACTGCCGTTCTGAAGGCCCAGCGTCCTCCGGCGACCGCACAGGCGAGCAATGCCAGCGTCGCCGCCGTCATGCCGATGATTGAACGCGTGCCCCAGATGTCGATCAGATAGAAGCCTGTCAGGAACGTGCCGATGATCGAACCGAACGCTCCCCAGGCGTAGACGTTCCCGACAGTGCTGCCGGTTTTCGAGCCCCGTTCCAGCGCCATGCTCGCCACCAGCGGCGAAGTGGTTCCCAGCAGGAGCGCGGGGAGCAGAAACATGGTCGCCACGACGCACAGCACCCACGTGGGCCAGTCGAAGTACTCCGGACGTTCGATGCGGCTGACGACCTGATCCAGCCACAGCACGCTGGCACAGGCCATGCTCGACAGCAGGAACATCCACGCCAGCGTTCGCGCTCGGGAAAAACGATCCGCCAGCCACCCGCCCAGATAGTTGCCGAACGTGATTCCCGCAAGCACCACGCCGATGACCGACGTCCAGGTGTAGAGGGAGCTCCCGACATGCTTGGCGATCAGCCGCGACGCCGTCAGTTCGAGCGTCATCACGCAGACGCTGCTGACGAAGACCAGCAGGTTAAAGCCGAACAGTTCCCAACCGGGGTAGCGGACGGCGGATCGCTTCGGCTTGCGAGCTGTGGGCGCCGCCGGCGGCGCGGGTTCCTTCCGCGGCGGAGTTTTGCGAATGGTGCCGTCGCTGTTGGGGGGCGCAATGTCTCCGGGAGACCATCCCGACAGCCCACCGGGAATGGAATACGTTTCCGGCTCTCCTTCAGCAGGGGAATCCGGCTTCGGAACCTTCGGCAAATCGGTGTCCCAGACGAATGCATCGTCCCCGCCGGAGGGTGTGGCCGCAGTCATGAGGAGTAGTTCTTGAGAAGAACGCGAGGAGGGAGCGCGGCACGAGAGAATCTCGGGCGAACTCCCATCCTAACCGTCCGGCACGACCTCGCGACAGAGGCGACGCGAAAACCCGTTTCACGCCCCCCAAGAGTGCGGCTGCAACCGAAGACTGCTGCGGGAACATCGGGTTCGCCGCCCGCCGGCGCTCAGACTCCGCCTCTGCGGGGAGCGTGCGTCAGCCGACCATCGCCGCAGAGGGTGTGACAGTGTGGTTGCAGGGACGACTGCTTGAGCCAGTGCTGACAGCACCGCGTCAGGGTCTTCCACTCCACCGGCTTTGTGAGGTAGTCGGAGCAGCCGGCCCGCAAGCAGCGATCGCGGTTTCCCGGCGAACAATAGGCGGTCAAGGCGATGATCGGAATCGTGCACTCTCGTTGACGCAGCGCCGTCGCCAGCAGACAGCCATCCAATTCGGGCATCTCGATGTCGGTGACGATCAGGTCGAATCGCTGATCCGTGCTCTCGTCGCGGATCAGCCGTTCCAGCGCGATTCGCCCGTTGCCGGAAATTTCCACCTCCGCCCCGCGCATTTGCAGCATGGTTGCGAACAACTGCTGATGATCCGGACGATCCTCCACAAGCAGAATTCGGCCTCGGAGAGGGGATTCTCGTGGCGGCCGGGGCTGCGCCGCCGCAGCGTCGTCATCAGGACGGCCGGCGAGAAACGGCGTTATGGTTGGCGCATGCACGACTGGACCTCGATCAAAGAACGGACTCATTCTGAGAAATCACTCTTCGGGTCGTCGAACGGAACGGCAAGGCCTGGCCCATCCGCCGGTCGTCGGTGACGGCCGCTGGATGAATTCACGCTGAACCCCGAACCCCGGGACAAACGACCGGCACGCGCTGACGCGGCCTGCCCCACTTCCAGTGCGGATCGCGGGGGCGGCGCTTCATCCCGTATTCCGTCAGTGAAGGCTCGGCGTCTCCGACAGCGACCGGCAGCTTGGCACGGTATTCCATTCGACAGAGGAAAGGAGGGAAATGCTGCCGACTTGCCGTCCCGCCAACGATTGCGCACACCACGCAGCAAACACCCCCAAAAATTCCCTTTTTGACGACCGTGCCCGGGTGACTTTCCACTTCAGCGCTGCGCGGTTTGCGCAACAGAAGAGGGAACCCTGAATTCGGGAAAAATGGGGTTTCGCACGGCTCAGTGGGGAGCTGTCGGGGTCCAGCCGGACGACTGCACCAGGGCCACGATTTCCGGACGCGACTGGATGTTCAGGGATTTGAAAAGGCTGGAACGGCGGAGTTGCACGGTGCGCAAACTGACATCCATTTCGTCTGCGATCTGCTGGTTCGTCAGACCCCTTGCAATCCCCCACAAGACCAACTGCTCATCGGCCGACAAGGCGTTGAGTCTCTGTTGAACGTCGCGCTGCTCGGCGTTCGCCGCCGATTGGGTCACGGCCAGGTTCAGCGCCTGTCGGACCGCTTCCAGCAGCCGGGCTGGCGGAAACGGTTTCTGCAGGAAATCAATCGCCCCCAATCTCATCGTCTGGACGACAGCTTCGATTTCCGCATGCCCGGTGATGACGACCGTGGGAATCGAGAGACCTTCCTGAGCGAGTCGTTCCAGCAATTGGCAACCTGTCATTCCGGGCATGCGGAGATCGACGACCAGACATCCAACACAGGGGGAATCCTTGAGCCGCTGGCGGAACGCTTCCGCGGAAGGAAAGCATTCGGTCACGAAGTTTTGAGTCGCCAGCAGGCGCGCAATCGAGTCCAAGACAGCGTGGTCGTCGTCGACCACGAAGACCGTGGGAGTTTGCATCACGAATTACGTTTCCCGGAGCGAGCGCTCGATCAACTGGCGATGGCCGTCACTCAGATCTCGCAAGCATGGAAAACCTAGCATGCGAATCCCTGTTTCGGTGGACAGCGGGCGCCACGCAGGCGGATCGTAGGTGTATTCCCTGCGCCGTTCACTGGACGAGAATCGTCGGAAACGAAAAATTCCTCCAAAGCGATGACACCACCGATCGGGACTGAGGTTA
>JANRLN010000501.1:0-8557 GCA_033762515.1 Planctomycetaceae bacterium
GCATCGTTGGCGTGAATCGTGGTCAGGGAGCCCTCGTGGCCGGTATTCATCGCCTGCAGCATGTCCAGGGCTTCCCCGCCGCGGACTTCGCCGATGATGATGCGATCGGGACGCATGCGCAGACTGTTGCGCAACAGCGACCGCGGGGTGACTTCGCCCCCTCCTTCATTGTTCGGCGGGCGCGTCTCGAGGCGGACGACATGCCGATGCTGCAACTGCAATTCCGCCGAATCCTCCACCGTGACCAGACGTTCGTCGCGAGGGATGAACCGCGTGAGGGCGTTCAGCAGCGTGGTCTTCCCTGCGCCGGTGCCGCCGGAAATCAGGAAGCTGACGCGGGCGTCCACCGCCGCTGCGAGGAAGTCGACCATGTCCGGCACAAGGGAGTGCGAGTCGACCAGATCCTCCACCTGCAATGGGCGTCGGCCGAAGCGACGGATCGAGAGAGTCGGCCCATCCAGCGCGAGGGGCGGAATGACCGCATTGATGCGTGAGCCGTCGGGGAGCCTTGCGTCAACCATCGGGCTGACTTCGTCGATTCGCCTGCCCACTCGGGACACAATCCGCTGGATGATCCGCAGCAGGTGCTGGTCGTCGGCGAACAGCACGTTCGCCAATTCCAGGCGTCCCTGGCGTTCGACGTAAACCTCATGTGCCCGGTTGACGAGGATGTCGCTGACCGCATCGTCATTCATCAACGATTCGAGAGGGCCGAGCCCGAAGACCTCGTCGTACACATCGTCGAGCATCCGCGAACGACGGTCCGGTTCAAGTCCGGGCGCCTCTTCCGAGAGGAGTTCTTTCGCCAGACTCCGAACTTCTCGGGCGAGTTCGTCCTTGGCGACATGCGCCAGGAGCGATAAGTCGAGAGAGTCCACCAACCGCTCGTGCAAACGAACTTTGAGCTGCTGGTAGGCCAGCTCGTCCGCATCGACCTCCGAATCCGAATCCTGAGGCGCGAGCCTCAGAGTGCGCGCTTGCAACGGGGGCATTGTCGGTCGATTCCCTCTAAAGATGGCCGCACGATGTGCGCAACGGGGCGCGATCGCTCCCCGGCTGTGCGCGTGCGGTGGTTGTGCGCGGGTTCAGCGCCCCGCCGAGACCAGCGCCGGGCTGGAGACGGTCCGCTGAGCTTGCTGCCTGCTCCCGAGTCGCGAGGGATGCGACTGAGAGTCATGTGCGATTGGCGTGCGAATGCGGCCGCCCTTCTGCAGCAATTGGTAGCTGTCATTGGGGGGACGCTGAAACTCCACGACGGTCTTTTCGGGACCGAGGTAGATCTCAACCTGTTTTGCCGGCTGCTTCGCCGGCAGGCCGAGCAGGTCGTCCATGGTGACCCGTTCGACTGAATCAGAGACCAGATTGCCCAAGGTTCGCGTCTCGTGGACGGCGCCTGTGTACGTCACGGGATCGGAATCGAGACGGGGATCGAGCCGACCCAGGAAGGGGTCGCTGGGACGCAGATCGAACGGCAGCACGTCGACATCGTCGTCGCTGCGCAGGGTGAGCGACAATTCCCCCTGGCCTTCGACCACTTTCAGCACCTTGGCCTGTTGCGGGGTGACGGCGAGGGTCACTGCGCCGCCGCTTTCAATCGTCACTTGCTGGCCGGGAACCACATTGGCGGCGAGCGCCAACACTTCGACCCGCTCCACCAGCGTCAGGGTCACTTCCGGTCGGTCCCCTTCCGCACGTGAACGGAACAGAACGTCGACGACCGATCCCGGTCCGGCGAAGCCGTGCACCGCACCCACGTTGTCAATCGGCACCGTCACGGCGCGATAGCCCGGCTGAAGCCGGTCGACGATCTGAGGTCCAGACCCTCCCGCAAAGAAATCCTCGGGGAGGAAAATCTCACCCTTTTTCAGGGGCTTTCGCAAAGTACGGCCCGAGATCTGTTCGGCGTTCCGCATGTACGCCTTGCCCGCATACGGACTGTCCGCGTAGCGTTCGGCCGACAATGAAGTCAAGGCGATTTCGTTGATGGTGAGCGTCTGGCCCTGCTCCAGGTCCATCGCCGCCACCGGCACAACGTACGTCGGAGGAGCCGGTTCCGGATCGGAGAGCAGCGCGACGCGGGGCTGCTGGAGCTGTTGTCGGACGACAAACGCTCCCCCCAGTCCGATCAACGTCGCGAAAATGACGACGCTGAGAGTACCCGAGCTGATACGCGCCATGAATTGCTCCGCCGACTCGACCGGCATCAAGTTTGTCTGAGATCACCCACGCTGTGGAGATCCTGACCGCCGGTTCCCAGGAAACCGGCGATTCCAACCATCGACTCAACTTACGCGACCCGATCCAGCCGACGTGTGTTCCGGCTGGATCGGGAGATTCACCCTAAACAACACGGCTCACGTGTTTTCGTCCGAGGTGCCGTCGGCACACAGCGTGATGCACTGCGCGCCGCCGCGGGGATTCTGGTCGTCTTCCGCGCGACGGTTTTCGCAGAAGTCGGCGCGGTCGTGGAACCGCACTCCGGCGGTGCTGCCGCAGTGGCCGACGATTTGACCGTACGAGTAGCTCTGGTCGATTTCGGAAATCGCGTCGGCGACGTCGGCCAACTCGATCACGACCACATCGCGGACCGTGGTGAGGCCGACGATCATACCAATCACGGTGATCGTCGAGATCAGCACCAGTTCGGTCGAGACGATGAACCCGTCATCGTCAGACCACAATTGCATCAACAAGCCCTGCATGAACCGACTCCCTGAACTGAATGTGTGTGGTGACTCCCGGCCCGCACCCTGTGCACCGCACTTGATGGCCGCGGGGCGCGCGACTTCGCTGGCCACCAACAATGCACTTCGTGTTCCATCGAACGGCCAGGGCCTCACTTCCCTCCTGGGTTTCCCGAAAGTCCGCCTTATGACCGGCATAGATGGATTCGCCAGAACTCCCTGGGGGATGAGATCGGCAAGTCGCCTTGGGATCGGCGAAGCGCCGAGAGCTCCCAATCGAACCTCTGGATGCGAACAGATCGCGGCAGGGTCAGCAGCGGGCTGAGGACGCTCCCGAGCGCCACCGTGCGTTAACGCGGTTGGCGCTGTGAGTCCGCGCCGGCAAGGTCGGGCTGTTGCCCGCTCCACAGAGCCAACGCCCGCCCTCCGTGCGTCAGAAACGGGTAGTAACGCCGGATCTCCGCCGCGGAGAGCGTCTCCAGTTCCGTCGACAACCATTCGATCGTCCGCTGGAGCACCTCATCCGCGGGGAGCGCCTCCGGGGGAGCATACGCCCACCATTCCAGGACATGTCCCGTGGCGAGGAGCCGGTCGGCGCGAGAACCCAGCGGACCTGGATTCTGGGCGGCGGAACCTTCCCGTTCCTGCCCGGGCCAGGCTCCGTCCCAGTAGCCTTCCGCATGCTGGGTCGCGACGAGCCGCGCGGTGGCGTCGGCCAGGTGCGCGCGAATGTCTTCGCGGACGGACTCCGACAGGCAGGAGCGCTCTGCATCGTGCTGGAGGAGCGCTGCCAACACGTATAACCGGTGTTGTCCGTAACAGACTCCCTGATTCAAACGCTGCCGCATCAGACGCCCGGCGAGGCGATCCCAGGTGATCAGTTGGCCTTCGGAGGAATACCACTGCGGAACGTCGGAAAGGTAATGCAGGAATACGAGCGTGGACCACTCATATTCTTCCTGATTCAGACTGAACTCTCGGATCGATTGGTGGAAGGCGTCCTTCAGGAGACGTTCTCCACGCGGCGTAAGCACAGGGTAGTCGAGCGGCGTCCCCACTTCGGCGAGGCCGGCAAGCGTGTGATCAACGTGACTTGCCGTCGCGGGTCCACTGCGGGTGCGGAATCGGAGACCATCACCGCGCGTATCAGGAATCAGAAACGGCTTGGTTTCGGCGCCCCACGCCTCGGCAAACGCCCGATGGTCGAGCAGTAACTCACGCAGCTCCGCGCCGGACAACACCGTGTCGCCGTCGAATGTCGCGGTGACTCCCCAGAACCTGAGCGCGTGGTCGACGAAATTGATCGGCGGGCGTTGACTGCCGAAATCGGGAGTCAGTCGTGCCAGGACTCGGTGGAGTCGTTCGGAGTCAACCAGTTCCGGCCGTGAATTCCGCGGAGAGACTCGGCGCGGCTCGATGGAGGGAGTCGGCGGCAGATGACTCTCGCGCAGCGCCTCAATACGCCACGCGCTGTAACTGGTCGCTGAGATCAGAAACAAGGCGTGCCACGAAAGGGCGAGCATTCGCCAGCGGCCTTCACGGAAGACTTTCATGGGCTCCCCCGCAGGGCGACCGACTTCAGCACCTTACGGCGGGCGACAATTCCCACGGCATCCTCAAATTCAATCCGCCAATCCGGCGATTGCTCCAAACTGCGGCACAATTCCGGCTGCAATTCCACACTGGCCACGACGGTATTGATTCGATACCGATCCAGCCGCTGCTCCCAGCCGGGTTCGGCCATGGAAATCGTCAGGTAATCCTGCCACACCTGCGGCGGCGCGAGATGGATTGCGTTGGTCGTCATCATCACGCGGATTTCGGAGGGGCCGCGCCAGGTCAGCCAATCTCCCCACCATTGCGGTGCGAACACCAGCCCGCTTGGAGGATGATCGTGAAGATATCGCGTCACTTTCAGCGGCGTCTCATGGCTGAAGACCTGATCCGCGCGGCGCGGTGTGCCTCCCAAGACCGGCCGGCTGATCGGCGCGAACGCAAACGTCATCCAGACCAGCAGCACCGTGACGGCCGTCCAATGAATCGACGGCTGCGTCCATGCTGCAAATCGCGTCTGCCAAGACGTCAATGCCGGCGAATCTGCGGCACGTGACAGGATCTCTGCCACGTGCGGGAGAAGCGCCAGAATCCAGATCGGACCATACCAGGCGATCATACGGACTCGCAGGCAGACGGCCGCATTCAAGACCAGAAGCCACAGCACCTCGACGGCCGACATTCGCCGCTGACTCAGCCGGAGCACCACGCCCGTCATCACCCACGACAACGCCATCGGCAGACCTTCGAGCGACTTCATCTCCAGCGGAAACCACTCCAGGACGCTGTTCAGATTGGGATGCGTCGGGAAGACCAGCGTTTGCAGCAGCAGATCGAATCCGTAGGGATTGAAACAGCTCCCGAGCAACGCGAATTCCAGACACCACAGCCGCCGCCAGAATGTCGCATCTCGAAAGAATGCCAGGAGGCGGCCGGACAGCAGAGCAGCATCAATCGCGCGGCCCGTTACCCAGCAGACCAGAACAGCGATCCCGACGATGAACGATCCATGAAGATTGGCCCAGAGTGCCAAAGTCAGGCCGATGCTTACGGGCCAGCGCCATGAGTCAGCCCGATCACGCCGATCAGAGCGGATCACGCACCAGAGGAGCACCGCGAGGCAGAACAGGCCGAAATTTTCAGGTCGCTGGACCGCGTGCCGACTCCACGTCACCAGAAATGCGGCGAAAGTCCCAGCGGCGGAAAGGGTCAGCCATCGCGTCTGCAGGAAGTACGTGCGCGCGAGGATCAAATACGAGGCCAGCCCGATCGCCGCGAACACGTGCGCAAGCCGTTCGGGATCGGTTCCCCGCCCGGCGAGGGCGAGCAGGACCTGCGATAACCAGGCGGTGGCGGTCAGCGGGACCCCCGCAGCAAGTTCTGTGAAGGGGTCTTCCTGCGGCAGTCGGCCGTGCGTCAGGATCCAGTCGCCATACGCGACATGGCCCCACAAGTCGGAATGAAACAGCGGCAGATAGTTGTGGTACAGAAAGAAGAGGCAGAACCCGGCGACGACAAATACCTGGGGTGCCGCCATGCCCCACTTCGCCGAGACCACGTGCGCCGCGGGAACAGAGTCTGGCAGCGCTTTCGGGGCAATTGTGGTTGACATGAAGACTCTTTAGCGGACCGCGCAGTCATCGTGCGCTAACGTGTGTTAGTGGTTTGCGCCAGCCGCGGCTGTCACCGAGGTGCTGACCGAGTCCTCGGGACTCCCGTGGTCTGCGTCGAAGTCGACGACAGCGTTGCTCGCATTCCGGGAGTCTTGGAAGTGCGAACTCAGGCGACGCAGCCGTCGACCGCGGTGAACTTTGTCGATGCAGTACAGGGGTCGCCCGCGGACTTCTTTGAGAATCTGCAGGAGGTATTCGCCGAGAACGGCGATTCCCAGGGAGTTGAGTCCACCGAATCCGGCCGACAGCATGGCGGTGAACAGCCAAGACCCGGAACCCACGCGGCCGGTTGCAGCGACGAGGCCGTAAATCCCCAATGACAATGCTGTGACGAGACAGGCTCCGGCGATCAGGTAAAAGGCCGTGACGGGTGCGGTGGAGAAGCTGAGCAGCGCCGTCTTGGCAAGGTTCGCGAGGCTCGCCAGTGAGACCCGTGGACGACCGTCGTAGCGGACCAGTCGTTCGACGGGAATCCCCGTCTGCCGATAGCCCACCCAGCTGCGGAGTCCGGCGAAAAACCGCGAATGTTCGGGGAGCGCATTCAACTCATCAACGACTCGGCGATCCACCAGTCCGAAGTTGCCGGCATCGAGGGGAATCGGCACTTCCGCGACCGACCGCAGCACGCGATAGAACCCGGAGAACAATAACCGCTTCCACCACGCCTCTTTGCGTTGCGTACGGACGGCGTAAACCACGTCGGCGCCTGCGCGCCAACTTTCGAGGAAACGGGCGATGGCGTGCGGGTCGTCCTGGAGATCGGAGTCCATCACGACCACGGCGTCGCCTCGAGCTTCCGACAGCCCCGCCTGAACCGCCGCCTGATGCCCGAAGTTCCGCGCCAACTGGATGACCGTGACTCGCTCATCAACGGCGGCAAGCGCCGCCAGCCATCCGCTGCTGCCGTCGGTGGAGCCGTCGTCGACGAAGATCAACTCCTGGTCGACATCGAGCGGCTCGAGAGCCTCGCGGAGGCCTTGCAGCAACGCCGGCAGTCCCCGAACCTCATTGAACACCGGCAGCACGATCGACAGCCGAGCGCGATCCGGGCGGGCGGCCATCGACGGTAGCGCGGCCTTTCCCGGCAAGTTCGACGCTGCGTCTCGCGATGCGGGCTGCTCCAACATGGATCACCGGTTGAGGAAGTGGGGACGTCGCGACGTGAACCATTTTTGCAATCGCTGTTCCGCGAGATTCGTTTCGGCCTTGGGAGCGCGGAAGTGACCCTGTTGACGGTGCACCTCTTTGATGCGCATTCGTAGCAATCGGCATAACCTGCGACTGAGACTTGAGTTCGGCGATGTTGGAACGCCGTTCGCTGCGGCGAGGGGTATGGAACCGATCGTCGATTCAGAATCAACAGTTCCCCCGGCCGAGGGCATCGCCGCACCCCTATGTGCGTTGGCGGCCTTGTTGACATTGGGGGTTCCGCTCTTCCTGCGGATGCCGTTGACCAACGATGCCGAGGTCTACGATCTGCAGGCGGCGGTCGTGCGCGATGGAGGGATCCTGTATCGGGAGCTCTTGGAACCGAATCTGCCGGGTGTGGTCGCGATTCATCTGGGAGTGCGCAGTCTGTTCGGGGAAAGTTCGGAAGCCCTGCGTGTGTTCGATTTGTGCGTGTTGTCGCTCACCCTGTGGGGGGCCGCGTCGCTGGTTCGATGCAGCGGAGGCAGCTGGCGGGCGGCGCTGTGGACCGTATTTGCGCTGGCGGCCTGCTACTTGTCGCTCAGTGAATGGTGCCATTGCCAGCGCGACTTATGGATGCTGGCGCCAATGTTGGCGGCGTGCCATCTGAGGCTCCGTCGAATTCTCGGTCTCCCTGCATGGGGTGGGGCGTTCGTCGAAGGATTGCTGTGGGGATCTGCAGTCTGGCTCAAGCCTTACGTGGTGGTACCCGGACTGGGGGTCTGGATGGCGAGCGCCTGGTTATCCCCGTCGTTCCGCCGGACCATGCAAGACGCCGCCTGTTGCCTTCTCGGTGGAATCAGTGTGGGGATCGCCGGTATCGGCGTCATGTTCGCGACTGGCTGCTGGCCCCATTTTGTTGACACCCTGCAAAACTGGAATCCTGCCTATTTCACGGCCGGTCGCGCGCATTGGACCTGGATCCGGTGGCTCGGTTCGATTCTCCGCATGTCTCCGTGGTGCCTATTTCACTTGGGGGCGATTGCCGTCACGCTGCGGGGAGCGGCCGGGATTGTACACAGTCAAGTACCCGCGGAGTCTTTGCCGCAGCGCGCGGGATTGATGCTGCTTGCCGCGGGATACGGCGGGTGGACCTTGCAGGCATTGATGTTGCAACATCAATTCGATTACGTCTTTGCGCCGACGGTACTGTTGGCCTTGCTGGTCGTGGTCGTTGGCAGTCTGGGAGTCGCCAGGCGTGGGAGTCCTGTCGTTTGGTACGGCTTTGCGGTCTGGGCGCTCATCGGCTCACCTCTTACCGAATGGCAACGACTGCAGTGGTGGGCGACGTGCGTGCGTGGGCCGATCACAGCCGAGATTCGAGACGACCTGATGCACTTCCAGAATCCCTCGCAGCAGGATCTGGCGCGCGTGGCCGAGTTTCTGGCTGCGGCCGGTGTGCAGGAGCAGGAAGTCTGCTGCTACAACAGCGACTTCGTCTCGCTCTACCGACGGCTG
>JANRLN010000502.1:0-1949 GCA_033762515.1 Planctomycetaceae bacterium
AGCCGGCGACATGTTCGGGGAGCCGCGCCTGCTCGAGTGTGCCCGGCACTCGGCAACCATGAATGTGCCGGATGCGCTCCAGCACGTACGCCGGTCTGTGAATGACTTCATCGGCAAATCCAAGATCGCGGACGATATGACACTCGTGATCATCCGCGTACTTTGATGTGCTCGTTCCAGCGACGCGAAAGCTCTCTCAAGCGGCCCCCCTTGGGACCAGCGTCATGCCGCAGATTGCCTGTTCTGGATGTCATCGATGCATCAAAGTTCGAGTCTCCAGTCTCGCGGGTGACGGAATGATGGCGGGACCGAGCAACGTGCGGGGAGCTTTGAGCCCTGAGAGTCCCCGATCCCAGCCGCCCGGCTGAAATCCCAACGTGAGCGGCGCGGCGTCAGCCTGCCGTGGCTTCGGCGGCGCGGCCCAATCGGGAGGCTTCTCCTCGATACGGATCCGTCGCCATGGCCCGAGTCCTGATCTCATCGCCGGCTTGATTCTGGGTCAGGGCCGCTTGCGGTGGTTGCGTCGGTGATTCCTGGTAATGATCGCGAAGACCGGCATTTCGATGTCGCAATGACGTTCATGACACCTTCGGCAGATGCCGGTTTTCTGGACTCCCGGGACAACGGGCACGCTCCCGGCGGTTGCGATGTGTCGGTTTTCGGCGGCGCTGTAGACATGGGTGAGTCTCGGCTGTGCCGGAAACTGGACCGCTGGAAAAACTGACACCCGGCACCTTGTGACGTGCCGGGTGTCCAAGAGGTCCGAATTGGTCGCGGGCGCCGCAACGTCACCATTGTGTGTCGGCGCGACTTCGCCCCTCGGCCACGGAAAGTGCGACTACGGAGCCGGGAGTTCTGTGACGCCATTGAGCGTCACCAACCCGAAGAACGGAGCACCGATCGGCGTCGCCAGACCCGTCGTCAGGTCAATCGTGAACAGCCCGGGGCTGAAGCCGTTGTTCCCCTTGGGAACGAGAAAGGCGTAGGCGATTCCTGTCGCGCCCGACACATCGAATGCCGGCGCGTCTTTGATCTTGAAACCCAGCGTGCCGACCGTGCGAATCTCCCCGACGCTGCTCGTGATCCGGACGAGTGCATTATTGCCGACGTCGATGCCCCGCAACACCGTCGTCGTCGCATTCGGAACGCTGTTGTCGTACGTGATTGAAGCGACCTTGGGAGCGTCGCCAACGTTCGGGTCGGTCGAGGCAAAGAACACGTCGACGGCCGCAGTCACCTCCCCCGTGTCGGGATGGAACACGAGGTTCTGACTCGCCGACGAAATCATGCGGATGCGGTCGATCGTGGGGTTGAAGTCGAACCCGAACCGCGTGCCGTCGGGATTCCTCAGGGAATTGAATCCCGCCCCCACCGGCGTGGCGAAACCGGTCGCCGCATCGATGCGATACAGTTGCACGAACGTGCCGAGGACGCCGATGCCGTACAGTTCCCCGGTCGCCGGACGGATCGAGATGCCCGCGAGCGTCTGGTCGGCTGCCAGACCATTGATGAATCGCAGACTGGAGGGGACTTCCGGCGCAGCCGATTCGAACTTCAGCAGAATTGCGATGCGTCCCAGGTCTAACGACCCGATTTTCAACTTTGCGCTGGTCACTCCCAGCAATGCTTCGGCATGGGCTGGCCCGGCCCCCGCCAAAGACACCAGGCCGACCAGCACGGCGGCCAACACCCAACGAACACCACGAATCATGTGCCATTCCTTGCTTGAGAACTGACGCAATCCGCGTCGGCGACGGCACGACAATGTGCCGCCTCACTCAGCAGTCAAATTGGCCCAAGACCGTGTGAGCGGTAACGTCCGATGCGGGCGTCGTTGATGAACGTAGCCGCTTCAGACGACCCCAACAATCCCCTGTTCGCTGCGTCTCGCCGTTTTCGAAAGAATGTGTCGCACGTACTGAACAGGGTTGTGGAGTGCGGCGCGGGTG
>JANRLN010000503.1:0-24545 GCA_033762515.1 Planctomycetaceae bacterium
TCGTACTCCGCAGTGGCGGTTCGGACTCAAGGGAATCCGCAGCCGCCGTTAACCCTACTGTTGTAATCCGCCCACCGGGGAATGCAACCCCCTCGCTGCGGTCACCGTGTCCGATGAGTTCCAACGGCTCGCCGCTGGTGATTCCCTGTTCGCCGAAAGCCTCACGCTGACTCTGCTTCACCCGGGGCGACTCCTGATTCGCCCGCTTGCCCGCCGACGGTCGGATCCCTCTTCCCCCCCGACGCTCGACGGTCGGGCTTCGGTGCGGCTGGCTTGGGTGTCTCCGCAGGATTCACCTCGTTCATGGCCGCTTCGAGTCCCGCCGTCACCCAACGTTCAATCCCCGCCGCCGCACGCCGCACCGCGGCGTCGACGACGTCCAAATCTTCCTTCCGAAACTTGGCCAACACGTAGTTGACGACATCACCCCCAGCCGCCGGCCGATCGATTCCCAGCCGCAACCGGGGAACGTGTTCGGTCCCGAGGACCTGCACGATGTTCAACAGCCCCTTCTGACCACCCGCCGAGCCTGACGCTCGCAACCGCAACTGACCCAACTTCAGATTCAAATCGTCGCAGACCACCAGCAGCTGATGCGGTTCGGCCTGATGAAACTTCAACAACTGCCCGACGCTGCGCCCGCTCAAATTCATGTAGGTCTGCGGCCAGACCAGCAGCACCTTTTCGTTTCCCCACCGCGCTTCCGCGATCTCCGCCTCAAACTTCGTTCGCGGCCGATCCGCCTGCCAACGCCTTGCCAATTCGAACGCGACCTCAAACCCGACGTTGTGGCGGGTCCCCTCATACTGGGAACCCGGATTACCCAACCCGACGACGATCTTCATGGTCGAGCACCATGGCTCCCGTCCGCCGGGCGAAGCGGCCCCGCGTCATCGCGGCTCAACAACGGCTGACGCCGACTAGGCCTTGGCGGCGGCCTCGTCCACCTTCTTGCCCACAACTTCCGGCTGGGCGCCGGTGACCGTCTCTGCCTTGAGTTCCTGAACCTTCACGGCCACCACGTGGGCGACAATGGCGTCCGGAGCATTCTGAGCGTGCACGCCGGGAGGCAATTCCAACTCCCGAACGTGAATCGCCTGACCAACTTGCAACGCACCGACACGCACCGGAATCGCGTCCGGAATCTGGTAGGCGAGGCAGTCGATCGTCAGCGTGTGCAGCGGCTGCTCCAGCACGCCGCCCGAACCGATTGACCCCGGAGCAATCCCCTTGATCACCAGCGGAACCGAAAGCGTCACCCGCTCTGTCGGGTCGACGCGCAGCAGATCAAAATGGGTGATCTCGTCGCCGAACGCGTCGAACTGCAGTTCCCGCAGCAACGTCTTGTCGGCTTTGCCGTTGATTTCAATGTCGAACACCTTCACGCCGCTGCGGACGTGGGGCGTGAACGCTTCCGTCTTGACCACAATGGCTTGCGGCTCGTCGGTATGGCCGTAAACATTCCCGGGAATCAGCCCCTGCATCCGCAGACGGCGGCAGGCACGGCTGCCGTGCTCGGTGCGGACTTCCGTCGGGAGCTTGACTTCTGTGGACATGCGAAAACCTGCTCAGCTTAACGACTTACGAACGAGCAACCTGCGCGGCCGCGCGTTGGACCGCAGGGGCGCTCGGGACGAGCCCCAGTTCCGTTTCGAAACGGGAATCGGGAAGTGTAGCCAGCGTCGCCGAGAGTTGCAATGGATCGAAGCCTTCGCGCTCGGCTCGGTCTGTTGGCCAGGGCTGCGGTTCGGTCGAAAAGGGTAACTGGCGACGACTTCGCGGGAAGTCCCGCCGGGGCGGGTCAACCTGCATCCCGTCCGAGAAGTTCCACGCCCGCGGCGTGTATACTCGATCGGACTTGTGGCAGAATGCAGGAGTCGCTCCCGCGACCAGACTGTTCTCAACCATTGACGCGCATCAGGTGGGGTCTGTGATGTCGAACGTTCTCACGTTTATTCTCGGCGGCGGCAAAGGGACCCGATTGTTTCCGCTGACGCAGTTCCGGTCGAAGCCGGCTGTGCCCCTGGCGGGAAAGTACCGTCTGATCGACATCCCCATCTCGAACTGCATCAACAGCGGGATGAACCGGATCTACCTGCTGACGCAGTTCAACTCCGTCAGCCTGCATCGCCACATTCGGCAGACCTATCGGTTCGACCGTTTTGACGGGGGGTTCGTCGAAATCCTCGCCGCCCAGCAGACGATGGAAGGGATGGAGTGGTATCAGGGCACCGCCGACGCCGTCCGCAAAAATGTACGGTTCCTGCAGCAGAAAGGGATCGACTACGCGCTGATTCTCTCCGGCGACCAACTCTATCGCATGAACTATAAGGAGATGCTCGCGACACACGTCCGTACGGGGGCCGATGTGACAATCGGCGCTCTGCCCGTCACGCGTGAACAAGCCCGCGGATTTGGAATCATGCGGCTCGATGACGATGGCCGCGTCCGCGGATTCCTCGAAAAACCTCAGACCGACGAGGAGATCGACCTCGTCAAAACCGAACCCTCCTGGATCGACGCCCGCGGCATCCCCAGCAGAGGCCGCGACTGCCTCGGCAGCATGGGGATCTACCTCTTCAACCGCGACGTCCTGGTCGACCTGCTGACCAAGACCGACTACCACGACTTCGGCAAGGAAGTTTTCCCGATGTCGATCCGCACCCATCAGGTGCAGGTTCACCTGTTCGACGGCTACTGGGAGGACATCGGAACCCTTCGCTCGTTTTATGACGCCAATCTCGACCTCTGCCGGACCGACGCCGCCTTCCGCCTCGACGACGAAAATGCGCCCATCTTCACGCATGCCCGCATGCTCCCCCCGACGCGCTGCGACGGCGCCCAGATCACGCAAAGTCTGATTTCCGACGGCTGCTTCATCGAACCGGGGGCGGTGATCGAGAACAGCGTGATTGGTCTGCGGTGCCGAATCGGGCGCAACGTGACCATCCGCAACTCGGTCCTGATGGGCGCCGACTATTTCCAGAGCGACGCCGAACGCCAGAACGACGCGGCGACGGGTCAGCCGGCGATCGGCATCGGCGAGGGATCGTTCATCGAAGGAGCGATCGTCGACAAGAACTGCCGCATCGGCAAACACGTCCGCATTTCGCCGAAGGGATTGCCCGAAGTCCCCAAGGGATCGCTGCTCGTGGTGGAAGACGGCGTCATCGCTGTCCCGAAGGACACGGTGCTGCCCGACGGGTGGTCGTTGCCGCCGCGGTAGTCTGCCCGCGGCGGCGCCGCGAAAGGGCGTCACTGCGGCTTGGCGACGCCCGAGTCCCCCGCGGTCGATTGCCGCAGCAGTTCGCGGGTCTTGCGTTCGCTCTCGCGGGCGTGCTGCGCCAACTGGTCGCGATAGCTGCGGAAGGGACGGATCAGGATCCGCTCCAACACCGTGCAGCGGTGCTGCCAGTCCTCTTCGGACCAGCCCGCTGAGGCCGCCAGCGGCTGCATCGTTTCCAGCGCGCGTTCCACCGAAACCAGGCTGTGTTCGATCTCCTGCTGCGTGACGCGGGCCGATTTCGTGGGCCGGCCGTTGCGGGCTTCCCAGCGACCACGCAGCGTTTGCAGCAGCCCGTTGAGTTGTTCAAACCGGTCGGCATCCGACGCCGCGGCATCGGCGTGCGCCACCAGGTGGTCAATCTCCGCGACCACGTTCCGTACAGATGCGTCGCCGATCGGAGCGTAGTAAATCACATGCAGGCGATGCTGCGATTCGACCAGCGGGTTGACGTTCCCCCGGGCGTAAAGCTCCGCCAATTCCTGGTGGGCGAACAACGTCAGCAGTGGGTCGAAGGGTTCCAGCAACTGCTCCAGATCCTGCAATTGCTGCGGCGTCGGCGGTTCGGCCTTCAACGCCGCTCCGAGCGTTTCGAAATACGACTTCCGCCGGCGGTCTTCGGGATGCCAGCGGCTGGGATCTCCGCTCGCCGTAAAATTCACTTTATGAATGGCGGACCGCGGATGGTCCTGCAATTGTTCGCGAAGTTCCTTGCGATATTCCCACCAGTGAGCATCCGGGTAGCTGTAGACCAACTGCCAGAGCGAGGCCGCTTCGGCCAGTCGGCGCAGCACCGCGGGGTCTTCCGCCTGAGGACCAATCCATTCCAGGTAGCGTCCTTTTCGCGAGGTTTTTTCGCTGAGTGCTTGCGGAGGCGCCCCGACGTCGGGCAAAGGATAGACCGCAGGGGACGTACGAACCTTCGTCAGGAGATTCGCCGTCTCTTGCAGCTTGGGCGCCCAGCGCATCAGTTCTCGCGGCGTGAAATACGACAGCCAGGGGTCCGCCGCGGTTTGCGGTTTCGCCCGAACCTCGTCCGCAGCTTCCGCGAGGGCGGCCCGGTCGTAGGCGGGAAGGTTGAGGGGCATCGACCAGTCCCAGTTGCAGCGCGACAAAATATGCACCACATGCGGGAGTTCCAGCCGTCGCGGCAGGTCTTCGCGCACCAGCACCGCAGGATCGTGCGCTCCGAGGAGCAGGAACTCCCCCGCAGATACCTCCAGGCATGCAATCTCGGCAAAGGCCGTCCGCAGCGACGCCGCCGCGGTCAACAACGGGCGCGGCCCAAAATCGACGGAAGAGAACCGCTGGCAAAAGACCCCCTGCGGCGACAAGCGCTGAGCCGCCCGCTGATAGAACTCGGCATTCATCGAAGCCGCGGCTGCGGGGGTGATGGCGGTCGGCGGGTCGGAAACAATCACGTCAAACTGGGTGGACTGAGGCAGCGCCAGCCAGTGGTGCGGTTGGCGAATCCGCTGGCACCGGTCGTCCGCGAACGGGTCGAACCCCCCTTGCGCAGCAATGTTGCTGCGGATCAACTGCATCAGCGCGTCATCCGCTTCGCAGCAGACAACTTCGCTGAGGGGAAAGGCCAACGCGGCTTGAAGTGAGGCGCTGCTGCCGGCCCCGAGTACGAGGACTCGGGCCGGTTGATCCACAAGAATCAACGGCCAGACGGTGCTGGCGATCTCGGGTGCGTATTGCGGACTCCACGCGGGGCGACTGGTGATCGCCCCCCGCGGCACTCCCTGACAGCGGACGTGCAGTTCGGCGCCGCGGGTCTTCCACAAGGTCCAACGACCTTCGGCGCCTCCTGCTTCGCCGATCAGATGAATGTCATCGAGTTGCGGCAGGAGTTCGGTCGGCCAGTCGCTGCGGGCCGCAAGGAGGGCCGGGGTCGAGAAGAGCAACTGCACGGCGCGTCCGGCCGGCCAGTTCATGGGGATCGTGACAGCGAACAACGCCAGAGCCGCAAACAGTGAAGCCGTCGCCCCGAGTGCTTGCGTCCGCCGGGAAGATTGGCGGCGGACGAGTTCGGCGACACAACTCAGGCAAACAGCCGTCGCAATGATCCACAGCCGCGTGAGCGGATCGGGAATCACGAGGAGGCCGAGTTCTCCGGCAACGACGCCGCCCAGAAGCAGCAGGATTGAGGTTCGTGTGCCGGACCCGACCGCGCCAAAGCCCGGCGCGACGAATCCGCACCAGATCGCTGTTGGCCCGACGAGGAAAGCGATCAGCAGCAGTCGACTCACCTCGAGCACGACCGGGGTCACGATGCGGCTCGACATCCAGAGGTTGAGATCAATCAGACCCGCCGTCGTCAGCAACAGCAGCAAACCCGTCGCGGCCAACACCAACGACAGCGTCTGCGTGTCGGGCGTTGCGCCGGTCGAACGTTGAACAGCGCGAAACCAGGATCCCACTCCCCAGCCAAGCATCAGCAGAGCCAGTGTCGCTTGCCAGAGCGGCAAGGTGGCGGGCGCGATTTCGGAGACAAACCCGCATCCAGCGTGAATCTGCAAGCCAGCCAGGAGCGTCAAACCGATTCCCTGCCAGCTCAATTCTGAGGTGGACGTCACCCCCGCGGACTGCGGCCAAGCCACCCGCTCGCCGGGCCATTCGGCGCCAAACAGGGCGAGGCTTGCGACCGCCAGGATGATCAGAGCAGGCCAATAAACTCCCCATAGCGGGGCCAGTCCGCATGCCAGCACACCGATTCCCAGGACCATGCCGCAAACCACGGCGAGGAATGGGGCTTCCCCCTCGGTTCGACGCCTGACCGCCGCCACCATCAAGAGTTGCGTCCCGGCCGCAACCGGCACCGACCAGCTGAGCAGACCGAAGACCATGCCGCTCACTTCGGCGCCCCACGACCAGCGCCAGAAGCTCTCGGGGAGCCCTTGAGCCAGATCGAGCTGCAGGGCGATCCACGTCGGCCAGACGAGAATGACGGCGGCGAGCGACAAGACTTGCCCGGCTGCCGAAACCGGGCGTCTGCCCTTCAGTCCGCGCAGTCCCCAGGCGATCCCCACAAGCGTCCCGATCCCCAGACCAATCCGGACGCCGAAGGAAACACCCAACGTCGCCACGATCTGGGTCAGCACCACCACTCCGGCGACGCCGCAGGCGGCGCCCAGGCTGGCTGCCAACGGATACCCGCTCGACACCAGCGGCGCGAACCGCCGAACCACAATCGAACCCACTGCGCGCATGGCGTCCGTGCCCCCCGAAAAGCCACGACGCCATCCATCCCCGGGCGTCGAAACCGGTTTGTACCGGAATCTGACGAACAACGGCAAGGCGGATTGGCGGGGAGGCGAGGGAGTGCGGGAATGTGGGAGTACGGGAGAAGTCCATGGATCACCTCGGCAACCGAACCGCCGTTTCCCCTCACTCCCTCACTCCCAAACGGCTCCGTCGCACAACCGGGCGACTTTTGATACGTTGCCAGTTCCCTCTCTCGAAGGACTTCGATCATGCTGACGGCGGCGTTGTTGGTGATGGCGGTGCTGGGGCAACCCCCCCGCGAAGTGGCGACCGATTCCCCCAAAGAAGCCGAGCATCTCGGAAATCTGCGACAGATCTCATTCGGTCTCCCGCGGGCGGGCGAAGGCTACTTCTCCCCCGACGGGGAATGGATCGTCTACCAGGCGTACCCGGTGGGTTATCCGTTCTATCAGATTTACGTGCAGAAACTGGATGACAAGACGCCGCGGCTCTTGAGCACCGGGCGGGGTCGGACCACCTGCGCCTACTTCTCGCCCGATCAACAGCAGATCCTTTTCGCCTCGGCTCACACCGACCCCAAGATCGACGAAACCGAGTTGGCCGCCCGCGAAGAGGCGGCCAAAGGGGGGCGGCGCCGCTACCTGTGGGACTTCGATCCGCACATGGACATCTACGTCGTGAACTTCAACGGCACCGGGATGCGCCGCCTGACCGACACCCCGGGTTACGACGCCGAGGGGAGCTACTCCGCCGACGGCAAACAGATCGTCTTTACGTCGTCGCGGGACGGCGATCCCGATCTTTACATCATGGACGCCGATGGGTCCAACACCCGCCAGCTGACCAACACCCCCGGCTACGACGGCGGGCCATTCTTTTCCCCCGACGCCAAATGGGTCATCTTCCGCAGCGATCGCGACAAAGAGCACATGCTCCAACTCTATGCCATCTCTGCGGACGGCAAGACGGAAGTCCAACTGACGAAAAACCTTGAGGAAGTCAACTGGTGTCCGTACTTCCATCCGAGCGGCAAATACATCGTCTGGTCGCGGGCGGATTACAGCCGGGGACCCATGCAGGCGCATTTCAACCTGTTCACAATGGATCTCGAAATGACCGACGGCTCTCTCAAGGGGGGCGAAGTCCGCCAAATTACCCACAGCACGTCGGCCAATGTTCTGCCGGTCTTCAGTCCGGACGGCACGAAGTTGATGTGGACCTCGACCCGCACCCCCGATGGCACCAGCCAATTGTGGATCGCGGATTGGTTGCGCGGGCAAACCAAGTAGTCCCACGGCAGGGAAATGACCTCCCCGAAGGATGGGCACTCGTGCCCATCCTCCATCGGAACCCGAGAACGCCGTCCGTTCGCCCACCGGCCCACGGAATCGGTAGTGTCTCACAGTTCGGCGGAGTCTGTGTGACCTCAGGCTCCGAACCGGCGCCGCCTCCCAAGACTTGTCCCCTTGGGCTGCCTCCGAGGCGAATCGGGTTGACTTCCCCGATTCTTCACGTCATCATATCTCGATCCGCTTATTTGATCCCGCCTGCCTGACTCCCTCCTCGCCGGGAAGACGGTCGCAGAGTTCCCACCATGATGCGACACCACTTCACCGTGGCTTCAGGGACGGCCATCGCCTTCTGGCTGTTGGTGGTCCCCGCTCAATTGAAGGCCCAGGATCCGTTGCACCGTCGGATCGACGCCGCCGTCGGTATCGCTCAGACCGGCCCGGCGTCACCCGCCGCCAGCGACGCCGAGTTCCTGCGCCGCCTGACGCTCGACCTGGTCGGCACGCTCCCTTCCCCCGCCGAATTGCGGGCGTTTTTGGCCGATGCGCAACCCGAGAAGCGTTCCCGCGCGGTGGAACGACTGCTCGCCGATCCCCGCTCGTCGCTGCATTGGGCCGAAGTCTTTGACGTCATGCTCATGGAGCGTCGACCCGACAAATACGTCCCCCACGCCGAATGGCTGAAGTACCTGCAGGCGGCGACGCAGCAGAACAAGCCGTGGAATCTGCTGGTCCGCGAGATCTTCACCTCCGACGGGAATGACCCTGCGACCCGACCGGCGGCGAAATTCTTTCTGGATCGCGACTCGGAACCCCATATTCTCACCCGCGATGTGGGCCGCATCTTCTTCGGGGTCGACCTGCAGTGCGCCCAGTGTCACGATCATCCCCTCGTGGACCACTATGCCCAGTCCGATTATTACGGCCTGTTCGCGTTCGTAAATCGGTCGGTCCTGTTCAACGATGAGGCTCAAAAGAAGGTCCTCCTCGGGGAGAAAGCCGAGGGAAACGCAGACTACCAGTCGGTCTTCACCAAAGATGCCAGTCGGTCGCGCCCGCGGTTGCCGGGAGGACCGGAGCTGGAGGAACCCCACTTCGCCCTGGGGGATGAGTACGTTGTGGCTCCAGCCGACAAAGTGCGGCCAATTCCCAAGTTCAGCCGCCGTGCCCTGCTGGCCAAGGCGACGGAAGGGGGGAACGCGGCGTTCGACCGCAATCTCCCGAATCGCTTGTGGGCCAACCTGTTCGGCCGCGGACTGGTGCACCCGGTCGACTGGCATCATCCCCACAATCCCCCGGCTCATCCGGAAGTGCTGGACCTGCTGACGCGCGAATTCGTCGCCTCGGGTTACAACGTCCGCGAATTGATTCGCCAGATTGTCCTCAGCGAGACCTATCAGCGTTCGATCGATCCGGCCGCTGATCGGACCACGCGTCTGGCGCTGGCGGGCCAGCAGTTGTCGGCGTTGGAACAACAGGTGACGACGTTGGACGCGGCCGTCAAGGCCGCCTACGACCAGCAGGCGACGCTGTACGTGCAGATGAAGGCCGCTCGGGATGCTCTTGCCGAACCGGACCAGAGTTATCAGAAGTCGTTGCAGGCGGCGCTCGCGCTCAAGAAACCGCTCACTGACGCCCAGGCCGCGCTGACCAAAACGCAGACCGACGCTGCCGCCAAACAGACGGTGATCGCCGCCTTGACCGAAGCCGCCGCCAAGGGGGCGGAAGCGGTCAAACTGCTCCCCAACGATGCCGAAGTCGCCCAGGCCTCGACCGTCTTCCAGAACAAGCTCGCGACCGCGAATACAGAACTCGCCACCCTGCAGAAAACGGCTGCCGATCAAACGGCCGCCGTCGAAGCCGCCCGCGGGAAATGGGAGGAAGGGGTCACCGCCTCTGAGGCGGCCTACGCCGCCTATCTCGCCGCAACACAGCCTTGGGAAGCTCTCAAGCAGCAATGGCACACCGCCCGCGAGGCGACGCTCGCGGCAGCCTCGAAGCTGGAGTTTGCGAAACGGCAGGTGAGGCACTGGAAGGAGTCGGCCAATTACAGCGCCGCACTGGCCCAACTCGCCGCCGCGCAGGGCGCAGTCGTCGTCGCACAAGCCGAGTTGACCCAATCCCAGCAGGCGGTGGTCGATCAACAGGCGATCGTGACCACCGCCACGGCTGTGGTGACGACCAGCACTCAGGAGCTGCAGGGGGCGCAACAGCAGCTTGACGCCGCCAAGAACGAACTTGGCAATCGGCAGGGAGTCGCCAAGCCCGTCAGCGATGCGCTGGCCGACATCGACCTCGCGCTGGCAAAGCTTCCGGGCGACGCGGCACTGATCGAAGTGCAGGCCAAACTGAAGACCCGATTCGAGCCCCTCGGTTCCGCAATGAAGGAAGCCGAAGTCGTCGTCACCACGGAGACCGCCGAGTATCAGACTGCGGCCGGAAAACTCCAGACCGCTCAGCAACAGATGCAGACTGCCGCCGCCGAATTGACGCTGCGGCAGCAGACCGCGGCAACGAAGTCCACAGCCTTGCAGCAAGCCCAGGCGAAAGTCGCCGAATCGCAGACGGCCGTCAATGTCGCCTGGGAGTCGACCGCAAAGACGTGGGAGCAGGAATTTGCCAGCCGCGTGGAGAAGCCGTTGACCCCCGAACAATTGACCTACGCGATTCTCGCTGCCACCGGGGTTCTCGAACCGCAAGTTGCGGGAGCGGATGCGGAAATCGAGAAGACGGTTGCGAAGGCGTCAGTCGCTGCCGATCCGGCAAAGCTTGCCGCCCGCGAGCATCAGGTGCACCAGTTGGTGCGCGAACGGATGCGGGGGAACGTCAACGCCTTCATCAGCCTGTATGGCGCCGGAGCCGGTCAGCCGCAGGATCAGTTCTTCGCCACCGCCGACCAGGCCCTGTTTGTGGCGAATGGTGGGACTGTACGGAGCTGGATCGCTCCCTCGGGAAACAATTTGGGGGGTCGGCTGCTCGCCCTGCAAGATCCATCAGCATTCGCCGATGAGTTGTACATGAGCGTGTTGTGCCGCGCGCCGCGACCTGAAGAAGTGACCCGCGTCGCCGAGTACCTGACGGCACGCGCGGCCGAACGTCCCCAGGCCGTCCAGGAGTTGATCTGGGCGCTGGTGTCGTCGGCCGAGTTCCGGTTCAATTTGTAAAACTTGGGAAGTTGCCTTGGAATTGTGAGTGCCAGTGACCGTCGGCTCATCACGCGGAGCGTGATGGCTACATTTGGACCGCATGCGGGCGGGTGTCAAAGTGGCCATCACGCTCCGCGTGATGAGCGGTCGGTCACCCGGCGTCGTTCGAACACAAACAGCAGTCAAAGCCTGGATCCCAGCGCTGTCATTCACGAAATCGGAAATCCCCAGGAGAGTTGAAGATGGATGCACGATACGCCTGCCGCTCGGCGGAGCATGGGATGGCCCGGCGACAGTTCATGGGAACTCTGGCTGCGGGGGCGGGAGCGCTTACCGGCGGCCTGGGAGCGCTCACGCGTCCCGGCTTCACTGCGGAACTGCAGAAGCAGCAGAAGCGGGTGCTCGTTTTCAACATGCACGGCGGCTTAAGCCAACTGGAAAGCTGGGATCCGAAGCCGGGGACCAACACCGGCGGACCATTCCGCGCGATTCCCACATCCGTGCCGGGAATCCACATTTCGGAGCTGTTGCCGATCACCGCGCAGCAGATGCACCATTTGGCCATCGTGCGCAGCGTCGACACGGCGGAAGGAGACCACGGCAAGGGAGCTTACATGATGCTCCACGGCCGCAAGCAAACCCCGGCCTCCGACTTCCCCACTCTGGGGGCCGTCGTCGCCAAGGCGACCCAGCCGGAAACAGCCGCCTTGCCGGGACATATCCTGGTCACCCCCAGCGGAGGGGGAAGTCGGTCGAATGACGCCTCGTATCTCGGCCCCAAGTATGCCAGCCTCGTCCTCGGCGGGGGCAAGCCTCCGCAGAATACCGAGCGTCCGGAAGGTCTCACCGAGACGATGGACGCCAGCCGCAACGCCTTCCGCAAGCAACTCGACGACCAGTTCTTCGCCCGCCGCCGGACTGCCCGGACGGAAGCCTACACCTTCAGCTACGAACAGGCCCAGCAACTCCTCGCGCAGCGCGACGTCTTCGACGTGACCAAAGAACCCGAGAAAGACTTCGAACGCTACGGCAGGCACGACCTGGGCAAGCAATGTCTCCTCGCGCGACGACTCATCGAGAGCGGCATCGCCTTCGTGCAGGTGACCCACAGCAACTACGACACCCACAACGAGAACTTCAACTTCCATCTCGAACAGCTCGGAGAATTCGATCGCTCGTTCGGGACCCTCGTCGGCGATCTCGCCGATCGCGGCCTCCTCGAACACACGCTGATCGTGGTCCTCTCAGAGTTTGGCCGCACTCCCAACATCAACGTCTATTACGGCCGCGATCACTGGGGCACCGCCTGGTCGGTCCTGATGGGGGGCACCGGCATCCAGAAGGGCGCCGTCATCGGCAAGACCAACGACAACGGAACCCAGGTCATCGACCGCAAAGTCGACCACGGCCACCTGTTCCACACGTACCTCTCGGCCGTCGGCGTCGACACCAGCGGTTCGTTCCAGATCGACGGCCGCGACATTCCCATCGCCGACCCCGCCTATCAGCCGATTCGCGAGTTGCTGGCGTAATCAGATCGCCGCCGGCAGAGAGTTAAAACGCAGAGAGCGCAGAGGACGCGGAGAGGTCGGCTTTCGTCCGGCGTCTCCTTGCTTCTGCGCCCTCTGCGTTTCCAACAAGATCTTTCCGTGGCAGCATCCGCTTCATGGACAGGCAGCGCTCCCTTCCGCCTTGAGATTTCGTACCTTGATGGACAGGCGACGCGCACGTCGCCGGGTTCCCTCGGACGAAATCTTGCACGATGACGGAATTTGGTTTTCATCCGCTGATCGCCGCCTGGTTCGCTCAGCGGTTCGCCGGGCCGACCGAGCCGCAGCGGCGCGGCTGGCCCGTGATTCAAGCCGGGGGGCCGGTCTTGATCGCCGCTCCCACGGGATCCGGCAAGACGTTAACGGCGTTTCTGTCGGTCATCGATCGGCTGTTCCGAGAATCGGAAGCGGGAACGCTCGGCGACGAAATGCGCGTCGTTTACCTATCTCCCCTGCGGGCGCTGTCGAACGACATGCAACGGAACCTGGAGGCGCCGCTCCGGGAGATCGCGGATCTCGCGGCAACCGCAGGGCTCGAAGTCCCGCCGATTCGAGTCGGTTTGCGGACGGGCGACACCTCGGCAGCGCAGCGGGCGACGCTCATTCGCAAGCCGCCGCATGTGCTGGTGACCACACCGGAGTCGCTGTACCTGCTCCTCACATCCGAGAAAGGGCGCGAAGCGCTGCGCTCGGTCGAGACCGTGATCGTCGACGAAATTCATGCCCTCGTCCGCGACAAGCGGGGGTCGCATCTGGCCCTCTCGCTGGAGCGGCTGGAAGCCCTGACCGCCCGTCCGATTCAGCGCATCGGGTTGTCGGCGACACAGAAGCCTCTGGACCGTATTGCGGCGTTTCTCATCGGCGAGCGGGGGGACGTGAGTCCCCCCGGTGATGCTTCTCGCGACGAGGGATCCGAATGCAAATCACCGAGAGGACTGACGTCCCCCCGCTCGCCCTGTGCCATTGTTGACGTCGGGCATCAGCGGCAGCTCGATCTCGCGCTCGAGATCCCGGTTGATGAGATTGGTCCCGTCTGCACGCACGAACAATGGGCCGTCATTCATCAGCGGATGGGGGAGTTGATCCAGTCGCATCGCAGCACCCTCATCTTCGTCAACACCCGGCGGATGGCGGAGCGGCTGACGCATCAACTCAGCGAACTCATCGGCGCGGAGCATGTCAGCAGCCATCACGGATCGTTGTCCGCCGAGATTCGCCAGCAGACCGAACACCGCCTCAAGACCGGCGACCTCAAGGCGGTTGTGGCCACGGCGTCGTTGGAACTCGGGCTCGACGTCGGATACATCGACCTGGTGATTCAACTCGGTTCGTCACGGTCCATCGCCACGTTCCTGCAGCGCATCGGCCGGTCCGGGCACTCGCTCCACGCCATCCCCAAGGGGCGAATTCTGCCCCTCAGCCGCGATGAGCTCTTGGAATGCATGGCCCTGATTCGCGCGATTCGACAGGGAACTCTCGATGAGATCCGCATTCCCGTGGCTCCGCTCGATGTGCTGGTGCAGCAGATCGTCGCCGAGACCACCTGCGAAGATTGGGACGCGGACGAACTCTTCGCCCTCTGTCGGCGGGCGTACCCCTATCGCGATCTCAGCCGCGATGAATATGAGGAGACGCTCAAGTTCCTGAGTGAGGGGCTGACCGAGCGTGCCGGCCGCGGACGTTCCCTGATTTATTACGACCGTGTGGGAAAGCGGATCAGGGCCCGACCGGTCGCCAAGTCGGTCGCGATCGGCAACGCCGGAGCGATCCCCGAGACGGGACAATACCGCGTGGTGGCGCAACCGGAGCACACCGTCATCGGCAGCGTCGACGAAGACTTCGCCGTAGAGAGTATGCGGGGGGACGTCTTCCTGCTGGGGAACACGTCTTGGCAAATTGAGCACGTCCGCCAGGGAGACGTCGTCGTTCACGACGCCCACGGGGCGCCGCCGACGATCCCCTTCTGGTTCGGCGAAGCGCCCGGGCGCACCATTGAGCTTTCAACCGCCGTTTCGGATCTGCGCGATGAGATCGCCCGCCACGCGGTCGATCCCCCGGCTGCGGTGCAGTGGGTCGTTGAGGAAACGACCTGCCCGGAACCGATCGCCGAACAAGTCGTCAGCTACATCCGCTCGGAACAGGCGGCGATCGGGTTGGTTCCCTCGCAGCTAAAGATTGTCTTTGAGCGATTCTTCAATGAATCGGGGGGGATGCAACTGGTGGTGCATGCGCCCTTCGGCGCGCCCATCACACGGGCCTGGGGCTACGCGATGCGGAAGCGGTTCTGCCGCAGCTTTGACTTCGAACTGCAGGCGACCGCCGACGATGACGGCTTCATCCTGTCGCTGGGTCCGCAGCACAGTTTTCCGATCGAGAGCCTGTTCGGCATGTTGACGTCGGAGAACGTCGCGGGACTTCTGGAACAAGCGATTCTGGTGCAGCCGCCGTTTCATCTGCGTTGGCGCTGGAACGTCACGCGGGCGCTGCTGGTGCAGCGATCGAAGTTTGGCAAGAAAGTTCCGCCGGCGCTGCAGCGCTTTCGTGCTGAGGATTTGCTGACGTCGGTTTTTCCGCAACTCACGGGATGCCTGGAGAATCACACGGGGGACATCGAACTTCCCGATCATCCTCTCGTCCGACAGACGATGCACGACTGCCTGCACGAGGCGATGGATCTGGAGGGCTTGAAGGGCGTCTTGCGGCGGATCGAGTCGGGAGAGATTCAGCTGATCGGACGCGACACCCGCGAGCCGTCGCCGTTTTGTTATGAACTCCTCAACGCCTACCCCTACGCCTTCCTGGATGGGGGGGAACTGCAGGAGCGTCGCTCGCGAGTGGTCAGTCCCGGCAGCGAGTTAACTCCCGACATGCCGCCGCTCGACTGGCTCGACCCGCTGGCCATTGAGCAGGTTGTCAGTGAAGCGTCGCCGCTCATTCGGCATCGTGACGAATTGCATGATTTTCTGCTGACGGCGGGGGTGTGGCCGACGACTCCGCCGCGACCGTCCTTCTCCCGTCCGGTGGCGGGGCCAAGCCCGAGCGCCGAGTGGGAGACCTGGCTCCAGGAACTGACCCTGGAACGACGTGCGTTCTCGATCCCGCTCGGGGACGGCCGCACGGGTTGGATCGCGGTCGAACGTTTTCCCGCCGTGCAAACCGTCTACACCGGTGCGCAACTGCCCGAGAACTTCGTCGTCCCTGAGGGACTGCGTCGCGACTGGGATGCGGTTTCTGCGCGAATCTTCATCGCCCGCGGCTGGTTGGAGTTCTGCGGCCCGGTCACTGCTGCGGAACTCGCCGCTCACCTCGCCTGGTCGGAACCGCAAACTGCGGCGATCCTGGAAGCGCTTGAAGGGGAAGGCGCCGTTCTGCGCGGCCGATACCGCGGCGAGCGGGGGGACGTCAGTCCCCTCGGTGATTCGCATTTGCATGCCGACAAATCAGGCGAACAATCACCGGGGGGACTCACGTCCCCCCGCTTGCCCGACTGGTGTCATCGTCGTTTGCTCGCGCGCATCCATCGTCGCACGCTGGCGGGGTTGCGGCAGCAGATCGAACCGGTCGATGTGGCGGCGTTTCAGCGGTTCCTGTTCGAGTATCACGGTCTCATCGGGGAACAACGAACGGGGGTCAACGGCCTGTACGAGGTCCTGTCGCAGTTGCAGGGACTCGACCTCTCCGCCGCGGCCTGGGAGCGGGATCTGTTGCCGATGCGGCTCAAGGACTATCAACCGACCTGGCTGGATGACTTGTGCCTGACGGGCGAAGCGGGCTGGGGACGTTTGTATCCCCCGAAGCTGGCTGCCGATCAGAAGGGGACCTCGCTGACGCGCGTGGTGCCGCTGTCGCTGTTTCTGCGGGCAGACCTGGGATGGCTGCTGGGGAACTCCGAGAAAGGGGAAGGGGAGCGGCGGAAAGAGACACGACGCAGCGCAGGCGTCGATGCATCCTCGTCCATGGCTCCATCCCCCTCCCGCCTTCCCCCTTCCGAGTCTCTCAGCAGCCTCGCGCTGGAACTCTACGAACACCTGCAACAGCACGGAGCTTCGTTCGCCACGGACTTGTTTTCCGTCACCCGAATGCTGCCGACGCATCTGGAAGAAGCCCTCGGGGAACTCATCAGTCGCGGGCTGGTGACGGCCGACACCTTCGTGGGCCTGCGGTCTTTGATCGCGGAAAAGAAGGACGTGCTGGGCCGACCGTCGCGCTCGAGTCCGCCGGGAATGGCCCGCAAACGGGTGCTGGGAACCGTCAGCGGTCGCTGGTCGATCTGGCGACGCAACCTTGGCGCGAACGCGGAACTCTCCGACGCCGATCGCCTCCAGGCGTGGGCGTGGCAGCTCATTCGCCGCTGGGGCGTCGTCTTCCGGGATCTCATCGCTCAAGAGGACGGCGCCCCGCGGTGGTGGGAACTGGCTCCCGTCTTTCGACGTCTCGAAGCCCGAGGCGAGCTGCGCGGAGGTCGTTTCATCACGGGAGTTGCCGGCGAACAATTCGCCCTCGAATCGACGATCGCCCAACTGCGCCGGCATCGGAATGCGGACGACCAGACCGATCTTGTCTGCATCAGTGCGGTGGATCCGCTGAATCTTGTCGGCGTGCTGACCCCGCCGCCCCGAATTCCCTCTCAGGCCGCCAATAAAGTGGCGTACCTGAAAGGAGCGGCGGCAGGCGCGGTACAGGCCGGGGAGATCCTCTGGCTGATGAAGTTGTCGGCCGCAGAGCAGAAACGGGTGCGGGCGGCCCTCCAGGGCTGGGAGCCGCAGGAGATCGACGATCCGCACGGTCCGCAGCGTCGCAAATCCAAAGCGAAGGGTCCAGAATACCCCGGCAAGATCCCCCGCCCGCTGATCTCCTGACCGCAATCCCTCCGCATTTTGGCGCTCCCCTGGTGGCGACTTCGACCGTTCCTGTTCGTCCGCAGCCGTCGCCCCTCTCGACGGCGTCATTGGCGCTGACGCTGTTGACGGTGGCCTTGTGGGGGGGCAACCCGGTGGCGACCCTCTACTCGACCGATGCGCTGCCGCCAGTCACGGTCTCTGGCCTGCGGTTTCTGATGGCAACCGGGGTGATGCTGGTCTGGTGCCTCGCGGAACGGACTTCGTTTCGGGTGACGCCGGGACAGTTCCGACCGATCGTCATCGCGGGAGCGCTTCTGTTCCTGCAGATCACCACATTCACCATGGGGACGGCCTGGACCAGTTCGTCGCATGCGTCGTTGTTCGTCAATACGTTCGTCTTTTGGGTCGTGGGGATCGAACATTTCATCACCAGAACCGATCGGCTGACGTCGCTGCGCGCGGCGGGTCTCGTGCTGGCCGGGGTGGGGGTCGGGGCCCTCTTATGGGAGGGGAAAGCACCTGCAGCGCAGTACGACCAGCCCAGTATCGTTGGAGACGCCCTGTTACTTTTCAGTGCGTTCGTGCTGGGGGTGAAGTTCATTTACACAAAGCACGCACTGAAGGTCATCGGTCCAACCGAATTGATTTTCTGGCACGACGTCGTTGCGGTCCTGTTGTTTGGGGCGGCTGCCGCCGCTTTAGAACGTCCCGACTTCGGACAGGTCTCGCCGCAGGCGTGGCTGGGGCTGCTTTACCAGGGGGTGCTGGTGGGGGGCGTCTGCTTTGCGCTGCAGGCCCATCTGCTGAAGATTCACTCCGCGTCGCAGATCGCCGTCTTCAGCTTCCTGACGCCGTTGTTCGGCATTGTGCTGGGAATGCTGCTGCGGGGAGACCGGCTCTCGGTCTGGCTGGTCCTTTCGGGACTGACGGTGGCGGCGGGGATCTATCTGGTCAACCGCCGTGAGTAGCGATCACCGCGAGAAAGCCTCGGTGATGGAACGAAGCATGGCCTGCTCCAATTGCGGATCGCGACCGCGCGGGATCCAGCCGGACGGGGTCGCCTGTCCAACGACCACGTTCAGGTCGCGCTGGAGCGGATTGTTGTCGAGAAAGGTCGCCGCTCCTGCGGAGTTGGCCGCCCGGGGAACATCTTCCAGTTCCTTGAGCGTTTCGACGCCCACCAGGAATCCCCCTTCCACAGGAGTCACGCTGACGAAGGCTTTGCGACGAATGGACTGCAGCGTACTTTCCAGACGGCTCTCGGCTCCGACGGAATCGGGATGCCAGGGCTCGAGCAGGCTGGCGCCGGTTTTGTATTTGGTTTCGATGATGCCATCGAGCCGGTTTTCGCGTTCAATCTCAAACAAGTAGGCGTGCACCACGTCAACGGTCCGCTCCCAGACGAACTCGCCATCGTTGGCGCGCACCAGGATGGGGTTGGCAGCGGGGGGGGCGGACGGAGAAAAGGTGGCGCAGCCGCAGAGTGCCGCACTCACAAGCAGGCTTGCCCAGAGACGCTGGCGGCAGATGGATGTCCGCTGACCGTATGACACTTGGCGCACCGCTCCCTGGAACCGCAAGAGGGGGCGTAATTTGGCAGGAAGCTGCATTTCGGGCAAGACGGGAATTGAGACGGATCCGAGACGGGGCGCCGGGCGTCGCGATCACGCACACACCATTCCTGCGCGATCTGCTCTCTCCACCTCCCGTCGCCGCGCACTTTGTGATCCAGTAAACTGCGATCAGGTCGGCATTCAAACATCACAACGACGGGACGATGAGGCGATGTCGGAGTTTCAAACGGTGGCCAAAGTGGGTCAGATTCCCGATGGGGAAGGGCGGGTCTTCACGGTCAACAGTCGACTGATCGCGGTCTTCCAGAAGAGCGGGGAATATTTCGCCATCAACGACACCTGTCCGCATATGGGGGCGTCGCTGGCTGAGGGTTATCTCGACGGCCACAACGTCATTTGCCCTTGGCATGCCTGGCGGTTCTGCATCAAAGACGGCCTGTGGATGGATAACCCTAAGTCCAAGCTGCGGAACGAGTCTTACCCCGTCCGCGTGCAGGGGGACGAAATTCAGGTGCATGTTCCCGCCGCCGCCTGAATTTGCGGGTTCAACCTTCCGCAACGGTAGTTTCCACAGTGAACAAACCAGGCTTACGAAAACGCAAGCCTGGAGAGGACGCGGTCACTCGATGAAGACGGCGTGCTGCGAAGTGCAGCACACCCACGTCGGACCGCAGTCGATTTTGAATCTCCCCCCCACTAATCCGCACAATCGCTCCATCAGTCACGGCCGCATTTGAATTGGAACGGTGATCGGCTTTTGCCAACGCTCAAGGCGGTCGATTGTAACGAGGGAATCGGCACTGCTGGTTGAATGCGAGGCGCAGGATGGTCCTACGTCCCGCAAACTTAAAAAGCGCCGCACAACCCCCATCTTGCCTAATTATCAAGCTGCGTGTTGCCCGATCCAACCTTCCTGAAATACCATGTTTCGCATTGCTGCCCCGCTGCGCCTCGAGAACTGTCCTGCCTGATCGCTTTGCGGTGACCTCCTCCAGGATTGCCAGCTTTGTCAGCCAAGGTGTCTGTCATGCGCCGTTTGCCGCCAAACGAAACTCCGATCGCGGTTGTGGGCTTGGGTTGCCGCTTCCCCGGTGCGGATTCGTTGGACGACTATTGGAGTCTCATCCACGAGGGCCGCAGCGGCATTGTGCCCCTGCCTGCCGACAAGCTCGACTGCGATCTGTATTACGATCCGGAACCGGGCAAGCTGGGGCGTTCCTATACAAAAATCGGGGGGGTGGTTCCCGACCGTCCCCTCAACCCTGCGATCTGCCAGCTGCCCCAGGAGATGCAGAACAACGCCGACCCCGCCCATCTCATCATGTGTGAAGTGGCGGCGATGGCGTTTCGCCAGGCCGGTTACGATCCTTTCAATCTCCGCACACGCCATGCGGGAGTCTACATCGGGCACTCCGGTGGGAGCGTCCTCGCCGGGGAGATGGCCTGCCATAACTACACTGAAGAGGTGGTCCCCTACCTCCTGGAAGATCCGACGTTTCGCCAGTTCCCCGCGGCTACCCAGGCGGCGATCATTCAGGGGGTGATCAGTCGCGTTCATCGCAGCACCCGCTCGCGGAATGCCGATGGAGGCCCCGAGATCGGCGCCAGCAATGTCTCGGCCCTGATCTCGCAAGCCTTTGGATTGACCGGCCCGGCACTCGCCACCGACGCCGCCTGCGCCTCTTCCCTCATCGCCATGGCGATGGGCGTCCATGCGCTGCGTCACGGCCACATCGATATGGCAGTCGTCGGCGGCGCCTCGTGCAGCAAGTGGTATGCACTCGTTCTGTTCTCGCAGGCCAAATCGATCAGCGGCACCGGGTCGCGACCGTTCGACGCCCACGCGGACGGCCTGATCAGTTCCGATGGCTATGCCGCAGTCGTTCTCAAGACGCTGCCCAAGGCGCTTCAGGACGGCGACCGCATTCAGGCGGTCATTCGCGGCATCGGCGTCTCTTCCGACGGTCGCGGCAAGAGCCTGTGGGCGCCGCGTAAGGAAGGACAGATCCTCGCCGTCGACCGCGCCTATGGACGCGACATCGATCCGGCCTGGCTGCAATACATCGAGTGCCACGCCACCTCGACGCAGGTGGGGGATTCGACGGAACTGAGCGCCTTGAACCAGGGCCTGAAACATCGGCTCCCCACCGATCGCAAACTCCCCATCGGCAGCGTCAAGGCGAACATTGGCCATACGCTGGAATCCGCCGGCATCGCCGGCTTCGTCAAGACGGTGCTGTGCATGCAGCACAACACGATTCCCGGCCAGATCAATTTCAAGACCCCGAATCCCGATGTGCCGTGGAACGACATCCCCTTCTACGTCCCCACGCAGCCGCAGCCGTGGCCGGAGCCGGTCGCCGGTCGTCCGCGCCGGGCCGCCGTGAACGCCTTCGGCATCGGCGGACTGAATGTGCATGTGGTGATGGATGACCGCATCGTCGAGGCCACGCGCACTCAAGCCTTGGTTCCCGCCGACGTCGATTTCACCGCCCCAATCGTCAAGGAATCGCCCGACGATCTGGCGGTCGCAATCATCGGCGCCGCAGCGGTGCTTCCCGGCGCACTGACGCTGTCGGCCTACTGGGATTTGCTGGTGAGCGGCAACGACCCGAAAGTCGATGTGCCTGACGGCCGCTGGTCCAAAGAAATCTATTACGATCCGCAGGCCTCCGGAAGTCGCCGCACGCACAACAGCCGCGGTGGATACATCACCGACTTCGTCTACGACTGGAAGAAGCACAAGGTTCCGCCCAAGCAGATCGCCAACGCAAACCCCTTGCAGTTCATGCTGCTGGACGCCGCCGACCAGGCGCTGCGCGACTCGGGCTATGACGTGAAACCGTTCGACCGTCAGCGGGCGGGAGTGGTGGTGGGTTCTGTGTACGGTGGGGACTTTGCATGCGAAATGCAGATGGGCCTCCGGATCCCCGAATTCCAGAAGCACATCCGCGATGAACTGCGCTCGCGCGGCGTTCCTGAAGCCCAGGTGGAAGCGGTCGCGAACGCCTATCAAGACCTGCTGCTGAAGCATATGCCGGCGCTGTTGGATGAAACCGGGAGCTTCACCGCGAGCACGCTGGCGTCGCGCCTCACCAAATCCTTCGACATGATGGGGGGCGCCTTTTCGATCGACAGCAACGACGTCTCCTCCCTGGCGGCGATCGGCGCCGCCGTCGGAATGCTGCAGGACCGGGCCGCGGACCTGGTGCTGTGCGCCGCCGGCCAGCGCAGCATGGACATCAATGTCTTCGAAGGCTTCCGGCTTCGCCACGTGCTGGCGTCCGGAGACCCCAAACCATCCTTCTCCAGCGACGCGGACGGCATCGTGCCCGGTGAGGGGGCCGGCGTCCTGATCCTCAAGCGCCTCTCCGACGCCCGGCGCGACGGTGATCGCATTCGGGCCGTCATTCGCGGCGTCGGCGCGGCGCTCAATGTTAAGGATTACGGCGCGGCCTACCGGGACGCTCTGCAGCGGGCGCTGCATCAGGCCGATGCAACGGCCGGGGGAATCTCGCTGGTGGAGACGGCGTCGGGAGGGAGCCGTCTGGTTGATGAAACGGAAGCCGCGGCTCTCGGCGAAGTGTTGCAGAGTTCCGATCGCGCGGTTCCGGCGGTCGTCTCGTCGGTCGTCAGCCAGATTGGCCATACACTTGGCGTGTCGGGCATGGCGTCGGTCCTGAAAGCCACTGTCGAACTGGAACACGGCCAGGTTCCGCCGACGCCGGGGATGGGCCGGCCCCTGCCGCTCTTCGAACAGAACCGCGACGTGATTCAGGTGGCGCAGCAGTCTCGCCCGCTGTTCGCCACGCTCGACGGGGGACAAACTCTCGCTGCGGTCACCAACAGCGCCGCGAACGGGTCGGTCTACACCCTGCTGTTGCAGGGGGGATCGAGCCTGCCGGCGGCGCCGCGTCGCGCCGCGGCCCCTCCGGTCGTCGCCGTCACATCCGAACGCAAGACCATCATGCTGTCCGCCGGCTCCCGCACCGACTTGGCCGCAGCCTTTCAGGGCTGGAGCGGGCGCGCGTCGTCGCTGTTCGCTGCCGGCGGTGCGACCGGCTCATCGTCCGATTGCGTCCGCGTGGCGATTGTGACCGATGGGGTCGAGACGCTGGAAAAGCAACTGCGTTTCGCCGCCGAACATCTGCAGCGATCGGCGTCGACGCTGCTGCTGGATGACAAGGGGATTTTCGTCCGCGATGTCTCGTCGCGGGGCGCCCGGGTGGCCTTTCTGTTTCCGGGACAAGGGTCGCAATACGCCGGCATGCTCCGAACGCTGGTCGAGCAAGTCCCCGCAGCGGCGGCGACGCTGGGGGAAATTGAAGCGGTCCTGCGCGATTGCGGATGCCCGTCGTTCGAAGAACTCGCCTGGAAGTCGCCCGAGCGGATGGGGGCCGACGTCTTCATCACGCAACTGGCGATGCTCGTGGGCAACACCCTTTCGTACCGCATTCTGACATCCCAGGGAATCCGCCCTGATGTGATCAGTTGTCACAGTTACGGAGAGTTCCCGGCACTGGTGGCCGCAGGCGTCCTCACGCTGGCCGACGCCATTCGCGCCACTCGCGAACGAACGCGGAGCGTGGAGTCGCAGGAGTCGACCAAGGGAAGCCTGTTGTCGACCACCGCGCCGATTGAACTGGTCAATGGCGTACTGACGCACATGATGGGAGGAGCCTATCTCGCCAGCCACAACGCGCCCGATCAGTCGGTGATCGGCGGGACGGCGGACGCGGTGCTGGGAGTGAAGCGCCTGCTGGAGGCGGAAGGCTTCGCCACGCGGACGCTGGCCGTACCCCGGCCGTATCACACCCCGCTGCTGCGTGACGCCCAGCCGGTCTTCGCGCAGGCCCTGGCGTCGATTCCGATGCAGGTTCCGCGACTGCGGATGGTCAGCAGCGTGACCCTGAAAGACGTCACCAGCGCCGAAATGGCCCGTCAAAACCTCGTGGATCAACTGACGACTCCCGTCCGCTACGTCGAGCTGGTTCAGAAGCTGGCGAGCGAGGGGGTGAGCGTGTTTATCGAAGTCGGCCCTAATCGGGTGCTGACGCGACTGAATCAGCGAATTCTTGCCGGACAGACGGTGTCGATCATCCCCATGGATGTGCCGCAGCAACCAGGCCAGGAAGGTCTGCTGCGAATCCGGGCTTTGATCGACGCCGCCGGCTGCGCCAAGGAATGCGACACTGTGACGATGCGCCGGCCCGAGATTCTCTTCTTCGACGCCACCCAGCGACGCCGCGAGCGTGCCGGGATCTCGAAACCGACAGCGGTCGTGGAGAGCGTCGTCGCGGCCCCCGTGGAACTTGCCCGCGTAGAACCGGCCCGCATTGTGGTTGCGGAACCTGTGACGAGCACGACCTCGCTCGCGCCGTCGCGACTGGACCGCGCCGCCGTCACCAAGTTCATGATCAATTACGTCGTCGATCAGACCGGCTACCCCGCAGACATGGTCGAGATGACCGCCGACCTCGAAGCCGACCTGGGGATCGACAGCATCAAGAAGGCCCAGCTCATCGGCGAACTCGCCGAGAACTTTGAACTGTCGCACCTGGCAAGCTCGCTCAACGACCTCTCGCTGGACGACTTCCGCACCCTCGATTCCGTGCTCGAGTTTGTCGCCGG
>JANRLN010000504.1:0-3024 GCA_033762515.1 Planctomycetaceae bacterium
CATTTGCGCCCGCTCCCGAGATCGATGAGGATCCCCTGGACCTCATGGACGAGATCGAGCGTTTGAAGGTCGAGAAGCAGGCGACCATCCTCGCTCACTTCTACGTCGACGGCGATCTGCAGGACATCGCGGATTTCACCGGAGACAGTCTGAAACTGGCCCGCGACGCCACCACAGTGACGACTCCGACGATCGTCTTCTGCGGCGTCCATTTCATGGGGGAGTCGGCGAAGATCCTCAGCCCGGAAAAGCGGGTCCTCATGCCCGATCTCCAGGCGGGATGTTCGCTGGCCGAGAGTTGCCCCGCCGACAAGCTTGCGGCGTTCCAGGCCCAACTGCGGGCTGAGGGACGCGATTTTCAGACCGTGGCCTACATCAATACGTCCGCGGCGGAAGGCGCTGTGCGACTGGATCGTCACCAGCGGCAATGCGCGAGAGATCATTGACCGCGTCCCGGCCGACAAGGAGATTCTGTTCGTTCCCGATCAGCATCTGGGGCGGTTTCTGAGTTCGGTGACCGGTCGCCCGATGATCCTGTGGCCGGGTTCGTGCATGGTCCACGAAGTCTTCAGCATCCAGGACTTGCTGCGGGCCAAGCGGAATCATCCGGGGTCGGTTGTGATCGCACATCCCGAGTGTCCGGCGAACGTGCTCGAACACGCCGACGTGATCGGCGGCACCGAGAAGATGCGCCGGCACGTGGCGTCGATCGCCGCGCCGACGACCTTTCTCGTGGCGACCGAAGCGAACATGATTCACCCGTTGCAGAAGCTGGCCCCGCAGCACACTTATATTCCGGTGCCGGGCATCATGGCGTCGACGGGCGAAACGTGTGCCTGCAACCGCTGCCCGCATATGGCGCGGAACACGCTGCAGAAGGTCCGCGACTGCCTGAAGTTCGAGCGCCCGGAAATCGTCTGGCAGCCCTATTTCACGCAGGCACAGGACGTGTTGCGGCGGAGCCTGCTGCAGTAGCGCGAATTTGGTAGGGTGATGCCGAGTCCTCGAGGCTCACCTCAGTTCGGAAAATCTCAATTCACAAACTCGAAACCTCAAAGAACTTCCAATGTTCAAATCCCAAACGGGGTTCATTCCAGGTCACGTTTGTGATTTGGGATTTGAAGTTTTCTTCGAATTTCGTGCTTGAGATTTAGGGCTTCTTTCTGATCGAGTGGCGAGCCTCGCGGACTCGGCATCACCCTACGCTTTCGACATTCGCAGGATGCGACCTTCTTCATGCCTCGGATTCAACTCCTCACAACGTCCGTCATCAACAAGATCGCCGCAGGGGAGGTCATCGAACGACCGGCCAGCGCCGTCAAAGAGTTGCTGGAGAACAGCGTCGACGCGCTGGCGACGCGCATCGAAGTCGACATTGTCGCCGGCGGCATGGAGCTGATTCGCATCGTCGACAACGGCGAAGGGATTCATCCCGATGATCTGCCGCTGGCGGTCGCCAGCCACGCCACCAGCAAGATCCGCGGCGCCGACGATCTCTTCGATGTGCGGACCTTCGGCTTCCGGGGCGAGGCTCTGGCGTCAATCGCGGAAGTGAGCCGCTTTCGGGTGCGGAGTCGCCAGGCGGAACAGACTCACGGCGGCGAACTGGAGGTGATCCATGGCGTCATGCAGCCTCCTCAGGAATGCGGTTGTCCCGTGGGGACCTGCATCGAAATCCGCAATCTCTTTGAGAACGTCCCCGTCCGCCGAAAGTTCTTGAAGTCGGTGTCGACGGAGTTCGGGCAGATCGCTGAACAGTTTACTCGGGTGGCGCTGGCGAATCCTCGGCTGCATCTGATCCTGAGGCACAATGAACGGGTGGTTTATCAGTTGGCGCCCGTCGCGACGCCGTTGGATCGGCTGCGGACGTTCTACGGCGACGACCTGGCGGAACAATTGATCGCCGTCGAATCGGAGCATGCGGGGACTCGGCTGTGGGGTTACGTGGGCCACCCCAGCGTGAGCAAGTCGACCCGCAAGCAGCAGTCGCTGTTTCTCAACGGCCGCTGGATACAAGACCGCAGCCTGCAGCATGCCCTCACCGAGGCGTATCGCGGCCTGCTGATGGTCGGCCGACAACCCGTGGCCTACCTGTTCTTCGAGATGCCCACCGACCGCGTGGATGTGAACGTGCATCCGACCAAGACCGAAGTCCGCTTCCAGGACACGCAACAACTCTTCCGCCAACTCCTGTCGACGCTCCGCACCAAGTTCCTGTCTCTCGATCTGCAAAGCACGTTGACGCTGCCGACGCAGCCGACGTTGACCGATCCCCTCAGTCCCCTGCCGCGGCCGGCGGGGAACAGCCTGGCGCTGCAGACCGAATTCGCGAACTGGGCGCAGGCGCAACTGTCGCAATGGTCCCCGACGGCGGCGCCGGTGTTGGCCGAGGCGGCGGATCGAGGCCTGCACGACACTGAAGCCCCCACGCGCGACTGGTCCGTGGAATCTCTGGGCGTTTCCACGACTGCGGTTCTGGCGGCCCCGGCGCTTTCGCAGGACTCCGATCCGTCGGCGATGAGGGCTGCGGCGCCGGCGACGCCCTCGGCCCCTTCCACCGCCATGGACAGTCTCCCTGCGCGCGCGATGCAGATTCACGACTGCTACATCGTCGTGGAGACCGCCGAGGGGATCACCGTGATCGACCAGCACGCCCTGCACGAGCGGATCTTGTACGAGCAATTCCGCGAACGGGTGCTCGCCGGGGCGGTGGAATCGCAGCGGTTGTTGATGCCGGTGCCCGTGGAGGTCTCGGCCAGGGAAGCTTCGCTGCTGATGGAGCAGGGGGAGTTGCTCAACCGCCTCGGCTTCGGTGTGGAGGAGTTCGGGAAGGACACGGTGATCCTGACGAAGCACCCGGTCCTGTTGCGGAAACACGACCTGACGCAACTCGTCCGCGACCTGGCGGAAAGCCTCGAAGGGAGCGGCTCGACGTCGCCGAGCCGCCGCGACCTGCTGGATGAGCTGCTGCACATGATGTCGTGCAAAGCGGCGGTGAAGGCCGGGCAGCGACTTTCCGCGGAA
>JANRLN010000505.1:0-3546 GCA_033762515.1 Planctomycetaceae bacterium
CGCGACCGGCGAGCACGCCGGTCGCGGCGCCGAAACCGACGGCGAGTTGTTCAATGACGTAACGCATCGGGGGTAGAGCTGGGGTGTGCTGCAGTTGGGGAATTGGGGGGTTGGGGAGTGCGGGAAGTCTCGCAGCCCCCCGTGAGTCTATCGTGTCCCCGGCTCCCGTGCTCTCTCACTCCCGCACTCCCCCGCCACGACCCGCCCCCGTTACTTGTCCTTCCGCTTCGCCCGCACATGGTTATGGCATTCGACGCACGCCAGCGTCACGTCGACATACCGCAGCGTGGCCTGGTCGAAGTTTTTGTTCTTCGCCGCTTCACCCAATCGGCGGGCTGTGTCGCGGAACTCGCGGTTGAACTCGCGATACTCGGCGTCGGTGAAGACCTCGAACAATTCCGGCTTGCTCATCGAGTCGCTCAAGGTCCCCGACCCGCGCAGGATGGCTTGATCGTCCTCGGTGCAGATCCCTTCGAGGATCAGCGCTGCGGCGTCGAGCTTTTCGCGCATGACGGTGCTGAGTGATCCCCGTTTCAGACCGGAAACAGTTTGTGCCTGGGACCAGGCGTAGCCTGACCAAACCAGGAATCCGCAAGCTGCCGCGAGACCGAGAAGTCCAATTTTGCGTGGCATGGGCGTCGCTCCGAAGGGGGAATTCTGTTGGTGGAATGAGACTGGATCTCTCCCACCCAGAATACGGCGGCGCCCGCCGAAGCAGGTATGCGGGATTCCCACCCCCCCGCAGTTGGAAGAGTTCAATGCCCGCGGACTGCCATGTCGAACGATTCGCGCTCCGCTCGCAAGAGATTCGACGCCGGCGCTCGTCTCCAAATCGTCCGTTCGCTCAATCCGCACCTTGAAATACCAGCAGCGCGAGGGAACCTGAACATCTGAGTTGCGCAGATCCCAATTGACAAGCGCCTGTTTTCATGCCGTAATGCAGATATCAGCGCTGGGGGACGTGTTGGCCATGCCGGGTTTCCGGCCGGTCTGGTCTCCGACTCGGTTCCATTCTCGTCGGCGGCTGCTGAGAGTCCGCTCGATTCCCTGCGATTGCTCCTACCAACAACATCGGATTCATCATGCCGACTCGGCTTGCGAAACGGCAGGGCTTCACGCTCATCGAACTGTTGGTGGTGATTGCCATCATCGCCATCCTGGCGGCGTTGTTGCTGCCGGCCGTGCAGCAGGCTCGCGAAGCGGCGCGGCGCACGCAGTGCCGCAACAACCTCAAGCAATTGGGGCTGGCGCTGCACAACTATCACGACAGCCACAGTCAGTTTACCCCAGCCAACATCCGCGCACCGGAAAATGGCGGAGAATTCGGCAACGGCTTCTCGTGGGGAGCGTTCCTGCTGCCGAATCTGGAACAGACCGCCATCTATAATAAGCTCGATTTTCAGATTGGCATCTTCGAAGGTCAGAACAAAGCGCTCATTCAGACCCTTCCGGGAATCCCGAACACAATTTGTCCGACGGATTCCGCCCGTCAGCGGACCATCAGCGTCTACCTGGGGGCGAGCCCGCCGAATGCCAATCAGATGACTTCCGTTCCGGGCACGAGCTACTTCGGCAGCAGCGGAGCCTTTCAATTCGCGGGAGAAAGCAACAATTCCAACGAAGCGAACGGCTTCTTCCGATCGCAGCCGGGCATGCCGGTGACGATTTCGTGGATTCGTGACGGCACTTCGAACACCATCGCCATCGGTGAACGGAGCGCACGTCTGCGTGCGGATGGCAGTTTTCTCGGGATGCAACATGAAACGCAGACGCCGAACGCCGTCCCACCGGCCAACAACGACGCCGTCAATAACGTCCATTGGTATCTGACCTACGGACTGTATCATCCGGTCTCCGGTCTCGTGATTGGGGACACCGTGCGTGTTTCCAGCGACCACACCGGCGGAGTCCACGTGCTGATGGCGGACGGCGCCGTGCGCTTCATCTCCGAAAACATCAATCACGTTCGCTCGGCCAATCCCGCGGATGCGGCCAATTTCCCCGCGGGTATCGGCTGCGTCTGGCGAACTGCCGCCGATGGCTGCTCCGACGGCGCTGGGGCGAACTGGAATAACAAGCCGGGCCTCCGCACCTACTTCGGCGTCTGGCAGCGACTGCACGCCATCAACGACGGCCTGGACATCGGCGAACTCTAATCGGCCGCACACTGCGGCGGAGCGGAGCGTTCACGCGCCGTCTCATTCGTCGCCCCTCCGGTTTTCAGCCAGCCCGTCGCGCTTGCCCGACCACGACCTCGATGCTCAGCCGAACAACTCTCGAATCGGCTCGCCGAAGTGGCCGAAGTAGACGGGGCGGTTGGTCGCGGTGTACAGCGGCCGCGTGCGGTCGATGCCGAGTTTTTCGTAGATCGTCGCCGCGTAATCTTCCGGCGTATGGGCTTCGGAAATGACGTAGCCCCCGTCTCGGTCGGTGTGGCCGATCACCTGCCCGCCGGGAACCCCCGCGCCCGCGAAGACCAGTGAATACGCGTGGGTCCAGTGATCGCGCCCCTGGAACTTATTGAGCCGCGGCGTGCGGCCGAATTCCGAGACGAAGCAGACCAGCGTTTCGGCAAGGAGTCCGCGCTCTTCCAGATCATTGATGAGTGCCGAATAAGCGCGGTCGACGCTCCCCATCATCACCCAGTGGCCGATGCCGTACCGCCCTTCGCCCCCCGCTTTGTCGCGGACGGTTCCGCAGGAACCTGGAGTGTAGATCAGGTCGTGGTGGTCCCAATTGAGGTTGAATCCGCCGGGGGTATCTGGAAGCAGCGGCCAGCGGACGTCGACCGTGACGAAGCGAACGCCGGCTTCGATCAGCTTCCGGCCCAGCAGGTAACACGAGCCCCGATGACCGGCCCCGTACCGCTCGCGGACCGATTCCGATTCCGTCTGCAGATTGAAGGCGTCCAGCACGCGCGAACTGGTCAGCGTGTCAAAGGCCTGTTCGTAGAAGCGTTCCATGCCGTCGAGGGAGCGGAGTTGTGACTCCTTCCCGACGAAGAGCCTGTCGAGCGACGTGAGGAGCTGCTGCCGTCCATTCAGTCGTGTCTCGGCGTTCTCCGGTCGGGCCAAGAGGTCGGCGACGCGCCATTTGGGGTCGGCCAGATTGTGCCCGCCGGTCTTGAAGACCTTGTACGACGCCGGCAGAAAACCGGTTCGCGTCTCGGCGGCCTGTTCATGATTGCCGGGCACCATGATGTAGGGGGGCAGTTGGGGATTCTCGGTTCCCAGCAGGCGACTGACCACGGAACCGATGTCGGGCATTTCAATGGGAAACGACGGATGGGACCCGGAGAGGGCGTACTGGGTGCCGTTCGGGTGGGCATCCGCCCCGAGTTTCGCATGATGCATCGACCGCACGACGGCAATCTTATGAGCAATGGCGGCGGTCTGCGGGAGCAGCGCCGTGAATTGCATGCCGGGCACGGTGGTCGAAATCGGCGCATGCGGGCTGCGATGGTCGACCACCGTCTCGGGCTTGGGGTCCCAGGTGTCGATATGCGACAGGCCCCCCTGTTCGTAAATCACCAGGACCCGTTTGGCC
>JANRLN010000506.1:0-4389 GCA_033762515.1 Planctomycetaceae bacterium
CGTCGCTGAATTCGCAAGAATTCAGACGATCAATCACCACGTCTGAATTCTTGCGAATTCAGCTACAGGAGTTCGTGACGCCCGCTGCGACGCGGAGTGCCTGAGAGTGCCCGGTCGGGTCGACGCTGTTCACTGGGAAACCGCGTTCAGCGGCTCCGGCAGCACCTCGCGGCACACACGCAGGATGTTGCCGCCGAGAATTTTGCGGATGTCTTCCTCGCGGTAGCCGCGCTGCACGAGGCCGACCGTGACGAGCGGCCAATTGGTCCAGGCCAGGGTGTCGGCGCGCGGCCAGTTGCCTCCCAGAGCCCCCTCCGGCCAGAGGGCCTCAAAACGCGTGCGGCGACGCCCCCGACTCGGAATCTCTTTGGCTGCGGCGGCGGCATGCTGCGACGTGTGGGTCACGTCGGTCCCGATGGCGACATGGTCGCTGCCGAAGCGTTTGACGGCGTAGTCGATGTGATCGAGCAGGGCGGCGAGGTCTCCCGTGCCCCCGAGGAAGGTGGGAATCCAGCAGATGCCCATGAGACCGCCGGTGTCGCAGATCGCGCGGAGGACTTCGTCGGGCTTGGCGCGGATGTGGTGGTTGAGTGCATCGCACGTGGTGTGACTGGCGACCATCGGCTTCGCGGACGCCTTGGCGGCTTCGAGACTGGTCTGCCAACCGCTGTGGGCCACATCGACGATGACTCCCACGCGGTTCATTTCGGCGATCGCCGCCCGGCCGAGATCGCTGAGCCCGCCGTTCGCCGCCTCGGCGCAGCCGTCCCCCAGCATGTTCCGCCGGTTGTAGGTGACGTGCATCATGCGGATGCCCAGTTGAAAGAAGAGCCGAATGTAGCTCAACTCGTCGGGGACGGTGGACCATTGCTGAGGCAGGGGAACGCCGTTGCCGGTGAGGTAGAGACAGTGCTTGCCAGCCGCGTGGGCGGCTTCGATGTCTGCGGGGAGCGTGGCGCGCACCAGCGTGCCGCGGAGCATGTCTCCCAGATAGGTGAATCGCGCCAGCCGTTTCATCAGCCGCAGGGGATCCTGCCCTTCTTCCCCGGCATTCTGAAAGATGCAGGTGACGCCGCTGCAGCGCATCGCCTCGGCGAACTCGACGTGCTCGGCGGGCACGACGGCGGCCTGCGTCATCCCCATGTCTTCCTGGAGGTCCTGCACTTCGAGGTCGGAAGCCCCCGCCTCGATCGCCGCCGTCAGCCGGGGACCGTCGAGCGCCGCCCGCGGAGCGAAGCCGTAAGCGTCGAAGACCAGGCTGCTGCGATGCAGGGCCAATCCCCGTTCGAGTTCCGCCTGCGACGGCTTGAGTACGGCCAGGGCCGCATCGCGGGTCCGGGCGATCTGCGGGTGTTCGGTGACGAGCAGGGGATCGCGTCCGCCGGTGGAGGCTGCGGCGCCTTGGGCCCAGGGAGACGTCGCCAGTCCCGCCAGCACCCCCGCGCCGGTTGTCAGGAATCCGCGACGGGACGCAGCGTGATGGAACATCCGAAATCCTTCGTGAGCTCAGTGACATGATCCCGAGCGCATGCCGACCGTTGAGCAACCTCAGCCGCTGCCGTCCCTCAGATCAACTCGCGCAGCGCCTCGCCGCGATCGAGCAGGTGCTGCGGGCGGCCTTGCGGGTCGATGAGGGTGGTTCGATGCGGATCCAGCCCGACGTGGCGGTACATCGTGGCGAAGACATCCTTGTAATGGACCGGCCGCGAGAGCACCGTTCCCGCGTCGCGGTCGGTGACGCCGATGACCTGACCCATCCGCAGACCTCCGCCGGCGATCAGGGCGGGGCCGACCTGCGGCCAGTGGTGACGGCCTCCCGACTTGGCATCCACGCGGGGCGTCCGCCCGAACTCACCCCAGACGACGATCAGCACCTGATCGAGCATCCCGCGTTCCTCGAGGTCGGTCACCAGCGCTGACAGCCCGTGATCCAGAACCGGCAGGAGCGTCCGCATCCGGGGGAAGTTATTGGAGTGGGTGTCGAAATCACTGATCGACAGACTGACGCAGCGGACGCCGGCCTCAATCAGGCGCCGCGCCAGCAGAAACTTCATGGTCGCATTGGGGCCGTCGCTGGTTGCCGACGCCACTGCAGCGGTCGACGACTGCAGGCGATAGCGCTCCATCGCCCGCGGGTCTTCCCGTTGCGGGTCGAGGGCCTCCGCCAGTCGGCCCGAGGTGAGAATGCTGACGGCCTGATCGCCGAAGCGGTCCATGGCCTCCATCATGCCGCTGCCGTCCACGTCGCGGCGGAAGCCATCGAGATCGACCAGCAACTGACGCCGGGTGGTGAGTCGACTCGGAGTCAATGCGGCGTGGAGCGTGAGCTTCGTCTGGTGTTCCTCCCCCCGGCGGGCCAGTTCCCCCTTCATGCCGGGTTCCAATTCCCGCGGGAAGAGCTGCGAGAGATCGGGGCGAAAGGGCTGAACCGAGGGACCCAGAAAACCGGGTCGGGCGCTGTTGCGCACGAGGGGGCGACCTTGCATCAAATCGACGAACGTCGGCGTGGGATCGCTCGCGCTCCCCAGCAACTTTGTGACCACGCAGCCCAGCGCGGGACGTCCGCCCAGCGACTGCAAATCCTTGTCTTCAAACCCCGACTGACATTGAAACGCCTGATGCGCCCCGGCCGAACCGACGAGCGAGCGAATCCACGCGAAACGGTCGGCGATCGCCGCCAGTTCCGGCAGCATTTCGGAAATCTGCAGGCCGGGGAGCGCCGTGTCGATCGCAGCAAACTCCCCGCGAATTTCCGTCGGTGCGAGGGGCTTGGGATCGATCGTGTCCAACTGCGGGGCGCCGCCGTCGAGATGGATATTGATGATCGATCGCGCGGAGGAAGTACGGCCGGCGAGGGCTTCGGCGCGCAAACAGTCGGTCAGCGTCAGGCCGGCGAATCCGGTCGACCCGATCAGCAGGCAATCGCGCCGGGACATGCCGGTCGGTGGAGATCCCAAATGCCAAGAGAGCATGGCGGACTCACAAATTGAGGTGCGGAACGATCGCGCCCATCACAACTACAAGCCGCGAATGGGATCGGCGGCGCTGAGCAGACGGCTGATGTCTCCCGGCACATCGGGACGCAATCGCAGCCGGCCCCCGTCGAAAAGGGTGTGCATCACCGTGCTGACCAGATTCGGAATCGTCACCGGCTCACTCGAAGGCTGGCCGGCGTCCTTCGTCGATTGACCGATCACCTGCCCCATCTTCCAGCCGCCGCCGTACAGGAACAGCGGAGCCAGGCCCCCCCAGTGATCCCGGCCGCCGTTCTTGTTGATCCGGGGCGTACGTCCCATTTCCCCGCAGACGACCACCAGTACGTCGCGCCCCAGGCCGCGGACCTCCAGGTCTTCGACAAGGGCCGAGAGGGCATGGTCGAGGGCCACACTGCAGTAGCGCATCCCTTCCACGACGCCGGCGTTGTTGACGTCGGCGTGATTGTCCCAGACGAAGTTGGTGGTCACCGTGACGAATCCGCAGCCGGCTTCCACCAGCCGGCGCGAGACCAGCAGCAGCTTTCCCAGCGTTGCGTTGTGATCGATATAGAACTTGCGGTTATTCCAGCGGGTGTTGATCGAATCGGCTGGCACCAGGGGCTTGGTGTCGTAACGTGCGACGGTCGCCGGAGCCTCACGCGTCCAATCGAAGGCGTTCGCGATCCCCCCGAGGATGGTGTCGAACGCCTGCTGCTGGAAGCGGTCAGTGCCCTGCATCAGCCCGGAGGCATCCGCGCTGCGCCGCAGGCGGTCGATCTGCGCCAGGAGACCGCGGCGATCGTCGAAACGCTCGCGCGGCAAAGCCAGTTGCATGTCACTTTGCAAGTCTCCGCCGGCTCCGGGGACGAATGGCGCGTAGGCCATTCCCAGTCCCCCCGTCGATGTGAAGCGCCCGAACTGCGATTGCTCGGGCTGCGCTTCGGGTTCCACGGCACGCGGAAACAACGCGACGTTCAGCGGCATACCGGTCTGCGGATGATTGGTCCCGGCGACCCGGGCATAGAGCGATCCCAGGTTGGCGCTGGCCGAGTCGCGACTGACGATTGGTTTGATGTCGTGATTGCCGTCCCCGGCAACGAACGACCGGACGACGGTGAAGCGATCGGCAAGGTACGCCAGCTTGGGAAGTGTGCTGCCAAACGTGATGCCGGGCAAAGCGGTGGCGATTTCTCCCGTGGCGCTGCGGATGCCGTCGGGCGCCGTCATCTTCGGATCGAACGTCTCGATCTGACTGGGACCGCCGTGCAAGAACACGAAGATGACCGATTTGCCGGTCAGCATCGGCGATTCCGCCGCGGCATGAGCCCGCGCCGCCAGGAGCTGGGACAGCGCCAATCCGCCGACTCCCAAAGTCCCCACCCGCAGGAAACTGCGACGACCCAGAGGATTGGAA
>JANRLN010000507.1:0-2913 GCA_033762515.1 Planctomycetaceae bacterium
GGTCGCAGTGAAGGGGAATTCCCGTTCGTTGGGAAGACGGGTCTCCGCCGTTGGTGGTCCGTCAGCGCGGCCCGGCTGGATCACGGTCACTACCTCGGCTTCGCCACCGACATCACCGACCGAAAGAGCACCGCGGACGAACTCCGCCTTGAACGCGATCAGCGGCGACAGTTGCTCGACGCCGCGCCGGTGATCGTACTGATGCTCGATCTCACCGGCGGCATCCTTTACTTCAATCCGTTCACCGCCGCTCTGCTGGGCAGTTCCCTGGACGAGCTGCGTGGTCAGGACTGGTTCCTCCAGTGTGTCAGTGCATCGGATCGCGAGCGCAGTCGGAACGCGTTTCGGTCCTCCCTCGCCGGCCAGCCGACGCGCAATTTGCGAAATCACATCGTCTCGCGCTCCAGCGAAACGTTTGCGATCGAGTGGTGCGATCAATGCCTGCTGGGAACTCGGGGGGAAGTGGTCGGTATGCTGGCCATTGGCCAGGACGTCACTCACCTTCAGCAACAGGAAGAGGCGTTGCGCGCCAGCGAGCGCCGCCTGCGGCAGACCATCGACGCCTGCTTCGGATTCATCGGCCTGATGGAGCTGGACGGGACCCTGATCGAAATCAACCAGCCCCCTCTGGAGATGGGAGGCCTCCGTCCTGAAGACGTTCTCGGCAAGAAGGGGTGGGAGACGGCGTGGTGGTCGTTCGACCCCGCCGCCCAGCATCGGCTGCGGGATGCCATTGAGCGGGCCGCGCAGGGCGAGACCGTTCGTTTCGAGTCCCCGGTTCGCGCACGAAATGACACCCGACGGCACGTTGACGCCGCAGTGGGGCCATTGCGGGACGAGCACGATGCCGTCGTGGGCCTGATCGGCTTCAGCGTCGACGTGACGGAGCGCCGGCGGAGCGATGCGGAGCTGCGACTCAAAGATCAGGCCCTGCAACAGTCGATCAACGCCATCGTCTTCACCGATCCGCTCGGCCAAGTCCGCGAAGTCAACGCCGCGTTCCTGAAGCTCTTTGGCTATCCCTCCCCGGAGGAAGTCCTGGGACGGCACGCAGCGGCGTTCTGCGCGGAGCCGAATTTTGCGGCGGAGGTCATCGACGCGTTGCACGCGCGCGGAGAATGGTTCGGCGAGTTAGTCGCCAAACGGCGCGACGGCAGTCTGTTTGACCTGCAGATGTCCGCCACGTTGCTCTGCGATGCGGACGGCCGACCCTTGATGCTCATGGGATCGATGATCGACGTCACGGATCGCAAGCGGCATGAAGCGGCACTGCAGAGTAGTGAAGCCAAGTACCGCTCCCTGATCGAGGGCGCCCGCGACATGATCTATCGCATGTCGATCCCGGATGGGCGGTATGAGTACGTCAGCCCGGCGGCGGAACAGGTAATCGGCTATTCCGCCGCGGAGCTGTTGGCGGAACCCCTGCTGATCTCGCGGGTCATCCACCCGTGTTTTCGAGAATTTTTTGAGCGGGAATGGGATAAAGTCTGCCGCGGGATCGTCGAGCCCTACTTCGAATACTGCGTGTTGGACCGGCAGGGCAAGACGCTGTGGATTTCACAGTCCACCGTAGGCGTGTTGGATGACGCCGGCGCGATCATCGCCATGGAAGGGGTCTGCCGCAACATCACGCCATACAAGCGCGCCGAACTGCAACTGCGAGAGAACCAGATGCGGCTGAGGGCGATCCTGGATTCCACGCCCGATTGCATCAAGGTGCTCGACGCGGACTGCCGATTGCTGGAGATCAATCAGGCCGGCCTGCGGATGTTCGAAGTGAATTCGGTGGAAGTCCTCCGCGGGCAGGACCTCAGCACGGGACTGCCGCCGGAGTACGCTGCAGCCTTTCGAAAGAGCATTGCCGACGCCTGTACCGGAACTCAGACCCGCGTCGAGTATGAAGCCGTGGGTCGGAAGGGAACTCGGCTGTGGCTGGAACAGTATGCCGTCGGTCTGCGGCTGAGCGGTGAATCTGATCAACCCTGTCAGGTGTTGTCCGTCACCCGCGACATCACCGAGCGTCGACGCATCGAAAACGCTCTGCGAGCTAGCGAAGAGCGCTATCGCGCGCTGTTTAACCTGATGACCGAAGGCATGTCGCTGCACGAGATTATCTGCGACGACGACGGCCGACCGGTCGACTACGTCTACTTGGACGTCAATCCGGCCTTCGAGCGACTCCTGGGCGAACGACGGGAGGAGGTTGTCGGCAGACGCCAGTCAGAGCATCGGAGCGCCGACACGGCCCTTTGGATTCAGCGATACGGCGAGGTGGCCCTGACCGGTCAGCCGCTGCGCACGGAGTACGTCAATCCCGAATCGGGCCGGCACTGGCTGGTGTTTGCCTACCGCACGGCCCCGAAACAGTTTGCCGTGCTCTTCAGCGAGACCACCGAATGGAAGCGCGCGGAGCGCGCGATGCAGGAAGCCCAGTCCCGGCTGCTGATGGTCCTGAACAATGCCCCGGTCATCGTCTTCTCGTTCAACCCCGACGGCGTGCTCACGTTGTCCGAAGGCAAGGGCCTCGAAGGATTGGGACTCAGGCCGGGCGAACTCGTCGGCAAGTCCCTGTTCGATCTTTATGGTCATGACCAAAGGTGGGTTGAACTCGTACGAAAAGCCCTCTCCGGCAAGTCGGCGGCGCAGCTCTTCGAAGGCGAGCAGATGGCTTTGGAGTTGTTATACCAGCCGGTCCTAGACGCGGACGGGGCCGTCGTCAGCGTGAGCGGCGTGGCGATCGACTGCACCGACCGCATGCTCGCCCGCAAGGCCCTGCACGAAAGCGAGGAACGACTGCGAATCCTGGTGCAATGCGCACCGGCGGGCGTGGCGATGCTCGATCACAACCTGCGCTACATGGCCCACAGCCGCCGGTGGCTGACCGACTACCAGTTGGGCGACCGCGACTTGATC
>JANRLN010000508.1:0-7689 GCA_033762515.1 Planctomycetaceae bacterium
CAGAACTTCCTTGACGTTGGCGACGACGGGGATGTGGGCTTTCTTATTCTTGTTGAGTTCCGACGGGTCGATGTCGACGTGAACGATCTTGCCGTGCTTGGCGAACTCGCTCAGCTTGCCAGTCACGCGGTCGTCGAAACGCACGCCAAAGGCCAACAGTAAATCGGCCTCGTCGACGGCGTAGTTGGAGTAGACTGTGCCGTGCATGCCCAGCATGTGCAGCGACTGCGGATCTTCGCCGGGGAATGCCCCCAAGCCCATCACCGTCATCGCGACCGGGATGTTCACCTTTTTGGCGAATTTGACGAATTCCTCCGACGCGTCCGCCTGCACCACTCCTCCGCCGATGTAGAAAATCGGCTTCTTCGATTCGCGGATCGCGGCGAGGATCTGGCGAATCTGGTTCGGATGCGGCTTGCGCACTTCCGGGTGATAGCCCGGCAGATTCATGGGGGGGTCATAGTCCGGTTCTTCATCCAAGAGCGTCAATTGGACATTCTTGGGAACGTCGATCAGAACCGGTCCCGGACGACCGGTCCGGGCGATGTAAAACGCTTCCTTGACGATCCGAGCGATGTCGTGGACGTTGGTCACCAGGTAGTGATGCTTCGTGATCGCCCGGCAGATTTCAATAATCGGCGTCTCCTGGAAGGCATCGGTGCCGATCACCGTGGTTGGCACCTGCCCCGTCAGTGCGACGAGCGGAACGCTGTCCATCTTGGCGTCCGCGATCGCCGTCACCAGATTGGTGGCTCCGGGACCGCTGGTTCCCATGCAGACCCCCACGCGTCCCGTGGTCCGGGCGTCCCCTTGCGCCGCGAAGGCTCCCCCCTGCTCGTGCCGCGGAAGGATCGTACGGATCTCGTCGCGATGGAATGTCAGTGCCTGATGCAGCGGCATGCTGCAGCCGCCAGGGTAGGCGAACATCAGGTCGACCCCCTGACGGATCAGCGCCCGGACCAGTACCTCGGCCCCGTTCAACGTCGGTTGTTGAATGGGACTGCGGGTGCAGGTTTCGACTTGGGTTGCGCTGGCCACTTGGGACGTTCCTTTTGATCGGTCTCGACGCGAACGAGGAATACGAGACAGTTGAGAGTCACCGGCCGGCACGGTGCGGGCGATTTTCGGCGACTCTCACCAGTTTAGGCATCCGACACACCGGATTCGAGTCCGGTTCGACCACAGAGCCGCGGTTTACGGGAAACGGCGTTCACCGCACCTGGACGGGTCGCCTCCGCGGGACGCGCAGGCTTCTGAGTTCTGAGCGCAACCAACTTCCATATCGATGGTTGCGGAAAAACACCCCGTCAGCCCGAGGCTCGGACTGCGTCTGCACCCGGCCAGGAGATTGCCTCACTGGACGGATTGTCGGGCGGCTGGCGCCACCACGCGAAGATGCACAGAATTGTCGCCGACGCAATTCCGCACATCACCAACAGCGGGCTCTGGTAGCGCAAGCCGTCATCATCGGCGGTGAACAGCCATCCCCAGGCGCCCGTGGTCTGAACCGCGCCGCCGTAACGATTGCGGACCAGTTCCAGGCCATTGAAGACAAAGTGAAACGCAATTCCGGGATAGAGGCTGCGGGTGCGAACGGCAATCAGACCAATCACCAGCCCCAGGAGAGCCGCGTTCAAGACTTGCTGCGGAATCATATGAATGATTCCGAACGTCAGGGCTGAGAGGACGATTGCCAGGCGTTCGCGACCGCCGCGGAGGAATCCGCTCAACAGGAATCCTCGGAAGGCGACCTCTTCGCAGATCGCCGGGGCGAGGGCGAACGCAATGAATGGCAGCCACCAGGCGATATCGTCGCTCGCCACGGTCTTGAGGACTTCTTTCACACTCGGGGGGAGCGGCGGAAAGAACCATGACAATCCCGCGGCGAACTCCAACGACAGCGGATGGAGCAGAATTGCCAGCAACGCCGCCAGCGGAATCGCGAAAATCCCCGGCCAGCGGAGCCGGAAGGTGTCGCGCACGCTGGAAGTCAGCATCACTCCCATGAACAACGGCGGGGTGGCCACGATGACAAGTTGCTGAATGATCAGCAGTTGCATCATCAGCAGGCCCCGTTCACTCTCGGCGGCCGCCTGCAGCGGACCCTGCATCACTTTCATGGCTGCAAATTGCAGCAGCATGATCAACACAAAGCCGAACGCGGCTTCTGAGAACGAGGGAGTGGCTTCCTTGTCTCGCAACAGGTGCCGCAGCCACAGTCGGATGTCAAACCGCTCTGCTTCGCGGAACAAGACTTCCTCGCTGCCGAACTGGTCAATCGCCCACCAAAGCGCGAGGATGCTGTAACCGATGGAGGTGCACAACACCGGGATGATGAACGCCGTCATGTCCGCCGACGTGGTCGGCTGCAGCAACCCTTTCAGCAGCAGCGCGGGTCCCATCACCGGCATGACGCTGTAAAACGGCTGAATTTCCACCGCCGGGGAGAGACAAAAGACCGTCAGTCCCAGCGTCACCATCAACAGCGGTGTGAGGTAATACTGACCTTCTTTGCTGCTGCGTGCAAAAGTGGCGAACGCCAGACACAGGGCGCTGAACAACGCTGATAATGGGGCCAGCACCACGATCACCCAAATCAGCGAAGTCAGCGGCGGCAACGCCAGATCGACCATCCGCGACATCGGCCCGCTCCCCGCGAGCGAGATCATGTATTTGCCGGTGAAACCCAGGCTCGACAAGTTGAGCAGTGCTGTCGCCGCGCTGAACAACATCACTGTAAAGAATTTGCCTAAAACGATTTCGGTTCGAGTCGCCGGACAGATCAGGAGCGTCTCCATCGTCCCGCGCTCTTTCTCCCCGGCTCCCAGATCGATTGCCGGGTAGAACGCTCCCGTCAGAGACATGATCACCAAGAGCGCCGGAAAGAGCTTGCTCCAGACGTTGGCGGCCAGTTGTTCTTGCGCCGCCAGATCGATGGACGCCGCCTGCACCGGTTCGGGAAAACTCGCGGGCAGGCCCACTTCCGCCAGTGTTTGCCGCAAGATCGCCCGTTCCCAGGCGTCGAGGACTCCCTGGACGCGATTGGCGGCGATCAGCGACTTTTCGTCCGCGCTGTTCTGCAGGATCTGCGGTCGAGGGTAATCGAAGGCGCCGACGTCGGCTCCGCGGGAAATGACCTGCTGCTTCATCCGCTGGAGGTTTTCAGCGAAGTCTTCGGGAATAACGATCAGCACCTGGATCTGTCCGCTGTTGAACAGCTCCCCCAATTCCCCCGTCAGTGCGTCCAATTGAGGCTGCAGTCGAGCCAGCGATTCCAGATCTGCGGCGTCGCGGGCGGCTGCGACCTGAGCCGCCAGCACCTCGCGTCGATCCAGCCGTTCTCTCAGCGGTGCGGCTTCCTCGAGGATTTGGGTTTGCCGCGTCGCAAGCGCGGCGTCGCCGCCGTTCTCCGGGTCGATGACGAGGTCGGTGATGACCTCAAGCTTGGAGGCGTCGTCGGGGAGCCGGAACCATTCTTCAACAAACCGGTCGCCTTCCAGCAGCGGCGGCGAAATCGGCAGGTCTTTCGTCCCGAGAACGACAACGGTGCGCGGCTGTTCCGAAAACAGCACGGTCAACTGCACCATGCCGATCCCCAGAATGGGATACAGCAGAATGGGGAGCACCGCGATCATGAACAGCGTACGCCGATCGCGCAGCTGATCGATCACTTCGCGCCGGAAGATAAGGCCGACGTTGCGCCAACGCATGGTGTTGGGAGAGGGGAAAGTTGAAGGCGGGCATTGGGAGGGAGGATGCGTGTCCTGCCCCCAACGCGCCTCGTGCTCGCCGCTTCAGCCCGCCCCCTTTCGTGATTCGGCCTCGTGCCGGTCGATCAATTCGAAGAACAGCGCTTCCATGTCCGACAGACCATGCTGCTGTTCCAGTTCCGCCAGCGAACCAATGGCCAGAATGCGTCCTTTGTAAATGATGGCGATCCGATGGCACAGCTTCTCGACTTCACGCATGATATGCGTGGAATAAATGATGCACTTGCCGTGATCGCGAAGCGCTTTGATTTCGTCCACCACCGTGCGAGCGACCAGAACGTCCAAACCCGACGTCGGTTCATCGAAAATCAGCACTGGCGGATCGTGCACGATGGTGCGGGCGATCGACACCTTCTGCTTCATTCCCGTCGACATCTTCGACCCGAGAACGTCGCGGATTTCGTGCATCTTCAAGCGAGCGAACAGATGGTCGATCCGCGGCTGAAGGACGTCCTCGGGGATGCCGTACAAACGCCCGAAATAGGCCACCATTTCATAGGCCGTCATGCGGTCGTAAATTCCGGTGTTGTTCGACATAAAGCCGATGCGCGCCCGCACTTCCGCCGGGTGCTGGGCCACATCATAGCCGGCGACGAACGCGGTTCCGCCGGAAGGCCGCAATACGGTCGACAGGATCCGTAGACACGTGGTCTTGCCGGCGCCGTTGGGCCCCAACAGACCAAAGATTTCGCCGGGCTGAACCTGAAAGCTGACTTCGTCGAGAGCCGTGAACCCGCCGTCCAGCCTCAAATCGGCGAAGCGTTTCGTCAGGCGCTCGACGTGAATCATGGAGAATCATCGGGGGTCAGAGATCAGGGGCCGTCAACGCTTCGATGCGCGTCATCGCCCAGGGATCGCAATCCCTGGGCTTCGGATCGGCCATCCGGCCCCCGCGAATCGCGGGAAACCTCCCGCTACGACAGAACCGGCAAGGCCCTGCCCGCCCGCGGCGCCGATTGCAACGCTTCGACGGCGGGTTCCGCTTCGTCCAGATATTCGTAGTAAACATTCCGCTGCCGAGGCAAATACCCCGCTTCGCGAATCAATCGGCGAATCGTTTCCAGCGTGAGATGGTAAACCGTGCCGGCCTGAGCCACGACGTTTTCCTCGATCATCAGGCTCCCCATATCGTTGGCCCCGAATAAGAGAGCCAATCCGCCGATTTTCTCCCCCTGCGTGACCCACGACGACTGGATGTTGGAAATGTTATCCAGATACAGCCGCGCCACCGCCTGGGTCTTCAGGTATTCGAAGGCTCCTGCCTCGGGCATTTTCGACATATCCACCCCGTCGCGACGGTTGTCGAACCAGGGGGCGTGCGTCGGCGGCTGGAACGTCCAGCAGATGAATGCCGTGAATCCGCCGGTTTCGTCCTGCAATTGGCGCAATCGTTCCAGATGTTCCATCCGTTCCGGCAGCGTCTCCACGTGGCCGAACATCATGGTGCAGGTGGAACGGCCGCCGAGCTTGTGCCAAACCCGGTGCACGTTCAGCCAGTCGTCGGTGAGCACCTTACCGCGGGTGATCATCTCGCGGACGCGATCCACGAGAATCTCTCCGCCCCCTCCGGGGAGGCTTCCCAGACCCGCATCCTTGAGACGCTGCAGCACCGTGGCCAGCGGCTGCTTGGCGATCTTGGTGAAGTGGTAGATTTCGGGGGGACTGAAGCCGTGGATGTTGACCTGAGGATAGGCGACTTTGATGGCCCGCAGCAAGTCTTCGTACCATTCCATCGGCAGCGTGGGATGAAGACCTCCCTGCATGAGGATCTGGTCGCCTCCCAGTTCCACCGTTTCCCGGATCTTCTCCAGGATTACGTCGGTGGGCAGGACGTAGGCTTCCGCGTGTTTCAGCGGCCGATAGAAGGCGCAGAAATCGCACACCGCGGCGCATACGTTGCTGTAATTGATGTTGCGATCGATGTTGTAGGTGCGGTACGGCTCAGGGTGCAGTCGCCGAGAGACAGCGTCCGCGGCCTGTCCGATGGCGACCAGATCGTGGGACTCCAGGAGCAGCAGCCCCTCGTCCGGAGTTAAACGTTCCCCCGCGACCGCTTTATCCAGCACGCGCGACACTGCTGAAGACAAGATCGACTCCCTCCGGCGCCAGTCCATTGCGGGACGCCAGTTGATAGAACAGCCGCAACCCCGTCCGCTCGGCAGCCCCGAGGCGGAAGTGCAAGTTGCGGCTCAAGTACTGGATGGTAGTCGGGAGCGGCAGCCCCAACAACGGGGACTCGCGACGGGCGATGGCTTCCGACCGCGACACACCGCGATCGCGGGCTTCGCTCAGCGCCGCTTCGATCGGTTCCAGGTCGACTCCCGGTCGCGCCACCCACATCGCGAAGACGAACGGCAATCCGGTCCATTCAAACCATTCCTGCCCCAGATCCCAGGTGACGGCGAACTTCTCTTCCAGCGGAAACATCGCCCGATCGCCAATGAGCAGAATGGCGTCCGCATGGGTGTCGCTGGTGGAACAGGTTAAGGGGAGGGGTTCAACCTTGGGCTCCACGCCGAAGCGTTCCGCCAGCATGACGCGGGTCAACGTCGCACTCGTCCGCGACCCCTCGTCCAAGGCAAGTGAGCGGATTTTTCCGGGGGGCACGCGACTGTACAGTTTGACGCTCAACACCGGACCGCGCGACGCCACGCAGGCATCGGAGACGATTTCGTAGTGCTGATGCTGACCGCGGAAGTATTCGACCGACGGAATCAGGGCCGCGTCGAGTTCGTCCGCGGCGAGTTGATCGGCGAGCCGGCTCGGGTAGTCGAGTCGAATCTGCGCGTCCGGCAGCAAATCGCCGAGATCTTCCAGCAGGGGTTTCGAGTTCAAGTAACTGACGACGCCGAGTCGCAAGGGGTGGTCCAGGAAGCTGCTGTAGTAAGACATCGTGAATTCCTTCCCTCCGAACCGCAGCGGAGCAGGGGTGCCAAACCTGCCTTCGCACAGGCAGGAGTCGATATGTTCCGCCCCGGTTCGCGAAGAAGAGTCGATCCGGTTGCCAAGCCGAAATCGACCGGTTTAGGATGCGTCAACTTCGCGTTCATCGCAAGAGAAGAACCGGGAACGCCGTCCCACAGTTAACTTTAGCCGCAAGGCGCCGGCCGAGCGCCGATCCCATCGCTCCGCCGGCGGCTCGCGGCTAAGTCAGGAAAGTTGCATGTCGTCAGCTCCGTTGAACTTGGCGATCGTCGGTCTCGGCAATGTCGGGACCGGAGTGGCCAGGATTCTCACCGAACAGCCCGAACGCATCGTCCGTCGCGCCGGTCGACCAGTGTCGATCCGCAAGGCGGTGGTGCGGGATCTTTCCAAGCCGCGGGAGGTGAAGCTGCCGGGCGGAGTCTTGACGGACGACTTGAACAGCGTCATTCAGGATCCCGGAATCGATGTCGCCGTGGAGTTGATGGGGGGACTGCATCCGGCCCGCGAGGTCGTCTTGGCGCTCCTGGAAGCAGGCAAAGACGTCGTGACCGCCAACAAGGCGCTGCTGCACGAACACGGCGAAGAAATCTTCGCCGCAGCACGGCGATACGGTCGTACGGTCGCCTTTGAAGCCGCGGTCGCCGGCGGGATTCCCATCATCGCCGCCGTGGGCCAGTCGATGTCGGCGAATCAGATCGTCGGTCTGCAGGCGATTCTCAACGGGACCAGCAACTACATCCTGTCGGAGATGCTGCTGCAGGGAAAATCCTACGCCGATGCCCTGTCGCAAGCGCAGGCGCTCGGGTACGCGGAGGCCGATCCCGCACTGGACGTCAATGGAACCGACGCCGCCCAAAAGCTGGGCATCCTGGTCCAACTGGCGTTCGGAACCAAGGTGCCCACCACCGAATTCCATGTCTCTGGCATCGACAATCTGGACCAGACCGACATTCAATACGCCACCGACCTGGGCTACACGATCAAACTTCTGGCC
>JANRLN010000509.1:0-4856 GCA_033762515.1 Planctomycetaceae bacterium
CACGGGTGGATTCGGGCCGTGTCGGTCAGTCCCGACGGGCAATTTCTCGCCAGTTGCGGAAACGACATGAAAGTGAAGCTCTGGCAGATGAGCGACGGCGCGTTCGTCCGTGAGTTGGTCGGTCACGAGCGGCACATCTACAACGTCGCGTTTCATCCATCCGGACAGCGGCTTGTCTCAGGGGATCTCGTCGGCAAATTCATCGATTGGGACATCGCGACGGGCGCTGCCGGACGCAACTTCGCCATCGCCAGCCTGACCAAGTACGACGCTGGGTTTCTCGCCGACTACGGCGGCCCGCACAGCCTTGCGTTTACCAGCGACGGCAAGCGGTTGCTGGCGGGAGGCATCACAAACGTCACCAACGCCTTTGCGGGAGTCGGCAACCCGATCGTTGTCGAGATCGACTGGGAGCAAGGCAAGGAGGCGGCCACGCACCTCACCAAGGCCAACATCAACGGCGTCGCCTGGGGATTGGTCTGGCACCCCGAGGGCTTCGTTATCGCAGCGCTCGGAGGTCATGCCGGGGGCCAGCTTGGCTTCTGGAAGCCCGATCAGAAGGACGAGTTCCACATTTTCAACATCGGCAACAGTGTCCGCGACCTGGCGATCCACCCCGACGGAATCCGGCTGGCGACCCCGCATCACGACGGCATCTGCCGCATCAGTCGCATGGCCCCCAAATGACCGGGGAAGCCCCGTCATTGGTTGTGCGCAACGTGCAAGAGTCGGCATTGCCCGCATCGAAAACAGAACATCCGCACACCATATCGAGCTTGGCAGGGTCGGCGTCAGAATGCGAAATTCCGTGCAGGATGCGTCGGCAAGGGGCGTTTCAGAGCCTCTTTCATGACTTGGACGAAATTCAGCAGGCAACTCGACCGGGGCGGAGTTATGCGTTAGAGGCGGCGGAATTTGTCGTCGCCCGATTCGAAACTTCTCGCCCGTGTTCGAAGTCGCATGCGCAGCAATTCGACCGAGTACGCCGCAGCCAACGACACCGGGACCCAACCGAGCAACCGAGAGGGGGGCTCGGGACTTGAGTCATGGGGGCCGTTGAGCTGGGCCAACATGTGGGGCGAACGTTGGAATTGGCTTCTTCCCCGCGAGGGCTGGAGTTGCGAAAGCGAATTTCACAAGGCGTCCCGGGTAATGGCCGTGGGGCTGTCGCTGCTGTTTTTCGCCCCGATCTACACCGTGGTCTTCCTGCTGCTCGACTCGCTGCGTTCCGCGGGAGTTGTGTTCGTCACCGGGCTCCTGTTGATCGGCTGCATGGCGTGCTTACGCCGGTATCGCTGTGTGCAGACGTGCGCTCAGGCCGAACTGGCCACACTGTGGCTCTGCTTCTCCACGCTGTCGACCCTGCAGGGAGGACACGGTTCGCCGGTCAACATGTGGTTTGCCACAATTCCAATCCTGGCGGTCACCCTGACCGGCCCTCGCGGCGGCCTCCTGTGGTTGTTCGCCAGCGGGAGCGTGGTCCTCGCTGAATTCGTGCTGCACCAGCAGGGCGTCCTCATTGAATGCGAACCGACCCTCGCTGCGATCAATTGGCTCACCGTCACCGGGACGCTGGGGCTGATGTTCTGCGTCCTGATTCTGACGTGCAGCTTTCGACAGATCGAACTGGCGGCCCGACGAGATGCCGACGCAGCGCTGTGGCTCGCTGCAGCGGCCGATCGCAGCAAGAGCGAATTCCTGGCCAACATGAGCCATGAAATCCGCACGCCGATGACGGCGATTCTTGGTTTCGCCGACATCATTGAAGAAGAGAACGTCGCATCGACGGTCGCTCACGACGCGATCGTCACCATTCGACGGAACGGCGAGCACCTCCTCCGGATCATCAGCGACATCCTCGACCTTTCCAAGATCGAAGCCGGCAAACTCGACGTCGAGTGGCTGCCGACCGACCTGCGGGCGGTTGTTCGGGAAGTGGAGGTCCTGTTCTTGCAGAGGATCAAGGAACAGGGACTTCAATTGTCGGTCCAGGTGGATCCTTCCGTCCCGGCTCTCTTGGTCACCGACCCCACTCGGCTGCGGCAGATACTGGTAAATCTCCTCAGCAATGCGGTGAAGTTCACCTCTGCAGGCACGATTTCGGTTCGCTTGCACTCGATCTCAGACTTGAGCGGGTCGGTCGTGCTCACGATCGAAGTCGCCGACCAGGGTGTTGGCATGACCGATGTCCAAGTCCAGCGGCTCTTTCAGCCTTTCATGCAGGCCGACGGGTCCACAACCCGTAAATACGGCGGCACCGGGCTGGGACTCGCCATCAGTCGTCGCCTCGCGCGAATGCTTGGGGGAGACATCGAGGTCTCCAGTGTTCCGAGTGTCGGCTCGAAGTTCGTGGTGACCATCCGAGGACAGGCTGCGGAACCGTCGCCGACGAACCTGCACGCCGAGTTGCAGGGGCCGCGGTCTGATCAAGCCCTGACGCCGCTGGCCCGCTTCCGCATCCTGGTTGCTGAAGATACACCGGAACTGGCGAGCCTGACGGCACATCTGCTTCGAAAAGCCGGGGCGGCGCCAACAACGGTCGGCGACGGCGAGGCGGCTTGCTCACAGGCTCTGGCGGCCTGGCGTTCGGGAGCCATGTTCGACGCCATCTTGATGGACATGCAGATGCCCATCTTGGATGGAGTTGCGGCCGTGAGACAATTGCGCAGGGAACGCTATCCGGGACTGATCATCGCACTCACTGCCAATGCGATGCAACAGGACCGCGAGCGCTGCCTGCAGTGCGGCTGCGACGACTTCGTCACCAAGCCGATCGATCGGAGCCAACTCCTGCACTGCATCGGCGCGCACATCCGCACGCGCAGCGTTGCGCCCACCCCTCCCACGGTCCCCGCTCTGGACGACGATGCGACACAGACAGCGGCCATTCGATCCGAATCGAGCAGGTCTCTGCTGTTTGCCGCCGCCGAATAAATCCGGCCGTCCAATGACGGCCGGACGGAGAATGTCGACTCTTCGCCCACCGACGCCGGTGGTTACTTGTCAATCTTCCAGCCCCGCACCGGGACGACCTTGCGATCCCGTTGAGGAGCGTGCGTTGTCATCGGCGGGGGCGCCGCACCTTCGCGAAGTTGTCCCGCCTGCGGGTGCAGGCTCTGCCCGTAAATCGAGCGCTCGACCTGCTGATGCAGCGCCGCTTCCCGCGGGAAACCTTCCGGAACGCTGAAGTCGCGACGCACGTTGTCCAAGGCCCAGGGGACCCCGCCCCTCAGGTACATCTTGTGCTGCTCATGCAGCGCCAGAGGTCGGGCGCCGACGCGACCGAAGACTGAGAGCTGATTGCCCGATTCGTCCACCGCGCGATCGCGATCGACCCCTTCGCAGATGTTGACGGCGTGCCCCCCGTGAGGAATCGTAAAGCTTCCGATCAGCTGCGGATGCGGCCGCGGACTGAAGCCTTCATAGCCGGGGGTATGAGGCGACGTGAGCTGCACGACGCGAAGCCCGTTCGCGCCGTCGGCGATATACGCGAACTCGCTGGTGTAGGTAATCCCCAGCTTGACGTCATGCGCATCGTTGATGCAGCCGTTGGCGTTGTAGACCTGATCGATGAACGGCGCCAGGGGATTCTTGACATCGACGATCACCAGACCTTGCGGGCCGGCGGCGATGTAGGCATAGGTGCGGGCCACGTAGACGCTGTGGGCGTGCTCGATGTGCAACGACGCTGCCGGCACCGGATGGGTCAGGTTGGTGATGTCGAGCACCTTCAACCCTTCATGGTCGGTGACGAAGGCGTATCGGAACTGAATCTGGACGTTGGTCGGCTCGTGCAGGAATTCATGTCCCACCACGCTCATGACCTGCGGGCACTTCGGGTCATCGAGCGAGACCACCACCAGACCGGCGTCGCAGAGGACGTAGGCGTAGACCCCGGCGGTCGCGATGTAATGCGCCCCGGTCAGAATGCCGTTCGGATTGAAGACCACATCCTTCTTGATGAAGTTGTTGGTCGGGTTGCCGTCCAGCAGCGTCCCCGCGCCGACGAGTACGAGTCCCTCTTCGCGATCGGCGACGAGCAGGTAGGCATAGATCGGATGGATGTTCGGTTCATGGTTCTCGGGGAGGTGGGTTCGCGTCGGATCAGGAGCGGTGGTCGCCGCGGCCGTCACATAGGCACAATCGGGCGTGCGCACGTAAAACCGCTGCCCGATCGGCGACACGGGGGCCGTCGTGATGCGTTCCGAAAACGCCTTGTCATCGATGAAGGCGATGTCGAAGACCCGCATGCCGGCCGGACCGCAGGCGGCATACAGAAATTCCCCGCGCGCCATCACATTGTGGACCACGGGCTTCTTGAACGGCCGGGTGATGTTCTCAACGATGTCGTTCCCCGGATGCTCGTGGGCGTGCGGGTATTGAAACTCGCGTTCGACGTGTTCGTGGTAGTTGTCGGGGAACGCCATCCGATGCAGTGTGCTCCCGATGACCGCCTGCGGTTCTTCCCGCTCGGTCACATCCACGGCGAACAGTCCATGATCTTCGCAGGCAACCCAGCAATAACGGCCGATGAAGTTCAGGTAGTTGGTGCCGTGCATCAACAGCTGGGCCATGACGGCGTTGTTGTCGTTCGCGGTCGAGAGGTGGCAGTCGTTGCACATCTTGGTTTCCCCCTTGCCGCGCACGGTATGGGGAACGTTGGTGCTGAAGGCGATGCCCGAAGGACCTTCCGCGGAGATCGTCTGCTGCTGCACGTAAATTGATTCGCGGTTCAAGTTGTATGAACCGACGTGGATCGCACAGGAGGACCGCGAGGGCCCGATGCGGTTTCCGGTGACGTTGCCGTCGCGGGCCAGCATGAAGACTTCATCGCGCAGCGTCTGGAAATTGTACGA
>JANRLN010000510.1:0-2423 GCA_033762515.1 Planctomycetaceae bacterium
CCGTAATGTCTCTGAGCATACGTTTGGCCTGAAGCCCCCCTGCCCGATCCCCCGCGAGCAACTGGAGCGGATTGAAATTCGCATTGGGGGCCTCGACTGTCAGGCCTGCTGTTTCGGCGCTTATGACGCGCTCGCCCGCACCGAAGGGGTCGAACAAGCCACCGCCAGCTTCCGCGCCGGTCTCGCCGTCGCCTGGATCGACCCCACTCGTACGAACCGCATGGTTCTTGTCAAAGCGCTGGAACAGCGCGGGGCGACGGTCTTAGAAGACGATGCCCGGTGAAAACGCCGGGCATCGTCGCGCGGCAATGCTGCCACAAGGGAGTGCGGGCCGGTTGCAGTCTGATGGGCGCGAACGTAGTTTGGGACGCTGTCCGCAGTTGCAAGCGTCACATCTCTTCGTGCGAGGCGAGCCGCCCATGATTCTCACCGGGCCCGAGATCAAGGCACAGTTGGGCCGGAACATTGTCATCGATCCCTTCGATGAGAAGCTCCTGAACCCCAACAGCTATAATCTCCGCCTGCACGACGAACTCCTGGTCTACGAAGAAATCGTCCTCGATATGCGGCGGCCGAATCGATACCGGCGGTATGTAATCCCTCCCGACGGCATCGTCCTGCAGCCGCGGCAGCTCTACCTCGGAAGGACGATCGAGCGGACGGAAACCCGCAATCTCGTGCCGATGCTGGAAGGCCGGTCGTCCATCGGGCGACTCGGGCTCTTCGTGCATGTAACGGCCGGGTTCGGCGACGTCGGCTTCTGCGGCTACTGGACGCTCGAGATGTTCGCGGTCCATCCGATCCGAATCTATCCCGGCGTGCCAATCTGCCAGATCTTTTATCACACGATCTGCGGCGAAGTCGCCGAGTACCGCAGCAGCAAGTATCAGAACAACCACGACATCCAGCCGAGCCTCTTGTTCAAGGATTTTGAGTCGCCCGCTCCAGATTCTCAGATGCGGTTGGCGTTCGGACAGGAAGTCATGGAGTGAAGATCGGGAAGCCTCGCCGAACTTCAAGCACGCATGCCCGATGGGACCCTGAACGCGCCGCCGGCCTGTCAAATCGCTCGATCCGGGTTCGTTCGTAGCAGTCGAGCGACGATGATTGTCGCCATCCCAGTTGCAGCACCCGCCACGTCGCACAACCCGTCGAGCAGCTCAGCGCTGCGTCCGACGAGCGGTTGACTGAGCTCATCGAATGCGGCCCAGGCGGCGACTACCAGAAGTGTCAGCAGCGCCGTGCGCAGCGGACGCGATAACTGCAGTCCGAGCAGCAGTCCCAGACCACAATAGGCCCCGAAGTGCAGCGCCTTATCGTTCGAAGGAGCCACCCCGCGCACCACAACGACGGGAAGATGCGTCCCTGCGTACATCGCGCCGACGTACATGCCGACTGCGGCCCGCCAGAGCCAGACCAGGCGCGGCGCCCGACTATTCTTCGAGGGCATACGGCTGCGTCAAACGAAACGCGGGCTTCTTCTCCAAGTAGGCGGCGACGCGCTCCACTCGACTGATGGCAACCGGCAGGAAGCCCAGCGCCTGTTGCAGTCGTTCATCCGGTTCCGCGCAACTGAACCGCAGGAACCCGCCCCCGGCTTCACCGAAGCACTCGCCTCCCAAACAGGCGACGCCGAATTGGTCGTCGGCCCCCTCCAGGAGGTACATCGCCAGCCCGTGGCTGGTGATTCCCAGCCGATTGCAGATCGGCTTGACGCTCGGAAACACATAAAACGTCCCGGTCGGATCGAGCGACTTGAAGCCTGCAATCCGATTCAAGCCGGCCGTCAGCAACTCGACCTTGCGGCGAAACTTCTGCATCACCTCGTCGCGCTCCGCCGAGTCCCGCTCCAGCGCCGCTTTTCCCGCAAGTTGCACCAGCGGCGGCGTGCAGGAGAGGGTCGTGTTGATCATCTTGCCGATGGCGTCGGCGACCTCTTTCGAGGCCACGGCGAAACCCAGCCGCCAGCCGCTCATGCTGTACGACTTGCTGAAGGTGTAGGCGGCCACGCACTGCTCCAGCATCCCCGGTTGCGCCAGGAGCGATTCATGCTTCCCCTTCCAGATCATGTGGCAGTAGGGTTCATCGCTGAAGATCGCCACATTCTTGCCGCGAACCAGGTCGGCGATCTGACGCATGTCGTCGAGCGTCATCACACCGCCCGTCGGGTTGTGCGGGCTGTTGAAGAAGATCGCTTTCGGTGAGGGATCCGTCGCCAGAAAGTGCTCGATATCACCGATGGTCGGCCGGAAGCCGTTGGACTGTTTCAAGGCGGCATAAACCGGTCGCCCGCCGCGGCGCAGAATGTTGGGCACATACGTCGGGAAGTAGGGACTGAAGACCAGCACGCCGTCGCCGGGATTGACGAAGGCTTCGCAGAAGTACTGCTCGAAGACCTTGGCCCCCGGGGCGACGACCACGTT
>JANRLN010000511.1:0-4688 GCA_033762515.1 Planctomycetaceae bacterium
GCCAGCCGAGTCCCTGGGTCGAGTTCACGAACGAGAGCTTGCCCACCAGCATGGAACGATTGCGACTCACTTTGCTGGAGGATCGGGTCGTCGGATCCAGAAAGTGTGCGCTCGTCGGCATCGAACGGCGGCGTGACGACACGGTGACCGAATCGCGGCAGCTCCTCATTGATCGAGATCGGTTCAACGCCGGGCGGCCTCCCGCGGAATGTCTGGTCTGGACTGACTCGAACGTCACAGCGTCCGAACAGCAGGCTGATCTGGCTGGGTTTCGCGGCTTGCCGCTGTTGAAGGAGTACGCTCCCGGATTCGAGCGCTACGTGAAGCTGCCCCTGCGGAGCGATGCCTTTGCCTGCCAGCGAGTGGCGGCGCAGTGCGATTTCACTCCTTCGCAAGAAGGGGCCGCCCTGCGTTATCGCAGCGATCTGTGGCTGTCGCCGGAGATTCCCTTCGGCACTGCTCGGATGGAATGGACGGTTACCGACTTGCCAACCGCTAACGTCCTCCGTCGTGAGGTTTGGGTCGCGGCGGCCAGTCAACCGCCTGTCGCCGCGAAGAGCCCGGTCACGGTTGAGATGTTCAATTCCGCGGCGCCGGTGACTCGCCAACTGCGCCGGGAACTGGGCGAATGAACGCTGCAATTGGCGTCTGAACCCCCCAGCGGAAAGACATCGGGCGCAGGAAAACCAGTCGCGCGGATTTTGCACCCGCAATCAACTCCGATCAATTTCGGCTTCCCCAAAGCCGAAACAGGACTGTGATGTCCAGTTTGTCTGGGGGTGCTTTCAATGTGTGGTGTTCACCTCACGGGTGTCGAACGTCGGCTCCCTGCCGACGATCTGATCGTCAGTAAGACCGATCAGCAGGGCCGCATCACCTATGCCAATCGCACGTTTCTCGAGATCTCGGGTTATCGCGAAGAGGAACTGATCGGCAGACCGCACAACATCCTTCGCCATCCGGCGATGCCGCGCTGTGTTTTCAAGTACCTCTGGGACACGATTTCCGCCGGGCGGGAGGTCTTTGCCTACGTGGTGAATCGCTGCAAAAACGGTGATCACTATTGGGTCTTCGCGCACGTCACACCGACCTACGACCCGGCCGATTGCATTGTCAGTTACCATTCCAACCGGCGTGCTCCGCTGCGTTCCGCGATTCATCAGATCGAACCGATCTACCGGAGACTGCTTGAGGTGGAGTCGCGTTGCCGCAGACCGCGCGACGCGTGGCAGGCTTCGTTGCCGGTATTGCAGGACCTGTTAAGTCAGCGCGGCGTCACCTACGACGAGTGGATCTTTTCCCTCAGTCCGATTGAAGCCGCGGTAGCAGCCGCGCCGCCGAGCCCCCGACCGACGCTGCGCGGCCTCTGCAGGAGTTCGGGCCGACCGGGAGACTCGGCATGAGCCTGGGCATGAGCACGGTGACGGAGTCCATCGCGACGACGGCGGAGTGGTCGACTCCCACAGAGGATCATGACCACGTTGGGCATTGGATTCGGATAGCCGCCGAAGTGTGCCGCCGCGCGGCGGCGGGGGACCTCGACTCGCGCGTCTTGCTGATCGATGCACCCAGCGACCTGGGCGAGATGTTGCATGCGGTCAATCACCTGCTGGACATGACGGACGCGTTTGCGCGCGAAGCCACGGCATCGTTGGAAGCCGCGAGCCGGGATCAGTTTTATCGGCAGGTGCGCCCGGAAGGGCTTCGAGGCGCGTTTCGCCGTGCGGCGCTGCAGATTAATGCAGCCACCCGGCACATGGCCTCGAAAACGGAGGAACTTCGCGCGGCAGAGGCCGAACGTGCGCGTCTGGCTCTCGAACTGCTGGCGACAACGAAGCTCGTCGATGAGCTGACTGCCGCGTCGCAGCAGATCTGTCAGATCTCCCGTGTCATTGATTTGATCGCTTCGCAGACCAATCTCCTGGCGCTGAATGCCGCCATCGAGACGGCACGTGTGGGACCGGCCGGTCGAGGTTTCGCCGTGGTGGCGGGGGAAGTCAAACGCCTGGCGCAACAAACCGCCGGGGCCACTCGCGAAATCGAACTTCTCGTTGCGGCGATCCAGTCGGCGAGCCAGGATGTCGCGACCGCGATTCACAACATCACCACCGCAATTCAGGAGCAGCCCCAGTCCGGGGCCGCCTCAACGCTGGGGGAGTGATTTTCCGAAGAGTTGCGCCGATTCGGACGGCTCCTGCGGATCTCGAGTCAGCCGACTCGTCGGCGGCAACATCCATTCGCGGTGACTGGGGCGACCTCCCGTTCGTCGGTATGATCTCCGATTCCAAGATCATGCCCCCTTGAGCCGCGTAAGGAGAGGTCTACGATGAAGGCCAGTTTCGTCAGTCTGAGGGTTGCGCTCTTGCTCCTCCTGCCGCTGAGCGGCGCCGCCCAGGAGGTTCCCCAGGGGGAAGTCCTCAAGTTTTCGTTCAACAACAGCCAGATCTTCCCAGGGACCATTCGGGACTACTGGATCTACGTCCCCAGGCAGTATGACCCCGCCAAACCCGCTTGCGTCTTTGTGTGCCAGGACGGCGTCCGTTACGACGCTCCCAAGGTCTTCGATCAACTGATCGCCAAAGGCGAGATGCCGATCACCATCGGCGTCTTCGTGATGCACGGCCGAGTGCCGGCGCTCGATGGCAAGACGGCTCTGGACCGGTTCAACCGGAGTTTCGAATACGACGGCCTCGGCGACAACTACGCCCGCTTCCTGCTCGAAGAACTGCTGCCGGACGCCGAGAAGCAAAAAGCCAGCGACGGCCGCGCGATCCGGTTGTCATCCAGCGGCAACGACCGCTGCATTGCCGGAGCTTCCAGCGGCGCCATCTGCGCCTTCACCGCCGCCTGGGAACGACCGGACGCCTTTCAACGCGTCTTCAGTTCGATCGGCACGTACGTCGGCCTGCGCGGCGGGAACGTCTATCCCACGTTGATTCGAAAGTACGAACCCAAGCCGATCCGGATCTTCCTGGAAGACGGCAGCGGCGATCTCAATATCTACGGCGGCGACTGGTGGATGGCCAACCAGGAAATGGAACGCTCGCTGACGTTCGCCGGGTATGAAGTCAATCACGCCTGGGGGACGGAAGGGCATAACGAAAAGGGCGCACGCGTGGTTTTCGCGGACGCCATGCGCTGGATCTGGAAGGACTGGCCGGCGCCGGTCAATACAGGCCTGGGTTCCGCATCGCTGCAGGAGATCTTCATCCCCGGTGAAGACTGGAAACTGGTCGCGGAAGGCTATCGCTTCACGGAGGGACCGGCGGTCAACGCCCAGGGCGAAGTCTTCTACAACGAAGTTCCCAGCGGCAAGACGTACAAGCTGAACGCTGACGGCAAACCCGTCGAGTTCATCGCCGATTCGAAAAGGGGGGACGGACAGCGCTTTGGTCCGGACGGGCGGTTGTACTCCGTCGCCGGAGGGACCGAACAAATCCTCTCTTATGACGCTCAAGGACAGGCGAAAGTCGTCGCCGAAGGTTTTCGGGGAAACGATCTCGTCGTCCTCAACAATGGCAGCGTTTACGTCACCGAACCAGGCTGGGATGGCAAGTCCCCCAGTCAGATCTGGCACATCAGCCCCACCGGGGAAAAGAAGGTTGTGGATAAGGGCCTGAAGTTTTCCAACGGGATCACCGTCTCACCCGATCAATCGTTGCTCTACGTCGCCGACAGCCGCACCCACTGGGTCTACAGTTACCAGATCCAGCCCGATGGCTCGCTGCGGCACAAACAGCGCTACTACCATCTGCATGTGGGCGATAACGCCGACGACAGCGGGGCGGACGGTCTACGGACTGACCTGCAAGGCCGTTTGTGGGTGGCGACCCGACTGGGGCTGCAGATCTGCGACCAGGCCGGTCGTGTCCACTGCATTGTCCCCTCCCCCAACGGCAAGATCTCAAATCTCACTTTCGGCGGCCCGAACTTCGACATTGTCTACGCCACCTGCGGCGACAAAGTCTACATGCGGAAAGTGAAAGTTAAGGGATCGAACGCGTTCCTGCCGCCGACGCTGCCGGACAAGCCGCGACTGTGAGTGGGCGAGGCTGAGTGTCCAGGGGCCAAGGGGCAAGTTTCAGAAACCTTGCCGCTGATTGGCCCTTGGCTCTCACCACTTGGCCCCCCGCTACTCCGGCAACTGAAACAAAAACACCGGCGAAAAATTCCCTGGGTATTCGCCGTTCTTCAGTTGTCGGCCGTTGCCGTTGCTGCCGGCGTTGGTGGTGCTGAGGGCGATGCGCCGCGTGGGGGCGTGCCAGGCGATCGAGTGACAGTTGGGGTATTTCTTCGTCTCGTAGAACGGTTTGTCGGCGTCGAGACGGAAGGCGACCACTTTGCCGGCGCCGGGGTTGCCGCTGACGGTCGCGAGCCAATCCCCGTCGGGGAGTTCGATCATGTCCGTGACGTAGACGTCCCCCTCCACGCCCAGCGTGATTGTGGTCTTCAGCGTCGCGGTCGTGGAATCGAAGACCAGGATCGTGGGGGCGCCTTGGACGTTGCCGCCGTTCTTCGGCTTCGTTCCGCCGACGAGGAGCGTATCGCCCGACGCCGACATGGCCAGGTGCCGCGCGCCGCCGACTTCCTGCAGTCGATGGCTGAGATGCAGCGACGCCGCATCGAATTCACGGATCAGGCTGCCGTCCTCGATGTGAGATTGTCGAACGCGGCCGTCGAGATCGCCG
>JANRLN010000512.1:0-3355 GCA_033762515.1 Planctomycetaceae bacterium
TTTCTGGTGATCGAGAACTGGTGCTTCCAGACCGGAATGAACTGGCTTTCTGCCAAGTGGGCCATCGTCCGCGACGCCATCCGCGCCTACCGCACCCACCCCCACTATCGCCATCTAAACCCCGCCACTGCGTAACTCCTAGATCCGTTCTTTTTTGACTTGCAGGCATTTCGTGACACGGTCGGCGGGGTTCCCATGGGGCGCGGGTTTAACGACGGGATGGAGGTCGACTTTTTCGCGAATGCCAATGTCTCCGCCATCGTGCTGGACATTCCCAGTGAATTGTTGGGTGGTTCCACCGTCCGCATCTGGGGACGGACACTGGATAATGCCGGTCTGCAGGTGGACCGGACTGCGATCCCTGTCGTGAATACGGTATTCATCCCGGGCAGTCTGAAGCAGGACTTCAACGAGGGAATCCCGTCGAATGACTTGAACGACTTCCTCGCTCCCGCGGTGCAGACCCTGTTGACGACGTTCGGCCGCACGTTGGAGGACTCCATCGACATCGGCTTGATCGTTCTGCCGGACGTGCTGACGTTCAACTCCGATCTGCGGGATGGCTTTCTGAACGGCCGGCGTTTGGACGACGACGTCATGGATCCCCTGCTGGGAATCGTGACGGATCTGGCGATCAGCGGCGACGGCATCGACAGCAACGACGCTCAGTTCCGTCCATTTTTCCCCTATCTGGCGCCGGCCCAGCTCGCCGCCCCGTAGTGGTTTTCGACGTCACCTCAAATCGACTCCGTTTGAGTCCAGGCGTCCCGCGACTGCATGCGACAGCACGTGGCTCGCCATCATCGGCGAGCCACGTGACGCTGTAAGCCCGCTACGCTTCATTCCTGCAACTTCCCGGAATTGAGTTCCATGACTCGTACATGTGTGGTCGCGCTCGTCGTGTGCAGTCTGGCTGTGTGTCAGGTCGCCGGCGCGGACGAAACCCCCGACCAAGTCGAGTCGGTCCTGCGGGAGGCGGACTACGATGTCGCGATCAATTTCTTTCTCCGCCGGATTGAAAAGAACCCCCAGGGTTCTCTCAATTACGTGCATCTCGCACGTCGTTACATGAAGAAAGGCCGGGAAGCCGGCGACGAATCGTGTTATGCAAAGGCCGAATCGGCGCTGCGCGAGGCTCTGCGGCAAGCCCCCAATGACGAAACTGTGCAGCTCGAACTGGCCGGCGTGCTTTGCACGCGCCATCGCTTCGAGGATGGATTGCAGATCGCCGAAGAGCAGTTAAAAGTTTCGCCGGGCAAGCAAGAAGCGCTCCTCTTGAAGTTCGACGCGCTCCTGGAGCTGGGGCGCTACGACGAAGCCAATCAAACGTTCCGGGCACTGGAAGCCACAGTCAATGGGGTGGCCCCCGGTCTGATGGCGCGACAGGCTCATCTGGCAGAATTGCGCGGCCGCGCGGCAGAGGCCATCGAGCTCATGGAGCGCGCCACGGAGGAAGTGCTGTTACCAGCCGGCGATCGCATTACGCCCAGCGTCGCCTGGTATCCACTGCGTCTGGGACACCTTCTTATGGAACACGGTCGCTTGGACCAAGCGGCTCAGCATCTGGAGTTCGTCGCCAAATCAACGCCGCGGTTTTTTCTGGCGAGGGCTGCGCTCGCCGAGCTGAGAGCCCGTCAGGAGCGGTGGGATGAGGCTTTGGCGGAATATGCCCGAACGATTGAGCTCGCGCCGGATCCCATCTTTTTCATGGCGGTCGGCGACATTCACATGCGGCTCGGTCATGCCGAGCCAGCCGCCGCAGCGTATGCCCGCGCTGACGAGATTCTGGCGGGCGAAGACGCCAGTCCCTCCGAGATCGCCCGCGAGTTGTCCCTCTTCTACTCCGAGCGCAACCTGAAATCCCAGAAGGCGCTGGAGTTCGCGAAGATCGATCTCGAACTGCGGCAGGATGTGCTGGGGCACGACATGCATGCCTGGGCTCTCTATCGCAATGGCATGCATGTCGAAGCGGCCGCAGCAAGTCAGAAGGCATTGCAGCTTGGCACCAGATCCGCGAAGTTCCACTACCACGCCGGTATGATCGACGCCCAATTGGGGCGCCGCGAAAGCGCGATCATGCACTTGAAGACGGCGCTGGAGATCGATCCCCATTTCGATGTGCTGGGCGTCGTCGAAGTCGCACAGACGCTGTCGCGGCTGCAGGCTGGCCAATAAGCCTCGCCGGGCGATCTGCTGAAGACAAGGAGTTCCCGTGCGCCTCGCGCGAACTCCAGTTCTTCGTCAGCGGAGTGGTGTAGGGCAAGCTCCCGCCTGCCTGAGGCACATTCATCGTTCAACCCGTCTTTCGCACGCACTCTCGGGGGCTTCCGCTAACGCGGTGCGCCCCCGCCACCCCGCCGATGCGCTGGGCGTCGTCGAAGTCGCACAGACGCTGTCGCGGCTGCAGGCCGGCCAATAAGCCTTGCCGGGCGATCTGCTGAAGACAAGGAGCTCGCGTGAGCCTCGCGCGAACTCCAGCTCTTCGTCAGCGGGGTGGCTGGGGCGCAGAGGCACATTGATCGTTCAATCCGTCTTCCGCACGCACTCGGCAGACGGGAGTTCGCCCTACGAAACTCTCGGATTCAGATGCCCAGAACCATGAATGCATCATCCCAATAGCTCCCCTTAAGTTCATTCCCAAGCACCAAATCAAGTGCCATGGTTAAACTCTCGGCATCAGCCAGCATATCGATGATTCGTTTATCATTGGGTGGTTTGTACACATCGAATCGCGACCTGGAGATTTCAACAAACCATCCGCACTTGACTATGTCATCATCAAAGCAAGACAGTTCATGAATGAACTCAACGACTAAATCCAGGTGTGTCTTAAAGCGCCACGGGACTGACATGAATTCGTTAACTCACTCCGTGCCGGAGATGTAATCACAATAGTCCAGTCCTCAACCCATACGCCTGCATTCATCTTTGTCAAAGTGCTTCACCTCGAAGGTCTGAGTCATTCGTCGGAGCAGATAACGATTCACGGCGAGGATATACTCCGCTGCCCCATCGTTGACGATAAAATCCCAATTCAATGACGAGAAGCCAGCCCAAGCGGCAACCAAGTCCAGCCTGTGCTCCGGTCGCTGATCAAGGAACTCAACAAAGTGTGGGACATAGTACCTCTGTTCGTCATAGGTCCCCGCTGGCAGATAGGGCCCAAACAGGGCAATCGCATCTTATTTGCCAGTATTTCCTGTGAGGATGGCTTCGAGGACGTGGTTGTTCCAGCCGGCTTGGAGCCGTTTGCCGCGGATTGAGCTCTTTATCGTAGTGTCCTGTTGCAGAATCGACAGGGCCAGCCTTCGGATATTCGCGGCGATTTCCGGGTCATTGCCCTGGCGGATCCGGC
>JANRLN010000513.1:0-3932 GCA_033762515.1 Planctomycetaceae bacterium
CCCAGGGCCAACGCCAACACGGCATGCCCCGCCTCATGATAAGCCGTCGCAGTCTCTTCCGGAGTCGATGTCATGGCTCACCAGCCGTCGCACGTCACGATCCCGCCCCACAATACCGTCGCCGCCGACGTGCGGCATCTCACAAGCGGACGCTACGTTGATTGGCCTCCCCCAGACTTGTCCGCGCACAGACGGAATCCGCGCAGCAAGAGATGCGAAGACAATGAACCACGAAGTCACGAAGAAACACGAAGGAATGGCGGAACTAGTGGGCCGCAAAGAGGCGCAATAAGCGCAAAAGTGTAACCAGGCCTGCGGAGGATTTTCAGATCCTTGTTTCTCCGTTTTTGCGACTCTTGCGCCTCTTTGCGGCCAAACTGCCACTGCTCATTCCGTTGTGCCCTGCGTGTCCTTGTGGTTCTTCGTCTCTTCCGGCGTCGATGTCATGGCTCCCCAGCCGTCGCGCGTCACGATCCCGCCCCACGATCCCAGTCGCCGCCGACCTGAGGGTTGTTGAGGGCGATGTTGAGCGCCTGTTCGCGTTCGAGCGAGACCTCGATCACGACGCAGGCGACGTCGACGTCGCCGCGGTCTTTGAGGATCTGCAGGCGTTGATGGCCGCCGACGACATGTCCGGTCGTGCGGTTCCAGACGATCGGCTGCACGAGGTCGAACTCGGCGAGGGAGCGTTTGAGGCGTTCGTAGGCGGGCATGCCGGGGCGGAGTTTCTTCCGCGGGTTGTAGGGGGCTGGTTTGAGGTCGGCGAGGGGGAGAGTTTCGATGCGCATTGCGGGTTCCAAGTGGTGAGGGGCGGCGTCGGCATTCGTTGAATGATTTCCGAAGGGGAGAAGCTCGAAATCTCAAATCACAAATCTTAAGGAAGCTCCCATCTTCAAACTCCCAACCAGGCCTCATTGATGAATGACCTTTTTGAGATTTGGACTTTGGGATTTGGTGCTTGGGATTTGGTGCTTGGGATTTGGTGCTTGAGATTTGGTGGCTTCTCGGAACCGTAGCGGAATTCTGGGGAATTCCACTACGGGCGCCGGGAGGCCCAGGGATCGCTATCCCTGGGCTTCGGGGGCGGTGGGTTCATCGGGATCAGAGAGCATGTCCCAGATGCGGGGGGTCATCGGCTCTTCGCGGAAGCGGCGGCGGAGTTCGCTGCGGACGCGGGGGAGGCAGCGGCTGATTTGGCCCGGCTTGGCGCCGAGGGCGTGGGAGCATTGCTGCAGCGTCCAGCCGGCGACGTCGCGGAGCACGAACATGGCGAGGTAGCGCCACAGTCGCGGGTCGTCCTTGGCGAAATTGTCCTGCAGTCGGGTCCAGAGTTCTCCCATGCCGGCGCGCGGGAGCGGAACCTTCTGGCTCCATTGGTCGATCATGGTCATGGTTGGTCCTTGCGAATGGGAACGAGTGAGTCGCTCGGAAGCCCGTGGACTGCGATCCCTGGGCTTCAGGGGTACGTGTGACCGAGCAGCAGGAAGGTTCGCTCTGGTAGACTTGTTGAGGAAGTGGTTTTCCGGCGATTTTCCCAATTTTGTTTCAAGACATTTTCGCAAGTGAGAAGCCCAGGGATTGCTATCCCTGGGCGTGAAAATCCCAGTGAAATCGAGAGGTACTCATGGCCGACATTTCTGAACAGGAAGTCCCCGAGCGGTACAGCCGGCAGGCCCGATTCACCGGTTTGGGGGCGACGGGGCAGGCGCGTTTGATGACCGGCCGGGCCGTTCTTTGCGGGTGCGGGGCCCTCGGGACGGTGCTGGCGGAGACCCTGGTGCGCGCGGGAATCGGTTTCCTGCGGATCGTCGATCGCGACTTCGTCGAAATCTCGAACCTGCAGCGCCAGGTCTTGTTCGATGAGGCCGACGTGGCGAATCAACTCCCCAAGGCGGCCGCGGCGGCGCAGAAGCTGAGCCGGATCAATTCGTCGGTCGTCGTGGAGCCGATCGTGGCGGACATCAACCACCACAACATCCGCGAGTTGTGCGCCGGGGTGGATGTGATCCTGGATGGGACCGACAATTTCGAGACGCGGTTTCTGATGAACGACGCCGCGCTGGAACTGGGGACGCCCTGGATCTACGGCGGCTGCGTGGGGAGCCACGGGCAGACGATGACGATCTTCCCGAATCAAACGGCGTGCCTGCGGTGCGTGATCGAATCGCCGCCGGAACCGGGCTCGTCGGAGACGTGCGACACAGCGGGCGTGTTGGGGCCGGCGATTCAAGTGGTGGCGTCGCTGCAGGCGATCGCGGCGATGAAGCTGCTGTCGGGCCAGGCGGAGTTGATCGCACCGAAGATGACGATCATCGACGTCTGGGACGGCACGTTTCGCACGGTGAATCTGGCCCACGTTCGCGAACGGGCGAACTGCCCGGCGTGCGTGCGGGGCGAACGCCAGTGGCTCCGCGGAGACGCCGCCTCACTGACGACGGTCCTGTGCGGTCGCAACGCCGTGCAGGTGACTCCGGCGGCGCCGGCGCAACTCGACCTGCCGGCGTTCGCCCGACGCTGGTCGGATCTGGGACGGATCACATCGAACCCGTTCCTGGTGCGCCTGAATGCGTCGGCAGGCGACTGGGAGATCACGCTGTTCCGCGACGGCCGGGCCATCATCAAAGGGACCGACGACCCGACGGCGGCGCGGACGGCGTATGCGAAGTACGTGGGGGGGTAACCTCGACCCGCGGCGACGGGCCGGTTCGGTCCATCAAGTTGCCGGCGCGGGCTCGGCCTTCGGTTTGCCGGCGAGCTTCGCCATCAGCCAGAACGTGATGCAGCCCAGCAGGCCGCCGATCTGCAGGAAGTTCCAGACGAATGGCGATACGTGCAGGCTCGGAGCTGTCAGTCCCAGGATGAGCGGGAGAGCCAGTCCGCCCGCGAACATCCAGGCGGAAATCGTCAGATACAGTCGGCACTGCCGGGCATAGCGAGTCATGAATCGAGTCTTTCTTAAAGGGCGCTGACGGTGTTCGGCTCAGTAATGGGTGCGGCGGGTTCGCCGGCGACGACGGTTCCCACGCTGCGCGTGGTTCCGCTGCCCCCGTCGGTCAGTTGCACGTCGACCGGGTCCGCGGCGCCAATGGCTTCCGCGAGGACTGTGGCGAAGGCCTTGAACGACCCGACCATTTCCTCGTTAACCTTTGCGAAATTGACGTTTTCGAACGTGAGCCGGAGTCCCGTCGGCTGACGCGTCAGACGCAACCTCAGCGGGAACGCCTGCGGCTGCGAGTTGTAAACTTCACTGGCCCGGGCCAGGCATTTGTGAGCCTCTTCCGGCGTGACCCCTTCGTACCACAGGGAGACCGACCCCGACTCGATCAGCCTCGGCCCTAACCCGTTGGAGAACGACGCCGCGACGGCCAGCACCGCGACGAATACGACTTTCGGAACGTGGTGAACCACAGCACAGCCCTTCTCGAACGGAAGCGAAAACCCGCCACATGGCACTGAGAGGAAAGCTAGTTTGTCGATGGCGTCGAGCGCACAATTCCCGCCCAACAACGACGACGGCCGACCTCGACCGGTCATCGAACGCGGTTGTAGCGATTGCACGACGAGCGCGGCCTGCGATGCCTCCTTGCGAACCGGAAGCTCCTGCGCCGGGAGTCTGCGCCTTTCGACGCGCGACGACGTCCGAGCACCCGTCAGACTCCGGTCACTCACGTTCCCGGCTCGCCGGGATGGTTCCGATCGGAACAGAAAGGACGCGTTGAACCCGCGCATCGTGTCACATAGCATGCGCTCCACCATTTGACGGGCGAGAATCCGAGACGGTAGGGCAGGCGCCCGCCCAATATTGTTCGGCACGCTTTTTGCGCAGTGCGGGGTAACGGTTATGGTTCCTCTGGGCGAGGGACCGCATGGCAGCCAGGCGCGCGAAGAGAACCGAGATTGATCCGCTGATCCTGCAGGGAGCAGGGCTACTG
>JANRLN010000514.1:0-11998 GCA_033762515.1 Planctomycetaceae bacterium
GATCGTGCGGATCGCGACATCGGGGCGCAAACGACGGATCAGTTCCTGACTGCGGCGCGGCACCACCAGGTCCCAGCGGCCGGCGAGATACATCAGCGGAACTTGCATCTCCCGCAGTTCACGCGTGACATCGACGCGCATCGTGGCGCGGACGCGGGCCGCGAGCACCCGCGGGCAGACGCTGTCGGTCGCCTCACCAGCGAGCCGTCGCATCTCTTCGCTGCAACGACCCAACAACGCCTGCATGGTGAGCGCTTCGAGCCAGATCAGCATGCGTACCACGGACGAGGTATACAGCGACGGCCAGCGTGCGTACCACGGTGTGGGGCTGGCGGCAAAACTGGCGCACAGGATGACTCCCTGCAACCCGGCTGGTTGCAGTGCCGCGGCCCGGATCGCCAGCGGACCCGAGAACGATTCGCCCAACAGAAAATACGGGCGATTCTTTGGAAGTGCGCTCAAAACTTGTTCGAACAGCTCGTCGTACGTGCTGTGTCGATCACCTGGATATTCGACGATGTGCACGTCTTGGTTGGCGGGGCGTTCGCGAACGAACGAATCAAACATCCGTCCGGTCCCATCCAGACCAGGCAGAAGCACCAAACTCGGAGTCGAGACAACGGCGTTGCTCGGGGTCGTCATGCGATCCTTCCCTGGGTCGCTGCAACGAGGAATGAGGGGGCGCGTCGTGCGCTCATCCTGCGAAACCTAATGCGTCGAGGATTTTACGGCAAGCCTGACTCTTGTTGAGTGCGTACAAATGCAGTCCGGGAACTCCCTGATCCATCAGTTCCCGGCACTGGTTGATCGCATAATCGACGCCAATTTCAAATTGGGCAGTTTTGTCGTTCTGGGCGGCTTCGAGGCGTGCGGCCAAATCCCCGGGCATCGTGGCGCCACACAGCGCCGTTATCCGCTGAATGCGGGAGAATTCCGTGATCGGCATGATTCCGGGGATGATCGGCACTTGGATTCCCGCGCGTTCACAGGCCTCACGAAATGCGTAGAATTTTTGGTTGTCGAAGAACAGTTGAGTGAAGATCGCATCCGCACCGGCGTCGACCTTGCTTCGCAAATGGAGCAAATCCGCTTCTTTCGACGGGGACTCTGGGTGCTTTTCCGGGTAACCGCCGACGCCGATCCCCATATTTGGAAAGTGGTTACGGATCAAAGTCACAAGCTCGGCGGCGTACCGAAGTCCTCCGGAAATGGGCCGGAAATCGACCTCCCCTGCGGGGGGATCTCCGCGCAGAGCCATGATGTTCCGAATTCCGACTGCCGCAGCTTCGGTCAACCAGCTCACCAGTTCTTCTTGCGTGCTCCCCACGCAGGTAAAGTGTGCGGTCGCGGGCCTTTGGAATCGCTCCTGAATCTCCCGGCACCAGGCAATTGTCCGCTTGCTGGTCGAACCCCCGGCGCCGTAAGTGCAAGAGATAAAAGCCGGTTGATAGGTGACGAGATCCGTCAGCGACTGACGCAGGCCTTCATCCCCTTCGGCGGTCTTGGGAGGGAAAATCTCAATGGAAAGGCCGAATCGATCCTGCCCGTAAGCCTCTGCAATCCGCATATCCCCGCCCACGTTCGTCGGAACTCTCAGCTTGACAACATGTTGCCGGTGTCACTGTTTCTTGCCGAGCCGAAATTCACGTTTCTTCACGTGAATGACGGCTTGAACTGCGGGAGCATACCGAGAACGCCCAGTCACTGCCATCGGCGACCGGCGACCGGAAGATTCACCTCGACGTCGGCGGCGGCGCGGGAGTTAAGGTTGCGTCCCTTTCACGGTTGCTCTACGGTATCGCAGCAATTTTGCCGCGATGACACGATGGGCAAAGAGATCGCAGCGATCGTCTTTGCGACCAGATTCCAGTTTCAGAAGGATCGTTCGAATGGCGACAGCGACGCTGGCTGCCCCTCAAGCTTCCCCCACTGCCAAGCTCCCCTACAAGGTCAAGGATCTGTCATTGTGGGAACTCGGGCGGAAAGACATCCAGCTCTCCGAGATCGAAATGCCGGGCCTGATGGCCTTGCGTGCGAAGTACGGAAAAACGAAGCCACTGGCGGGCGCCCGCATCGCCGGTTGCCTGCACATGACGACGCAGACTGCCGTGCTCATCGAAACTCTGATTGAGCTGGGCGCCGAGGTGCAGTGGTCGAGCTGCAACATTTTCAGCACGCAGGACCACGCCGCCGCCGCCATCGCCAAGGCGGGGGTTCCGGTCTACGCCTGGAAGGGAATGAACAACGAAGAATTCGACTGGTGCATTGAACAGACGATTTTCTTCCCGGACGGCGAACCGCTGAACATGATTCTCGACGACGGGGGCGACCTGACGTCGATGGTTCACAACAAATATCCGGAGCTCCTGAAGGGGATTCGTGGACTCTCGGAAGAAACCACCACCGGAGTCCACCGCCTCGTGCAGATGCACGCGGAAGGGAAACTCGGCGTTCCGGCGATCAACATCAACGACAGCTGCACCAAGAGCAAATTCGACAACCTCTACGGGTGCCGCGAGTCGCTCGCCGACGGGATCAAGCGGGCCACCGACGTGATGGTTGCCGGAAAGGTTGTCGTTGTTTGCGGTTATGGCGACGTCGGTAAGGGTTCTGCACAGTCGATGAAGGGCTTCGGCGCCCGCGTGCTGATCACCGAGATCGATCCCATCTGCGCCCTGCAGGCCGCCATGGAAGGCTTCCAGGTCACCACGATGGAAGAGGCGGCGCCGCTCGGGGATATCTTCGTCACCGCCACCGGGAACGTCGATGTGATCCGCGGCGAACACTTGGATCAGATGAAGCACAACGCCATTGTGTGCAACATCGGTCACTTCGATTTGGAGATTGACGTCGCGTATCTCAAGACACGGAAGGACATTAAGCACGATCGCATCAAGTCCAACCACGATGTCGGCGGCCCGGTCGATCGCTTCACCTATCCCGACGGCAAGGCGATTCTCGTTCTCGCGGAAGGTCGTTTGGTGAACCTGGGTTGCGCCACCGGTCACCCGTCGTTCGTAATGTCGAACAGCTTCACCAATCAGGTGATGGCCCAAATCGCCTTGTGGACGGAAACTGACAAGTACGAAATCGGCGTTCATCTCCTGCCGAAAGAACTGGACGAGGAAGTGGCTCGGTTGCATCTCGACAAGCTGGGCGTGAAGCTGACGAAGTTGACGCCGAAGCAGTCGTCCTACCTCGGCGTGCCGGTGAACGGTCCCTTCAAGCCGTCGCATTACCGCTACTAAACGCGAGGATCGATTCGCAACCATCTACGAAGCCCAGGGTTAGCAAGCCCTGGGCTTTCCTGTAATTTCATGATCGCCCACCCTTGGCGACCGCGGTACGAACGATTACACTGCGTGGCTCTTGACCAAATTGTCCGGTTCTAACCCGAGTTTGCCCTCATGCCCAAGAACAACCGAAAAATCAACCGTGCGAACCACGGCAAGCGCCCCGCCAGCTCCAAGGCCCGCAAGGCCAAACGCCGAAAGTTGGGCGTGTAGTCATCAATGGGCTCGCACCCATTCGATGGACATTGGCAGAAGAGAACACGTCAGAAGAGATCAACGCCACGCAGTCTTGTGGCGATGCCCATCTGCAGCGACGCAGATGTGAAGCGGTCACGCAAGTGTCGAATCAAGCAGCCCTCAAGACTCCATCGAGTTTTGAGGGCTGCTTTTTGCTTTGCTGCAAACTCCGGATGCACGCGAAAGTCGATTCGACGAACGGCGTCCTGGTCCACAATCCGACCGCCGAACTCTTGAGGCGTCTCCGTGATCGAACGGGATCGCCTGCCGCAGAAAAGGGCGTCAATCAGTCCGTCAGCGGACTCTTGCGGTCGCGCCACTCTCCGTCGGTCTTCTTCACATGCTCGTCCAGGAACTGGTAGACCTGGGCCTCCACTGCCACATTCTTGCCAATCAGGTCAGTTCCACGAGCATTGCTGTCGTATTCGTAGAAGACGACGTGCGGTTTCTCTTCCTTTTTGGGCATCAACTGCTCCGACAGCTTTCGGGCGCTTTGCTTGTCCTGATTGTCTTTCTTGCCGACGCCGATCATCACCGGCATTTGCAGAGTGCGAATGCGGGTGGCGGCGTTGGAAATGTTCAATCCGGGAACTTTCGTGTCAGGAGACAGCAGCACCAGCGCGCGGACATCCTGCCCCTTCGGAGTTCGTTGTGCCAGGACCGGGGCGTCGTCGTAAGGCTCCTTCGACCAATCGAGATCGGTGTACAGCATGGCCACCGATGCCGAGAAATCGGCGGCAACGATCGCCAGCTTGTTCATATTGAGGGTCTGCTTCTGGTGCTCGTCGAAAATGAACTTCTTCACCGCTTCGAGGTCCATCGTGACCATCGCCTGGTAGTCGCGCGGCGTCACGTTAATCGTTTTGGACTTCCCGGTTGCTCCCGCAGCGATGTTTTCTCCGTGCAGCCGGAGGTCGAGGCAAATTACGGCAAAATCATTTGACTGCAGAGCCTGGGCGAGGCTCGGGCCTTTTCCGACCGGCGCCTGCCATGCCAAGCGATTCCCCCCCTTGCCGTGCAGCATGATGACCACAGGAGCATTTCGTCCGGCGGCGGACGGAAAGTAGGTGCAGTGCAGGGAAGCGCCGTCCTTTGTCAGGACGGTCATATTCTCAACGGCAGCCGCCTTCTTCGGTGTGGTCTGAGCCTGGGCCATCGAATTGCTGACTGCAGAGACGGCGAATGCCAGCGCTGCAATCATGCAGGGAAGAGCGCAGCAATGGCGGCGATCGAGACGCAACTCTGAAACCATAGCGTGGAGACCCCTTGCAACGCTGATACCGTGTGCGGGACGGCCGAGACCAGAGGGCATGGAAATCGGCTCGAATCGCCGAGATGGCACTCTTCCCCTAGTCTAGGGCCAGACCTCTGGTATGGTCAATTCGCTGCTCCCCTCCGGCCCGCAATTCGGCCGTTGTTCATGCGGCTTCGGTAAGCGCGGCAGACTCGGATGCAGCGAGCATGCATCGACAAGTCTCGGCGGCGAGATCACTAGGGGATTGCACTAACTCGCTTACGGATCTTGTCTTGCTGCGGAAATTCCCCTCCTGACAAAGCGCCGGAAGCGAGTATTCTGGAACGGCGAACGGGCCAGCGCTTCGGGAAGTCCGGGAGACCTGTCATGCAAGTGACTTCGCAGTTCCATGGCGACGAAATTCAGGTGGCCGTCACGGGGATGGTCAACACCGACACATCGCCTCAGTTGCGCCACGTGATGGATGGGCTGTGGACACAGGCGGTCAAGACCGTGCAACTGGATTTGTCAGATGTTACGTATCTCAGTTCCGCAGGCGTCTCGCTGTTGCTGGAAACGCGTCAGCGCGTGCAGCGCCAGCAAGGTCGACTCTTGATTCCGCGGGCGTCACCCCACGTGCGCGAAGTGTTGCAGACCTGCCGGCTGGCGGATCTTTTGCTGACTTAGCCGACCGGCCGAGTTGGGAGCGAGCGCTGTGCGCGCTTCGCGATTTCCGCGGTGGCCTTGGTCGGGGATTCGACCGACCAGCGGGCGCAGATTTCCCGAACCCAGTCAGGACGGGATTTCGCGGCGTCATTAAGCCAGTTGCCGACGGAATCGCGCACGTACTTGGCGTCGTCGTTTTTGAGCGGCTCCAGAATGGGCAGCCCCAATTCTGGTTCCGCCTTCAAGCGGTCGGAGTGTGCGCACCAGACGCCGCGGGGTCGTGTCGCCTCGCTGGCAAATCGACGCAACAGCGGATCTGCGGCTCCGGCCCAGGGCGTCAATCGCGAGATCGCGTATTCGATCTCCGCGAGGATCGAATCGCGCACGGCCAGCCACGCCGCCTCCCGCACACCAAAATGAGGATCAGCCGCCAGCGGCTGCAGTGCCGCCAGCCGATCTGCGAGGGACCAGTCCGGCTGCAGTCCAATCACGAATGCCGCCCAACCCCGGACAGTGTCCGACGGATGACCCCTCAGCCGCGTCCATGTCGAGCGAGGCCGGCGATCGGGGCTGACCACACTTGCCAGGTCTGCGGCGATAATCCGCGTCGCCCGCATGGCGGTGAGCTTCGAGTGTTGCTGGAGTTCCGACTCCAGAGCCGCGATGCGGCGTTCCAGTTGCAGCGTCGGAAAGACATGCCGCACCAGCTGCATCTGGTCGATGGCCAGACACTCGGCGAGTGTCGCCGTCTCCAACTCTCCGGCGTTCAACGCCGCCAGAATGTCTGGCGGGACGTCGGCGATGCGCACGGCTCCGGTTCGGCGAGGAGTTGTCATCGGGAATTGCGATCCGTTCCGGATCGACCTCGAAACCTTCTACGGTTGTTCCCGGCGTGGGGATGCATAGAATGCTTCCGGGAGACCGGTGATTGGCCGGTTGTTCGAACTGCTCACACCCCGGCGAATCCGCAGGAGCGACTTCCGATGGCCTACACCCTACCGCCGCTGCCATATGCAAACAACGCGTTGGAGCCGCACATTGACGCTCGCACGATGGAAATCCATCAATCGAAGCATCACCAAGCCTACATCAACAACGCCAATAACGCGCTCAAGGACCATCCGGCCCTCGAAGCCAAGTCCGTCGAAGAGTTGATTTCCGACCTGTCGCAAGTTCCCGAAGCCATTCGGACGGTCGTTCGGAACAACGCCGGCGGCCACGCCAACCACTCGCTCTTCTGGACGGTGATGGCTCCCAACGCCGGTGGCGAACCGACCGGCGATCTGGCTGCCGCAATCTCTGCGGCATTCGGCAGCTTCGCGGCATTCAAAGAGAAGTTCGCCCAGGCAGCCACGACGCGCTTCGGCAGCGGTTGGGCCTGGTTGGTGGTCTCTACCGGGGCGCTGGAAGTGACCAGCACTCCCAACCAGGACAGCCCGCTGATGGAAGGGAAGACGCCGATCCTCGGTCTGGACGTCTGGGAACACGCATATTACCTGAACTACCAGAACCTGCGTCCCAAGTACATTGAAGCCTTCTGGAACGTCGTCAACTGGCCGGAAGTCGCCAAGCGGTACGCCGCAGCTAAGTGATTTCTGGGGAATGGCTTACGGCATCACATGGCAGCCCGGTTTCCTCAGGAAGCCGGGCTGCGAACGTTTGATGGCGCGGGACGGCTCACTTTGACGATAAGGAAGACTGTCGCACCCGCCGTTGGACCTTTTGCCGGACAGGATTCGCAGATGTCGCGAATTCGTCAACTCTGGATCTATTCCCCCTTCGCGGCGGCGATGCTGTTCGCCGGGTGTGCGCTGCCGGACTATCATCTCCCGGCAGGATTCAGCAGCACTTACTACCGCCACCTGCAGGGAACGTTTCCCACCACGGTCAATCACCCAGTAGTCGCCCCGGTTCCGGCGACACCGGCGGAAGCGCTCCCCCGCTCGTACATGCCCCCTCCGCCGGCTCCAGCCGTTTCGCCATAGAGTTCGGACCACGGAACGGCTCGGCAAAATCCTGGCGAAACCCGTCTTGTGACGTTGCGGCGTCGAGAGTTACGATTTCCTGAGATCGCGATTCGCAATCTCCAGGAGACTCCGACATGTCTGCCCCGCGGCTTGGGATCTTTCTGGGGACGTGGATAGCAGCGGCGTGCTGTGTCTCGTGGCAGCCTGCGCAGGCTCAGCCCAATATCGGGGGGGGAGATCCCCGCTCGACGACGGTGAATGTCGAAATCCACTCCGCCGCGGATGGCGGCGGCCTGCATGCGCAGGCGTGGGGCCAGGTCTTCGAGAAATGGGACACCCCGCTGATCATTCGCCGCGGCTTGGTGAGTGACAAGCCGGAGGTGACCGAGAAAACCGTGGGCACCCTGCGGTATGTCACCATGGTCGGCCGACTCAGCCGCTCCGGAAGTCTTGAGTTTCCAGGCCGTTCGTTCGACCGCGCCGACGCTGCCGCGCTCAAGGAATGGATTGACGAGCTCAAGACTTACGGCGTGCAAGGGGCTCCCTCGGGAAAGCCGTTGTGGGGATTGTCCAAGCCGCAGTTTGAAGGGCTGTTCGCCGAGCTGTCGGCTGTCGCCCGAGAAGAAGTGCGGGGGGCGAGTCTTCCCGTGGCTATTGAACGCCTGCAGCTTCCGCCGAAATATCCACTCCGGTGGTCGACGAAGGCCGAGGAACGGTATCGCCGTCTGGGCGTCGAGGTGACAGTTCGGCAGTCAATCCAGGGGTTCACCAAGGCCACGGCTCTTGCTGTGCTGCTGAACGATCGCGAATTCGGGTTTCGTCCCAATCGCGAACCCGACGGTTCGATCGAACTCGTAGTGGAGATCCTCTCTGAGGACCCTCTCGATCACTGGCCGGTCGGTTGGCCTGTGCAAAAGCAGGCCCCTGTGGCGCTGCCGGGTCTGTTTGCAATGACCAACATCGAATTGGAGGAAACTTCTGCGAAGACGGTGCTGGAAGCGGCAGCGGAACTTACGAAAACACCCATCCTCATCGACTACGCAAACCTGGATCGCGAACAGGTGCGGCTGGATCAACTGATGCTGAAGCACCCGTTCAAGAAGACGACCTGGAGTCTCGCCTTGCGGGCCATGCTGGTCCCCAACAAACTGAATCGCGAATATTGGCAGGACGAAGCGGGTCGCAGCTTCGTCTGGATCACGCCTGTTGGGAAAACACGCCGCGTTGAGCCCTAGGGGGTGTGTTGGCGTGGGCGAGAAATTCCTCGCACAATTTTCATTGGCGGCGGCACACTTTAGGATGGACCGCGGAAGTTCCCCCTGCGGTCCGTCGCCATGCCCAAAACCATCACCGAATATGCCAAATGGCTCGCTGAGCGGAATCTCCGCTGGCCGACGCCCCCAAAGCCGCAGCCTGTGCATGCCGCCCCATTCACCAAGCCGATTGCGGGACTGAAGGGAGTTGCCTGGGACGTGTACGGGACGCTGCTGCGGATCGCGGATGGAGAGCTGATTTTCCAGCATCCGCAGGCGATTCGGATGGAGGTGGCGCTCGACAAAACGCTGCAGGAATTCAATCTCTGGAACAGCATGTCCCGGAAGCCGGGAGCACCTTGGGAATACCTCCAGACTCTATACACTCGGGCCTACGACGATCTGCGGCTGGCTGGTTCCGGGCGGAAGGGAGATCTCACCGAGATCGACTCGGCTAAGCTCTGGCGACGCGTTTTAAGCAAGATGGAACTCGAAAAGTACACGTACGATGAATCCCTGTACGGCGATCTGGATGAACTGTGCGAGAAGATCGCCTATTTCTTTCATGCGTCTCTGCAAGGAATCGAAGCGTCGCCGGGAGCGCTCGACGCCCTGAAATTGACCAGCCAGGGGGGATTTGTGCAGGGTTTGGTCGCCGATGGCCAGTGCTTCACCCTGACACAAGTGTTGCGAGCCTTAGAGGCTCAAGGTACACTCCCGCCGATCGGTCAGGTCCTCGATCCGTCGGTCATGACGTTGTCATACCTGGAAGGGGCTCGCAAACCCTCCAAGTCGCTGTATCAGCGTGCTGCGGAACGGTTTCGACTTCGCGGCATCGAACCTGGGCAGGTGCTCTTCGTGAGCGCGCGACTGCGGGAAGACCTGGCGGTGGCCAAGTCGGTCGGCTTTCGGACGGCGCTCTACGCAGGGGACAAAATCAGCCTGAAGGCTTCTGTCGCCGATCTGAAGGATCCGACGGTGAAACCTGATCGGCTGTTGACGGAGTTGGGCCAGGTGCGCGACATTCTGAGCCTGTAGGGATCGCACTTGCTCGTTGGGATCGAACCGAACCACCGAGCGCCAGAGGAATTCGCATGCCCGCCCCGCCGATTTACCCCATGGCGCCCTACAACTTTGAACAACCGTTGTACGGCATCGAAGAAATTCGCGCGGTCAATCCGCAGCGCTTCGAGATGGAACAGCTCACCGGCATTCTGATGATCGACGAGGCCAATCATGGTCTCGTCGGATTCAAGGACGTCACCGACAAGGAGTTCTGGGTCCGCGGCCACATGCCCGAGTTCGCGCTCATGCCGGGCGTGATGCTCTGCGAATGCGCCGCCCAGCTCGCCGGGTTTTACGCGCGGAAGTACAAAGTCCTTGGCGGCGGCGACTTCCTCGGCTTCGGTGGCATGGAAGAGGTTCGCTTCCGCAGCCCTGTGTATCCCGGCGACCGGCTGCTGCTGATGGCCAAAGTTCATCGCCTGCGCCCCGGCAAGCGGGCCGAATTCGACTTCCAGGGTTTCGTCGGCGACAAGATGGTCTTCTCCGGCCGAATGATCGGCGTGCCCATCTTCACGGATCGGGCGCGGAATGCGCTGAACGCGGAGTAGCGTTCTTGCCGTCATGGACCGGGCAGGGGAGTGCGGGAGCAGGGGAGTGCGGGAGAAGCCCACCGAGCACTTGAGCTGACATCGTTTTTTCTCCCGTTCTCCCGCACTCCTCTCCTCCCAAGCTGTGGTGGTGATCACTCGCTCCGCCATGCGCGGGAGACCCGCGCACACCATGGCTTGGATCACCATTCGAGCGCGAAATGCGGGTTCACTGCCGGGCCGGTTTCGACATCCGATGCTCGACTACTTAGCCCGCATGCGATTGTTTTTCGGGTTGTGTTCCAGCTCGCACAAGCCCAGCGCTTCCATGAGCGGCGGGATATAGACGCCGAAGCGGCCGCGGAGACCCTTCTTCAGACCATACCAGCCGCCGACGGGGTTGGCTGGCGAGCGGCCCCAGGCCTCGACGGTGTTTTCCTTGGCGGGCTTCTGTTCGTCAGTCCCGCCCAACTCCATCCAGTCACCGTGGGCCTTCAGCATGGAGTGCAGGTCTGGAATGCAGCGAGCGTCGTAGTGCAGCACGGTCTTGCCCACGGTGCACACGAGAATGGGCAATCCGTCTTTGGTGTCGGTATGCATGGTAAAGTCCGCCGTGCCCGGAGGCGTCTGGAGCGGCAAGGGATCGTCTTTGGTTCGGTGAAACGTGGCCATCTCTGTGATTCCGAGTCCAGTACCAAGGGGGCGTGTGATGACACAGAACGCCAGCGACGAAACGCTCGCGACCAAAAGTTGATCAATCAAGGGGACGCCGCGCGGAACCCCTGGCATCGCGGAGTTCTGTATTCCGTAAGCTACAGGCCGAGCCACTTACAAACAATCACCGCAACGGCATCCATCTGGTCAGGCGGCAGCACGCCCAGCCGACGGGCGAGCTTCGCGTGTGGGATCGAAAGATTGTTCTGCGCGTCAAAGACGCGGGCTTCAGAAACCCGGCCGTGATGGCCGCTTCGAAATCGGAACCCCGCGTGCTCGTTGTATGGGCGACTCTGGTCACGAGCGCACGGTTGTTGAGGCCCTCCGCCGGAACGCTGAAGTTCAAGCACGGCCGAATCTTGGCGACCATACCAGGGTCGACGAGCCAGACGTCACCGCGCTGAGGATCCGCCAGCGCCAGCCTCGCTCGCATCGAGGTCGAGGAACAGGTCCTCGGCGATTGCGACGAAAGCGTCGTCATCGAGATCGCCCGCTTCGTCCTGCACAACTTGCTTCAGCGGCAGGCGGGCGGCCTTATGCTTTTCCGTGTCGCTGAGCGCTTGGAATGGACCGAGAAGGTCGCAGACAGCGCTGGTCATGGACGGCATCTCGTGAGTGACGAACCTCATTGCACGCGGGAACCGACAGTGGTCCACGGCGAATCCGGGTGACCATTACGGTTGCGTTGACTTGGCCGCGGCTAACCAACATTGAACTCAAAAGCGACGTGCTCAGCGTCCAACGCATTGTTATACGGCCATTACAGCGTTGATCTCAAAACAAGAACACCTTTTCATCTTCGTGGTCTTCCGCATTTTCCTGTATAGTGTCAACGTAGAACTGACAAATGGCGTCCTTGCGCTGCTGAGAGAGTGAATCGTAGTATTTTGGATCTATGGCAAAGTTATCGCAAGACTGAAGGATCAGTTTGGACAACAAGTACTTTTGAAAGTCATCCTCGGCGGTCAAGACACGGTGGAGATACGCCGATACGAATGGCGCATCGCTGGGGATTGCGGAAAATGCAACCACGACATCAGCG
>JANRLN010000515.1:0-18067 GCA_033762515.1 Planctomycetaceae bacterium
GCCTCGTTGAGGGGCGCGGGGCTGCGCTGAACCGCAGCGGCCACTTCTCGCCGCCGCCGCACACGCGGCCCCATCCGATCGATGCCGAACACGAGGAAGCAGAGTCCGCCGATCACCGGCAACGTGATGATGGCCATCAACCAGGCGACCGTCGACGCGGGCCAGCGCTTCTTGGTGAGCAACACCCTCGGCACCAGGAACAACGTCGCCAGATACCCCAGGGCCGTGACCGATCCCAGGACGAACTCCCACCACAAGAGATCCAGTTCGGTCCAGTTCACCCCGCCATCCTCGAAAGTCGCGACGTCACGCGTCTCACTATATCCCGAATCGCGCCGCGGATGGCGCGCGGGTGTGGTGCGTGGCTTGATCCGAGCAGTCCAACGGCCGCCCGGCGGGTGACGGTGAGGCTCGAAGTATCTCCGTCGACCGTTCGGCTCGATTGCCGTTGCCTGGGGAGGGAATTTCGATTTCCGATCTCTCGAAAGAAGCTCCCTTTCTCCGAGAGCGGATGGTTACAATCGCGCGGAGATCGCTTCGATTCGTAATGAGATTGGGTTCGAAAATAAATCCACGCAGGTTGGAGAAGACGATGATCACCGGAAAACTGTTGCTGGCGGCGTCGCTGGCCGGCGGGGTGGTCCTGGCGGCGGCCGGAGCCGATGGGGCGCCGCCGCGAATTGCCGGGGTCAAGTCGACGCCGCGGGCCATCATGAAACTGGAGCGCGATTATGTGGCGGATCTGACCGCCGACACCGGGGCCATTGTGCCGGGCGCCGTGGTGGACGTGCTGCTCCTCTCCGGGAAGAGATACACCGGAATGGAGATCGCCGAGATGAAGGCGGGGCCCGCCGCCAATACGTTTCGGACGATTTCGTTCAAGCCTTCCAAGGGGAATCCCACCAAGATCACGCCGACCACGCTGTATCAACTGCGGACGGAACAGGGGGTCTACGACGTGGTCTCCGATCCGGCGGCGAAGGCCTGGCTGCTGCTGGATCTGAATAAGCGGAACGAAGTCGCCGGCGACCGGTTGGGGACTCAGGGCTTTGAGCTATGGAAAGAGCCCAGCCGCGAGGAATTGGACGCAGCGACCAAATTTTATGACGACCTGATGTCCAAGGCGCAGGCCACGTTTCCCCAACTGTCGTTTCAGCGCGTCGAGACCAAGTACTTTGTCTTTTACACGGACATGCCCGCAGCGCAGGTGGGCGGTTACATCGCCAATCTCGACAAGATGTATGACCAGTTGTGCTCCCTGTTCGGCGTTCCCGAAGGGACCAACATCTGGCTGGGGAAATGCCCGGTCATTGCGTTCCTGCACAACGAAGCGTTTCAACAATTTGAGGCGCGGTACATGGGGAATCCCATGACCCAGGGCGTGGCAGGGTTGAATCATCAGTGGGGCGACGGACGCGTCGTCATCACGTGCGCCCGCGGGGACGATCCGATCTTCTTCGCCGTGGTCCTGGTTCACGAAACCGCTCACGGATTTCTGCACCGGATTCGCTCCAACGGTCGCATTCCTCCGTGGATGAATGAGGGGATTTCGGAATGGGTGTCTGCGGTCGTAGTGCCGCAAAGCGATCACGTCGCCAATCGCATGACCGAGGCGCTGCCGCAGGTCCGCTCGACCGGGAGCCTGGGGGGCAATTTTCTGGACGACGAAGGCGCCATTCAGCGGTGGCAGTATGGCGTGGCCGCCACGCTCACGCAGCTTCTGGTGTCAACCGACGCCAACGCGTATCGGGGGATGATCACCGCCATCAAGGAAGGTTACACGTGGCGGGAGGCGCTCGAGTTAACGTATGGGATTAGCGCCACGGATCTGGCCGCGGCATATGGTCGCCAGATTGGGGTGCCCGGCCTGCGACCATGATCGATGGGCCACGGCAGACTTACCGCGGTTTGGCAGCCTTCGCGGGGGGCGCCATGGGAGCAACGCCGCCGCCGACCGCTTCCAGCTCTAGTCCGACGGCGGCCTCCTGCATCACGAACAGCACCCGCACCGTGTTTGGCGCCGTCGCCAGGAAATTTTGCTGCAGCTTCCGCACGGAATTGTTGCCGGTGTTTCGCAGCTGGGCTTCAAACGCCAGGTCTTCCTGCGTGTTGGCGGTCGCGGACTGCTGCTGAAGTTGCAGTTGCTTGAGCCAATCGGTCTGAGGCGTTTCCAACACGACGCGCTGACTGTAGTTGGTGGGCGCCTCGCCGTTCTTCATGTTGACAGAATTCCCCATCGCCAAACGATTGTGGGATTGACCCGCGACCGGAGCATTCTGGGTCAGGAACGGTGCTCCCGCCGCGGGTTGCAGCCCCTGAGCGATCTCCACATTGGAGACCCCAAGCGAGGCGCTCACGGGGGCTTCTTCGCTCAGCTGCACGCCATTGGAGCCAAAGCGGGCGACCCAGTAGGCATCCCGAAGGTCCTTGACGACATATCGATTGCGCGAAAACTCCGCGGGTTCGTCGGCGGGGGCCTCGTCATCGGCCGCCGGAACCTGCAGCGGGGGTTGGAGTTTGAGCGACAGCAACTGACGGCGGCGAACCATTTCGGCCAGGGCTTTCGTGATGGGTTCCCCGTCGGCCTCGACATACATCGCCACCCGCGACGCGGTTTCGCCGTCGGCCAGGCGCTCGGTCGACTTCATGGGGGAGCGGGCCGCGGCAGCGACCGGCTCTTCGACGAGCCTCTGATCCTGAGGTTCCGAGGGCTGCGTCACCATGACGCCATTCTGCATCAACAGGACTTCGAATTGGTCGACGGCCTCGCGGGTGTCGAGCACGACCAGGTCGAAGTTGGCGACTGCTCCGGTGTTTTGGCAGAAGCCATTCAAATAGGGCTGCACTTCCTGCCAGGCTTCCAGGCGTTCCAGTCCGCTGTCGGGCGCGACCTCGGACGACTTGCCGAGCGCCTTCTCCCCGGCCTGAGCCGGAGCGGCGGCGGCGGCAATCTCCATCGAATCTGTCGGTTGATTCCGTTCGACGGTGCGCCTCTCGTCTTTGACCGCGATCCCTGCGCGTCTCATGCTGCGTGAGCCCGGTGCTCCATCAGCCGGGGCAGAGCGGCTCATCGCCACCTTTGATCTCAGAGCTTCGGGTTCGGCGCCGTCTCCCAGAGCGACCGTCACGACGCTCCGGGCGGAATCCTGCTCGCTGTCCAGCGATCCGCCCACGACGAACTCGCGAGGAGCCGCAAACCTGAATTCTCCAGGGGAGTGCGCAGGAACCGCGGGCGACCAATACCAGGAGGGAATGACAGTCACCGCGATGATGGTCGCGACGAGGCCCGTCAATCCTGCCAGCCACTCGCGACGCCGCAGCCGTGGATGAGTCGACTTCGCAGCCGGGGTTGCCGCTCCGAGCAGCGAACGCTGCTCGGCCAGTTTCACCGTCGCGGGTTGAAGTTCGACGGGGGCCGTCACACGCGGGAGGGAGCGGACCAGATGCGACAACTGCTCGAATTCACACAACATCTCTCGTGCAGCGGAATCCGCAGCCAATCGCTGCTCGATGAAAATCCGCTCCGATTCCGTCACCTCGCCGTCGAGATAGGCGGACAAAAGTTCGTCCCACGCGTCGGTTGTCCGACCGTTCTCGTGGCGACCGTTGCTCGCAGAACCGCTGTTCACTATCGATCTCACCCTTCCGCCACCGGCGACCTGCCTTGTCGCGGAATTCTATGGGCTGCGGCGGCTCCAACCGTCGCTCTCAGCCCTCTTTCCATCCGACCGAACCTTATTGTTCTCTTCATTGTTCTCTTCGCAGAGCCACTTGCAACTTGGCCCGCAATTCCAGTCGCGCTCGATGGATGCGGCTGCGGACCGTCCCGACGGGGACCTGCAGCACCTCCGCAATCTCTTCGTATTTCAGATCGTCCATTTCCTTCAAGACCAAGGCGGTCCGATATTCCTCCGGCAACTGAGCCAATGCCCGTTGAACCATCAACTGCCGTTCCGCGGTTTCCAGCGACTGCCAGGGGGCGGAACATGTGCGCATGTCCACAGGCTCCACCCCGGTTGATTCCTTCGTCGCCTCAACCGACGCCGTCACCCGTTGCGTTTTTCGACGGGCGCTGACGGCGGCGTTGAGGGCAATCCGGAACAGCCACGAGTAAAACTGAGACTGCCCGCGAAACGTCGAAAGCTTCTCAAATGCATGCACAAAAGCATCTTGCGCAATGTCGCGGGCCTGCTCCGACGAGCCCGTAACGTGAACCAGACTCCCGTACAGGCGATGCTGGTAACGCTCCACCAGCAGCCCGAACGCCTCGGTCTTCCCGGCGAGGCAGCCCTCGATCAGTTCTTGATCCGGTGTGTCGTTCACTGGAATCACACATTGAGACGCGGGTTAAGTTAAGAAAGTTCCGCGGAAATCCGCGGCGATCGACCAGCCCCCTTCGAGTCGACAATGAGGAGCCGCGCCGTAGGAATTCTGCCGATTATGCGGGTGACGCCGGTGGGGGAATCATGTCCGCCGGCGATACCGCAGGCGCACCCCGGCGCACCTGCCAGCTCAAATAGCCCTGAAACACGACGCCCACCGCCAGAAGTCCCAGACTCACCCATTGAGAAATCGTCAGCGTCGTCCCCCATTGGCCGTACTCGTCGCCGCGGATGAACTCGATGAGGAACCGAGTCGTCGGACAAATGAGAAGCGCCAAGCCGAGCACATCGCCCGGGACCCGTCGGAAGCGATAGTACCACAGACACAGCGCTGCAGTGAGGAATCCGTCGATCGAGCTGTAGATTTGCGTCGGATGCAGCGGCGGGGTGCCGGGAGCGTCGGGAGCCAGAAATCCGCGAATCACGAGCGCTTTAAACGGGCCGCTTTCCGGCGGGAAAACCAGTCCCCACGGAAGCCCGCATTTGTCTCCGAAGCAGCAGCCATTGAGCAGGCAGCCCAGCCGCCCGAATCCAATCCCCACAAAGACCGACGGGACAATCAGATCCGCCAGCGACAGCGGCGGAAGTCGTCGCACGGCGCAAAAGCTGAAATAGCCTGCCGCCCCCGCGATCAACGCGCCATACAACACCAGCCCCCCTTCCGAGACGTTGACCGTGTTCCACAAGAACTCCTGCACCGTCTTCGTTTCCGCGTAGACATCGCTCGACTTCTGGACGAGGTAAAAGACGCGTCCGCCGATAATCCCCGGAATGAACAGCCAGATCGCCAGATCCCAAATCGTTTCGGGGGGATAACCCTCGAGCCGGGCTCGCCGTTCCGCCAGCCAGACCGCCGACAATAACCCCAACAGCAGCATGAACCCGTAGCCAAAGATTGGGAGCCCGTTCGGAGAAAATCTGGGGCCAAACTGCGGACTCTGAATCATCGCCGCGGCAATCATCAGCCAGAACCCGACGGAAAACAGATCCAGGCTCTCTGCCGGCGGCCCGCTCTTGCGGAAGTAAGTGGCGTAAATCGCCCACGCGCCCAGGACGCACCACAGGGCCAGGAACACCCCAAAGCCGAAGAGGGGAATGCGAGCCCCCCCGATGGCGACTCCGTCCCAGGGGAGATACAGGAGCACCTGACGCATGCGGTCCCTCGCGAGCACTTAGAGCATAGACTGCGGGACCGATGCTCTGGCGCGTCTACTCCGCAGTCCAGATCGCGTTGTCGATCAGACGAGTCGTCCCGACGCGGCAGGCCACCAATGCCACCACCTGCGGCTGCCGCTCTGTCACCTCCAAAAGGGTAACCGGATCGGCGACCGTCGCGTAGTCCAGTTTCGCTCCCGGCTCCGCCGCGATCAAGTGCTGCATCTCCGCCGCGATGCTCGCGGGAGAGCTCCCGTCTCGATACCGGATTGCCCCGAGGTTGAGCGCCCGTGACAGACACAGTCCGGCCTGGCGTTCCGCCGGCGACAGATAGGCGTTCCGACTGCTCATGGCCAGTCCATCGGGATCCCGAACCGTGGCGCACGTACGAATTTCAAGGGGCAGATCGAGGTCGCGGACCATTTTGCGGATCACGGCCTGCTGTTGATAATCCTTCTGCCCGAAATAGGCGACATCCGCCGGAATGATATGAAATAACTTGGCGACGACCGTCGTCACGCCGCGGAAGTGCCCGGGACGAACGGCTCCCTCCCATGAGCTGGTCAAGGACTCCACCGTGACGTACGTCGAGGCGTCCGCGGGATACATCTCTTCTACCGTCGGATAAAACACCAGATCCACGCCGGCATCGCGGCAGAGACCCAGATCACGATCGCGCGGCCGGGGATACTTCTGCAGATCTTCATGCGGCGCGAATTGCGTCGGATTCACAAAGATGCTGACCGCCACGAATTCCTGTTCGCGGCGGGCGGCCTGCATCAGGCTGACGTGCCCTGCATGCAGCGCCCCCATCGTGGGGACGAAGCCGACGGAAGCACCCGATTGCCGCACCGTGCGCAGAGCTGCGCGAACGTCGGCAATCCGTTCGACCACCTGCATGACGAACTTCCCGTTGTCGGCAAACTACCGCGGAAAGGCGTAGTTGGGATTAGTGTGGTCGAAATCGCGGTCCTTGAGGCCGAGATTCACCTTCACATCCAGGTAGGTGTAGGCTTCCACCATCAGCGGCTTGCCGTTCCCTTCCGGGAAGGCGAGTTGCTCGAGACGGATCGGATAGCCGGTGGCGTTGTCCAGGAACAGCCGCGTCATATGGAAGCGAAACTGTCGGCGCGGCTTGGGGTGCTTACTCTCGATCACCTTGCAGGTCGTCGACGCCCCCAGCTTGGCATTCGGGTAATACTGGACGTCGACCTCCCCGTATTGCGACTCCATTTCCCACTGCTCGATTAACCGGTCGAGCATGTAGTGCATGCCGATCATCGTGATCGGATAACGATTGTCCTCCATGGCGTCCTCGCTGTCGGTGGCGAGGGAAACAGTGCCGGCGATGGACCGAATGCCGGTCTCGTGCGCCAGCAGCTTGCCGTTGTTCCTGCCTTCCACGTAAATGACTTCGCGCCCTTCGTGAGGCTTCAGAAAGATCATATAGACGCTGTAGGGCTCCTTGCGGAACTTGATCCGCATGGTGGATTCGACCGCCTTGCGTCCGACGATTTCCCGCTTGGAGAAGACGGCCTCGTAATCGGCCACCTGCTTCAGGGTTTCCCGCGCCTTGTAGGCGTGCTCCAAAGCCGGTGCGAGGGGATGCTGAGGATCAACCACGGGATCGGCGGCGTAGGACGAATTCAGCGACAGTCCGAAGGCGCCGGCGAGCGCAACGCACAACCACCACTGACCTCCGCGCCGCAGCGAACCCTCCGCAAGATTCAATAATGCACGTTGCCGCCCATACATGGGACTTTTCTCCACATCCTTGCCCGGCTCGGCGTCACAACAGAGGACCCGTCAGGAATCGCTCACAGCCATCGACATCGTCAAATTATCGGAAGGCGACGATTGACGCAAACCCAGTTCTGCAAGCGTTGCGCCGCGCGGCCGCGGATTGCAAAAAATACGCGGCCGCGGATGTCGAGGGGATGGACCGCTTTAGAGTCGGTCCAGGCTGTCCACCCAGCGGACCAACTCGGCGTTGGACTCCGGCGTGGGGTAAGCTCCGGCTTCCTCGTCGGACCGCGACAAGACGGCCGGATAGCCGGCCTTGCGAAGCTCACTGACGGCCTGAGTCCATTTGGCGGCCTCGATGCTTGCCCCGCGGGCGCGACTGTAAATCTGCAACCGGCGTTCGGGGCTGTTCTCCGGGACACGCCCCAGCGGGGGCGAGTCAATCAGGGCCAGTCCGCGGATCAAGTCCGGCTGACGGAAAGCCAGCACTGCGGCCACGGGAGCGGCATTCCCCATCCCCAGCACCGCAATGCGGTCGCCGGCCACCGTATATTCTTCCCGAACGTGCTTGATCGCATCGTTGATGAACTCCTGATCGTTCGGCGACCACCCGCCACGCCCCTCGACTCGCGGGGCGAGCAGAATGATGCTGCGGCGCTCGCATTCGGCCCGCCAGGCGGCGAGCGCCCCTTGTTCGGACGGATTGCCTGACGGATGCAGGAAAACCACCAGTGCATGAGGCTGGTCGGGCCGATAGTTCTCCGGGATGTACAGCCAATACTCGCGATCATGCCCCGCCAGGGTTTCCATCAGGCGCCCGGTCTTCGTTCCTTCGGGACGATCCTGGACGCCGAAGGGGGCGGGAGCCGGAATGTCCGTGGGGAGCGCCGTCGGCGGCAGCACGAGGGATGCCGTGAGTTCGGCCGATTTGTCCCCCCGGCGAACACGAAGCTTCACAACCGCATCCACCCGTAATCGGCCCAGTTGATCCGCCAGTTCGGCCGGCGTGGCGACATCGATTCCCTGAACCTGTTCGATCACGTCCTTGGACTTCAGGCCGGCAATCGCGGCGGGGCTGTCGGGCCAGACGAAACGGACGGCGGCCCCGGAATCGCCCGGATTTCGCGAAGGTAAAATCCCCAGAAACGCCGGCGTAAACGGCGGCAGCTCGCCCGCCAGAATCAGATCCACCTCGAGGGTCTGCTTGTCCCGGAGAACCTCGCAGCGCAGCGACTCCCCCGCATACTTCGCTCCCAGGATGTGCCTCAACTGGGCCATCCGCGTGATGGGGCTTCCATCCAGCGCGGTAAGCCGGTCGCCCGGTTTGAGGCCGGCTTGTTCCGCCGGGGAACCGAAGCGAACTCGATCGATCAGAGGCTCGCCCTGGATCAGGTCTTTGCCTTTGAAAGTGACTCCCAGCAGGCCCGGCAACAGGTCGTCGCCGGTCTTCAACTGGTCGACGACGCTGAGGATGTCGACGAGCGGCACCGCGAAGCCGATTCCCGAGTCGTACCATTCGACCCCGGCGGTGTCGCCGGACTCGTGCGGCGACAAGGGCGCCAAGACCCCCAGGACCCGGCCTTCGATATCGATCAGCGGTCCGCCGTAATTCACCGGCGAGACTTTGGCGTCCGTCTGGATCGCCTTGCCCCAGACGCGGTTCAGGGCGCTGACGATTCCTACCGAGACGCTCGGAGACTCGGCTTCAAAGGTCCGCCCCAGGGCAATCGCCCACTGTCCGACGCGGAAGGACTCCTTCGGCGCCGCGATCGGGGTGGGCAGCCGCTCCGCCTCGACCTTCAGAAGGGTGATCATCCGCTGACGGTCGGTGGCGATCTGCCTTGCGGCGAGTCGACGGCCATCAAACAGCGTCACCAGAATCGACGACGGTTGCGAGACGAAGTGAAACGCCGACGACACGAGATAACCGTCGGGGGAGACCAGCAATCCTGTCGTCGCGCCCGACGAGACCATTCCCGGTTCCAACTGCTCCCGACCGCCGACGGTGTCAATCCGCACGACCGCCGGCGCGGCCAGCGCCGCGGCCTGTTGGAAGGCGCGATCGGTGAGTCCCTCGACCTCGGCCGGCGGAGCCGCCAGGGACAGCAGCAGCAGAAGCAGCGAAGAGGCTGAACTCGGCATTATGGGGAATCCGTCGTCACATCGTTGCGGGGAGAATTGCGGGGGGTGGTGAGTTGAACCGATTCCAGCCTGTCGCCGCGGCGGACGACCAGCGTCAACGGGTCGCCGGGTTCGAGCCGTCCGAATTCTTCCAGCAGAACGCGGCAGGAGGGAACCAGTCGCTCGCCGACGAAGACGACGAGATCATCGGTCTTCAGACCCGCAGCCTCTGCGGCAGAACCGGGCACCACACGGTCGACATAGGCGGGAGTTCGCGAGACGACGTCGGGGACCATCACGAGGCCGAAATCGCGCGGCGAGAAGCGCCGGACCGTCACTTTGGCTTCGTCATCCTCGGACGGGCGGGGCTTGAACTTGCCGGTGATCATTTCTTCGATGGGCGTCTGCAATTCGCTGATGGGGACGACATAATTGAGCCAGGTGTGCGTCACGTTGTTGCGCAACTCCTTGCCGAGCATGCCGAGCAGGCGGCCGTCGCGCGTGGTCAGGACGCCGCCGGCGGCCCCGGAATTGTTCGTTACGGAATCGACGACATATATCGGACCGGAGTAGGGCGCTTCAAACACGCCCCGGCTGGCGGAGAGTTTTGTCCGTGCCGCCACCACGCCGTGGATCACCGAAACGGGTTCGTCTCCGGTCGCCACCTTGAACACGTTGCTGAAGGCCAGCACGGTCGCTCCGGGACCGGCTTCGCCGACGTCTCTGGTCAAATCGAAATGCGGCAGATCCTCGCCGTCGATCTTGACGATGGCGAGGTCGAGCGGCGGTTCGGCCCCGAGGATCTGCCCCGTGAAGCGACGGCCGTCATGCAGCACGACCGTCACGGCGTCGCCGTCGAGAATGTGGCTCCAGACGGTCACAATGTGCCCTTGGGGCGAGACGAGGAATCCGCTGCCGTAGTCGTAGAGGTTCTTTCTGCCGCCGGCGCCGAAAATCTTGACGACTTTGGGCGACACGTCCTCGATCGTCTCAGAGATGGATTGTGCGGAAAGCTGACCGCTGCCGAGGCTGCCGATGAACAGCACGGACAGCAGGCCCCAGGGACCCAAGGACCCCACCCGGCAAACTTCTCCTGCAATCGTCCACAAACGTTGGCGCATGATGACCTAACGGGTTTCAGGTGGAGGGGTCGGCAGGAACTCCGCCGCGTTCACGCGGAAGGTCGCGAATTCCCGGTCGCCGCTGCGGACGCTGAAGGACGAGGGAAAGTGACGCCCGTTGAACTCGCCGACGGATTGAATGCGAAACTCGCAGGGGTCGACGTCACGCGCGAGCGTTGTATCAAATCCGACGAGGCGGCCCTCTTCGCGGTGGAACAGCCAGCGTGTGTGCACCACGCCGACCTGGGTCTGCAGGACCTCGACCGCCGGCCCGACGCCGTCCAACGGTTCGCTTCCCAGGTACTGCACGAAGCTGAACGACTCGGGTTCCCGCGTCAAAAGCTGCTTGAACTGGTCGCAGGCCACCAGGAGTCCACCGGAACCGGGGGGTTCGTCGATCGGCTCACTGCCGTCGAGGGGCATGTAGTACACACCGTCTTTCCCCACCTTCAATCCCAGACCTTCCTTCGCCAGGGTGAACACGAACGTCCGGCCGTCCGCCACCGTCCCCGCCACCTTCCAACGTCCGCCAAGCGACTTGAGTTCGGCGTAGGGAGCCAGTCCTTTCAAGAGGCGGGCCTGTGCCAGTCGGTTGAAATGGTAATTCGCGAAGCCGTCACGCTCTTCGTACAAGTGCTTCCAGGCTTCCGGCGCCGCCACGGGAGTCGGGGGGTGCGCATGCGGATCCTCCGGCGGGGGCGACTTGTCATCCGGTTTGCCGGGACGCCGCGGCCCCTCGGGTTTCCGTTCCCGCTCCGGCAGCATCTCCGAAGCGCGATGCAAAGTTCGCAACTCGACCAGCAGATCGTGACGTTCTCCCCCGCGGCGATAGGTCAGAGGAACCTTCCACCCATCCGGGTAGATTCCCAGCACGTTCTTGAACTGATTGGCGCTGCCGATCGGTCGGCCGCCAAACGAGACAATCTGGTCACCCTCGCGCAATCCCCGGCGATAGGCGGACGACTGCTCGAGGATGCGATCGACCACCACTTCGCGATCGAAATTGGTGCTGACCGTGGCGCCGAGCGTGGCGTGATCGACGATCCGCCCCCCCTTGAGGCCGTCCAGAAACCGCTTGATCTGGTTGATCGAGATCGCGTAGCCCGCCCCAATATTCACCCGGCCGCGCTTCTCGAATGACCCGCGACCATTGATGCCGATCAGTTCGCCGGCAGCATTGAACAACGGACCTCCGGAATTCCCCGGATTGATCGACGCATCGGTCTGAATGCAGTCGGCGTATTCGAGAAAGGTTCCGGCGGGATACTGATAACGATGCACGCCGCTGACGATTCCCGCCGTCACCGTGGGATGGAAATCGGTGGCGAGCAGAAAGGGATTGCCCATGGCGAAGACCCATTCCCCGACGCGCACATTGTCGCTGTCCCCCAGTGTTGCGGCCGGAAAGTCGTCTCGTCCGAGCAGCTTGATCAGGGCCACGTCGCCCGTGGGGTCGATCCCGACAATCACGGCGTCGTAGAGCCGCCCGTCGTTGAGGCCGCATTTCATGAAGTCGCCGGAGCCGCTCGTCACGTGGAAATTCGAGAGCGCATAGCCATCGGGCGAGATGAGCACACCGGAACCGCCGCCGTCGCCGGAAGATGCGAAAATCGCGACGACCGACGTTGCGACGCGTTCGATCATCGACACGCGAGCCGCTTCGGCGTCCCTCACCGGGGGCTCAACCGCGAAGGCCGACGAGCCGCAGGCGAAGACCACGGTCGACAGCAGCAGACACGGAACGGACGGGACGAACTGCCTCATTTCAGCACCTTCAGATCACCGAAGTGGACGCGGTCGCCGATGTCCAGGTTGGCCTGGCCGAAATCCACAAGGATCTCCAGCTCAATGACATTCGCCACCGGCAGATCCAGCGGCAACGGGGGGTCGCCCGCACGCACGTCGGCGTCGAACAGGACCTTCTTGTCGCCGCGGATGATGAGGCGGGCGTTATTGATCGCGGGTTCGGCGTTCGGCTGCAATTCGGGATCGATGCCCACGATCGCCGCCAGGCGGCGATAGTCGCCGCCGATGCGATAGATCAGGCGCGTTTTGGAGTGCAGCGCGAGGCCGCGGGAAAAGGTCCGGGTGCCGACTTTGAGGGGGCGGCCGAACAAATTGCGATCCCGCTGATAGGGCCAATCGCCCCCCGGTCCAAAGTACGGGACGTGTTCGAGGTCGCGCGGCTCCTGGGACGAAAGATACAAGACGCGACCGGCGCTGAAATCGATCGACCGGACGGCGCTGTCGGTCAGCGAAGCCGGGACCTTCATGCCCGGCAGCGAAACGGCCCAGTTCTGCCCATCCCAGGCGACGCCGCTGGCGACGACCGTGTCCTTGTCGGAGAGGGTGACGCGAACTCCGGAGGCGGCCGATTTGGGCGGTTCCTGTGCATAGATCCAGCCGAACGCACGGGCCCGCTTCACTTCGATCTGATCGCCGTCCAGCAAGAATTTCAGCGTCGCGTCATCCAGCGCACCGACCACGCCGTCCAAATGATCAAGGACGTCCCCTTTGCGAATCACGAGGTAGTCTTGTTTCTTCGCCCGTTGCTGCAGCTCCTTCCAGGATTCTGCGACGGCGGGATCGTCGGCAGCGAGACGTACGCTGCGGACGCGGCTCCGCGGAATCGGAATCGTCCCGAGAGTCGGATGCACGAGCGACACCGCCTCCGTCGACATGCTGATCTGCGTCGCCGTCAGTTGCGATCCGTCGAGCAACGTAACCACGGCCGCGGGGCCGGCCGCAGCGGGATTCGCGTCCGGGACGGGCGGGGCGGTCGGGGTTCCGCCGGACGAATTCGAGGTCACCTGAACCAGCAGCAGTTCGCTCGTAGGCACGCGCACCGGTTGGCCGTCTCCCACGAGTTCCAGAGATTCGGAAGACAGGGAGATCAGCCGTCCCGTGAGCGAGCCGCCGGAGAGCGTGGTGACATCGACCTGCGGCAGGTCGGAGAGAGCGAGAAGGAGTAAGCAGGCACTGGCTGTCACTGGGAGGCCTTTGGGGGGGGTCAGCAGTCGAGTTTTCCGGGATTCGTCGGGCGACTGGAAGCTACTTGTCGACGGGGGCGGGACGCCCGGCAAGCTTCTTGAAGTACGTTTCAATCGCCTGACGGTAGTGCGAGGGAAACTCGCGGTTGATCAAGTTCTTGGCTTCGGTCTGTTGCTTCTCGGGAAGATCTCCCCAGCGCCCCTCTTTCTTGAACGTCTTGTCGTCCGTTTCACCGGGGGCCGTGGCCCCTTTCACACGGCTGTCTGCAGAGGGAGCGTCCGCCTGATTGGCGCCGCTGGCGCTGCCTCCCCCGCCACCGCCTCCCTGCTGGGCTTCAATTTTCTTGATGAGTTCATCGAGCGTCGAAACAATGCGCTCTTGCACGCCCTGGACCCGTTCCCCCGTGCGCCCCAGATCGAGGCGACGCTCGGAATCCTGCATCAATCGCGCGACTTCTCCCAGCGACTGCGTCTCCAGACCGTCCAGTTCCGCCTGCATCAATTCTGCAATCGTGGTGTAGCGCGAAGGAACCTGCGAGGTCTGCTTCTGCAAGGCGTCGAGCGCCGCGATCGCCTGAGGAATCTCCAAAATCTCATGGGCCGACACCGCCCGATAGAACAGCACCGCGGCCGGGTCGATCGCCTGCGCCAGATCCACTCCGGCCAGTTGCGTCAGGGCTTCATCGTACATCCGGTTTTCGGCGTAGATGCGCCCAAGATAGCTGCGCAGATTGCTGGTGAGGAAAGGATCCTGTCCGGGACTGGACGTGTGGGTTTCCAGCGCCGCCAAGCGCCCAGGGTCTTGCGACTGGCACTCCGGCAGGAACGTCGCCAGTTCCGGCAGGCCCAGCGCCCAACAACTGATGGCCCGCTCCAAGACTGCGGCGGCGTCCACGGAGGTCGACTCCGCGCCGTCCCACGCGGAGACGATCGCGGTTTGCACCGCTTCGGGCAGCGCTCGCTCCCGGGCCCAACCGACCAGCCGCAGGCGGACCTCCGCGGCGTTCATCGGACCGTAAGTTTCTTCAGCACTGGCCGCCGAGACCTGGGAATCCAGCGGGAACAGTCCGGTCATCAGCAGGATGACGAGGGATCGCTGCGTTGTGGAAAAGGATCTCACGCCTCCGCCTTTCGCGATGAGGGATGCACATCGGTTTGAGTCATCGTGCCCGGTGGTCGTCAGCGATTGCGCCCTGTGGCCAGGTCGTGGGCCGTCTGTTGGATCTTGGCCTGACGGACTGAGAGTTCGCGGAGCTGTTTCTGAAGATCGGGGTCGTCGGCCTGTTCGCCATCCACCGCGCGCCCGAGTTGCTTCGTGCGGCGATTGACGCGGTACTGCAGCGAACGGAGCATTTTCAATTCGGACAGCGCGTCGACCAGCGCCGGATCCTGCTGCTGCTGTTGCATCGGTTGACCCTGCTGCTGGCGGCGATCTTTGCTCTTCTCGATTTCCTTCTGCAGCGAATCCAGAATTTCTTCGAGGGACTCCACGACGTCCTTTTGAATCCCCTGGGTCAGTTCGCCGACGTCGCCTCGTTCCAGCCGACGGGCGCTGGTCAGCATGTCGTCGCGAATTTGCACCACAGCTTCCGGGAAAGCGATCGAGGAACCCTCTTCCTTGAGGAGCGTCAAGGCCTTGGCCGCAAGCAGCGCGACCTCATCCTGTCCGCGAGCCAGTTCGATGGCCCGGCCGCGCTGCCGATCGGTCCGCTGGTCTGCGGGAACGGCCGCCAGACCGAGCGTCCCGTTATAGACGTTGATTTGACGCGCGAGCATGTCTCGAAAGCGCGACTCCAATGCCGCCAGCAGCAGTTCCTGCTCTTCCTCGCGAAGCTGCCGCAAGATCTCTTCCAGTTTTTCCTTTGCCTTCAGCAGGTCGACCAGCGCCTGATCTTGACTTTCAGTCGCCGACTCCTGTTTCTGCTTGAGTTCCTGGATGGCGTCTTCCATCTGCTGGCGCGCCTTCTCCAGCTCGGCGCGTCCAGGCGTCTGCTGCTGCGGTTTGGAATTGTCTCCTTCGGACATCGGCGGCGAATCTCCGCCCCCGGGCTGCTGCTCCGGAGACGGCTGGCCCTCCTGCGGGTTTCCCTCCTGGGGGGAGCCTCCTTGCGGCGGCGACTTCGAGTCGGGAGATCCCGGCTTGGGGGGGGACTTGGATCCCGGCTTGCCTTCGGAGGGTTGGGACGCTCCCTCTTTCGCCGGGTCTTGGGGGGAGCCGCCTTTGGGATCTTTCTCAGGCGTCTCTCCCGGTTTGGCTCCATCGCCGTCCTTGTCTCCCTCGGGTTTGTCCGTCGCCGGTTTGTCGGGATTCGTCGGATCCTTCGGGGGCTTCCCTTCGCCCGACTTCCCGGGATCACCGGCTTTTGACTCTCCTTCAGCAGCATCTCCTGCGTCGGCATTATTTCGTTCGGCGTCCTGGGCCTTGATCTTCTCGATGACTTGCCGGGTTTGGTCGGCGACCTTCTGCTGCTGATCGGCGGCCGCCTCGGCGGTTCCCTTGCGTTCGGTGATCGCTCGGGCATCGGTCTGTTTCGAGATGAGTTTGTCGACGTCTCGGACCAGCGCCTGAATCCGGGCCTGTTCCTTTTCCAGTTCGCTCTGGCGATCTTCGCTCTGCAGCAACTGCAGAATCCGTTTCATCTGTTGAATGACGGCCTCTTGGCCGCTGATGGCGTCCCCCAACTGCTCGCGCTCCAGGAGCACAGTCAATTCTCCGAGCTGATCGGGAATCAACGTCTGCTTGCTCTCTGACAAAGCACGTTCGAGCAGGTCCGCCCGATCGGGGTCGGTCTTGCGGAGGTACTCCATGAGTTGCTGCAGCGTGTCTTCAAATCGCTTGTATCGCAGCGCCAGCGCGTCCTGCCGCGTCGCCAGCGGTGGCTGAGAATCGCCCGGCTCGGCTTCCGAGGTGGGCGATTCCGCGGTCGCCGCCGCCGCAGGAGTCTGAGACCATCCCGATGTCGGGACGCCGCCGAGAAATGCAACCCCGCCGATCAGAGCTGCTCGAAGAACCGGCAACCGCAACGAGGCGGCGAGTCGTGCTAATGGACGCGAGTTCATAGGTCGCGCTCTCCTGGGAAACTCGGTGCTGCAGAAAACTTGGACGCTTTCCGCGGGTCGCCGGTTCCCACAACTATTCCAAAGCCCGCAGTGCCTTTTCTTTGCGCTGCGTCTTGGTGTCTTCCATGACTTCATTCTGCAGATCGATGATGCCCTTGTACAACTCCAAGAGTTCCTGGAAGGTCTCCAATTCCCGAATGTCCAGCAACACCTGTTCCAGCGACTTCACCAGCGCGGCCACATCTTCTTCCGATCGGACGATTGCGGGAACCGGATTACGTCCTTTTTGGTTGGCCAGCGAAAAGAGGCCCAAGGACGCATCCACTGCGGGGAAACCCTCGGCATTGACCGCTTTGAGCGGAGCCAGAATCTTGGTTTCCAGCCGTGCCATGTTTTGCGGGGTTTGAGCGGCGTTGTTGACCAATTCCTCGCGAATATCGCCAAACGCCTGCTCCACCGACACCATCTCCGCGGCGTTCTTGCGCACGCTGAGCAGCGAGCGCTCCGCGCAGGCCGAAAGAGCCGCTTCGGTTTGTCGCCGTTCATCCCCCTGCGTCGCTTCGAGGGTTTCACCCCGCTGGCGATGCAGTTCGAGGTCTTTCTGCAAATCTTTCAATTCCCGGAGGATCTGCTCGAACCGGTTGCGGAGGTTCAGTTCCTTGGCATAGAGCAGAGACTGCAATTCCTCCACCGACACGATCGTGAACACGAATTTCTGACTGCGGTGCTCGTTGGGACCGTACAACGTGTCGCCGTCCGCAGCGTAGACCGTCAGTGCCAGGCGTTGTTTGAGCGAAAGGTCGAGCGGCAGCACATCGAAGCGCTCATAAGCTTCTGAGGGGGAGCGAGCCAATTCGAATTCCCGGACCACGCCGGTGGGGGGAACCGCAAATTCCTGCGGTCTCCAGGCGGTTTCCGCATCAATCAAGTATTCGAACCGGGAACGCACGACGCCATATTCATCGCGGACCATGCCCGCCACTGGAATCCGCGCCTGCCGGGTGATCGAAGGACTTATGCCTTTCAGCTCCACTTCCACGACGGGCGGCTGATCGGGTTGCGAATTCAGCGTCAGCCGCAGCGGCTCCGGGCTGCCGATCCCGTCGACATCCTCCAGTTGAATCCGCAGCACTGTGTCAGCCGGCCAAGGGATGACCGACGGGAGCGCGGGCCCTTGCTCCTGTGCCAGGCTGAGAACGTCCCGCAGCTCCACATCACCGGTCTTCCGCAAGACCAGGGGCAGCGTAAAAGAACGACCATCGGTCGCCAGGCAAGCCGCAGCCTGTTCCGCGGAAAAACTGGCTGAGCGCTGCGGCAGGTCATCATGAGCCCGCACCAGTAGCGACGCGGTTGCCTGCTGCGTTTCCGGATCACGTTGGAGTGTCCATTCCAGACGTTCGCTCCCCGCAGTGGCTTCGACGCGCACCAGCGACAGGGGCTTATTGGAGACGCCGACGAATTGGACGTCGCTTCCCAGGGGCAGGGTCATTTGCGC